>JBKQMT010000136.1:0-30873 GCA_052146595.1 Acidimicrobiales bacterium
GGCCACGCTCTTTTTCTCGACGACGACGGAGTTGACCAAGAACACTGCGAGTTCCATGCGTACACCTCTCCATTCTGGTGTCCGCTATGTCTCGCGACAGGTGTCCGGGATGTCCTGCAACCACACATAGTCCCAGCGCCGACTCAGCGGAGCCGATCGCGACCTGAGTCACGCGTTACCTGCTACGAATCAGTGGTCGTTCAGTCGACGTCCTGGGGTGGCTACGGAGGTCTATGGTCAGTTGGCTACTCGGCGGCGCGCTGGCGAGCGCCGCGTGCGGTGATGATGGCGACGCCGGCGACGAACACCAGGGCGGCACAGAGGGCGGCGCCGGCGTCCTGTGATGGTGTGGTCGGCCAGATCCAAGGGGTTCTCCAGGCGTTCAATATCGCGTCCTCGCTCAGGACTAGGTATGCCATCGGTCCGATCCAGGAGAACCGTCCGCCGATCACGGCGGCTGAGATGAGGCCGACGCCTGTGATACCGGCGACGTTGCGCACCACGTCGAGAGAGCCACCTGGCAGGTGTGTTGCTGCGGCTCCGGCGCTGAGCAAGCCGACCGCCATTCCGGTGAGGGCTACAGCCGTGCCGAACCGCAGATACAGAAGCCAGCGACCGGTGGCTCGTTCAGGCTCGCCGAACGGACTGTACGTGGAAACCGCGATGACCGATGCCGTTCCAGCCTCCAGCAGCGCCGGCAGCTGCTGGGTGAGCGGGCCGCCACTGGGTATCCAATGCCACTCGAGAGCGGCGCGCAAGACCAAGCTGCAGCCAACGAGCGCTCCCAGAGCGACGGGGACGCGCCGGCTGGCGACGTAAAGGCGTACCAGCCGTGAACCGGCTGCGGCACTGCCCCAGCTTGGTAGGTGGTGGGGGATTCTCGACTCTGCTCCCGCGGGCGTTCGTACCTGGTCGGGGGTCACGGGATCTGTGCCAGAGCGATGTGGCCCGATCGAAGGGCCGGCAGGTGCTTAAGCAGCCAGGCACGCTGCACGTCCAGAGCGAGGGCCGCAAACCGATTTGCGGCTTTGGCCGCGGGTGATGGAAGCGAACCGGCGTTGTGGAGCAAGGCGGCTTCGATCGCCGCCTGAGCCGGGTCGCCGAGAGTACCTTCGGCGGGGCCGATGAAGGCATCCACAAAGGCGGCCTGCTCGATCGCGAGTGGCTGTGAACTGGGTGGTTCCGGCTGGCTCGGCAGCTCGGTGAGGGCCAGGTGTAGCACCGGAGGGTCACCGGTGAGCGTCGCGCTGGTACCGACCAAGGTGTCGATCTCGGTCGCGCTCAGCGCCACCGACAGCTCCGGCGTGGTCGAGGAAGAAACCTGCTCGACACGCACCGGTGCCCCGGGGAGCACCGCGAACTGATGTATGAGCGGGTTCAAGGCGGCAACGAGGTCGGGCAGGTAGGCCCGGAAGGCGGGATGGACGCAGACGGGGATCGCTCCTTGCTGGCAGACGGGCGTGTAGGCGATGGGCCGGTCGCTGGCTGCGTCGTGGACGGCGGGGATGACCACGCCGTTGGCCTCCACGCGGGCGGTCCCGGCGAGGCCGACGCCGGTACAGGTGGCCGCCAGACCAAGCGCGGTAACGACGGCTGCGGTGCGCCACACGATCCGGCTGCCCGACGCCGTTGCAAGTCCGAGTCCGCCGAGGACCGCGACGGCGATCCCGCCGAAGAACATGATCTGGACGATGTAGAGGTCGGAAAAGTAATGGAAGAACACCCCGGCGTCCCCGTGCGGCACCGAGTTCATCGGCGAGAGGAGCGCGAAGCTGGGGTGCGACTCGTTGAGCACAACCCGGAACGCAACTATGAGCACCAGGAATGTCACAAGCGCAGCCAGCGGGGCGGTGAACCGACCGGGCAACAAGAGCCCAGCAGCGAACCCCAGCGCGCAGAAGGCGCACAGCACCGCCGCTCCAGCAGCAACCGGCCACCAAGGCGGCCCACCCCAGCTGGCTCGGGTCGCCGTGGCCCCGTAGAGCACCGCGACGCAGCCGAGGAACGCCGCCAGGGTCCAGATGGTGGTGGCGGCAAACGAGGCCAGCGCGGTGGCCCAGCGCGGCCGGGCCGCCATGGTGACAAGGTCGACCGTTTGGCGCCGTCCCTCCCGCGATCCGGTCCAGGCGGCGACGCCCGCCGCGAACAGCGAGACGTCCGGGACGAGCTCGTGCAGGATAACCGAGGAGCGCACGAACCACAACGGTGGATAGCCCGCGGCCTTGTGGAAGGCGTCGAAGTAGAACAGGGCGCCGAGCAGCGGGAGGAGCCAGATCATGGTGCTGTGGTGAAGCTCTAGGCGCAGCAACCACGCGTGACGCGTCGGGGTAACCCGCTCTGACTGGGCGCGTGGCGGGACCGTGACCGAGGTCATGCCCGCCCCCCGGCAAGCACGGCGCTGTAGCCCCGTTCCAACGGCGAGTCGCCCAAACCGTGGCCGGCTCCTCGCTCCGTGAGTTCGTCGGGGGTGCCCCGAAACACGATGAGTCCCCGGTCCATGAGCGCCACCTCGGTGCAGGCGGCCCCGACGTCTTCGACCAGGTGCGTGCTCACGACCACCGTGGCCTTCTCGCCAAACTCGCGCAGCACGGCCCGGAACTGCACCCGCTGCTCGGGGTCGAGCCCGGCCGTCGGCTCGTCCAACAGCAGCAGCTCAGGGTCGTTCACGATGGCCTGGGCGATCCCTACCCGGCGCAACATCCCGCCCGAGAGGGTGCGCAGCTTGGACTTGGCCCTTCCCCCGAGCTCGACCCGCTCTACGGCGGCAGCTACCGCAGCGGGTATCTGAGCGGGGGGCATCTCCTTCAAGAGGGCGAAGTACTCAACGAACTCCACGACTGTGAACCCTGGGTAGTAGCCCAGGTTCTGAGGCAGGTAGCCCAGTCGGCGGCGGATCTCACGACGCTGGCCGTAGTTGTGAGGGTCGCGGCCCAAAAGTCGCAGGCTTCCTGAAGACGGTTGCAGCACGGTGGCCATCATGCGCAGAAGCGAGGTCTTGCCAGCACCGTTCGGGCCGAGGAGCCCGAACACTCCGGGACCGACTTGCAGGTCGACTCCGGCCACCGCTTGGGTACGGCCGAACTTTCTCGTCAGATGATCGATGTCGATGTTCATGACGCTCCTCGTGGAACACGGGTAACAAGAATCACCACTGCGGCACAGCCAGCAGCGAAGATCAGGTAAGGAGGCACTAAGGCCCAGTCGGTGATCGCCGCGCTCCACTGGCCCGAACTTCTTTGGGCCGCCAAGACCATGATTGCCCAGCCGGCCATTCCCGCCGCCACGCCCACGTTCGCCGAGCGGGCGACGGTCGCCGCAGCCAAGGCCAGCGCCGATACGGCGGTCATGGGGACAAGCCAGCCGAAAGTGACCGACGCGGCCAGACCTGACGCGGCAGAGGCCGCCAACCCCAAGACCGCATTGACCGCGAAGACGGCCAGCGCTCGCACAAGTAGCACCATCCGGTCGCTGACCACCATGCTGCATGACAGCTCCCACGACGGGTCCGTCCCCGGCCCATAGGCGTAGGCGATCCCTGCCCCCGCGACCGCCGGGGCCAAGAGCGCCACGAGCGGGAGGCCCGTCCCGACTGTCGCCGCCGCCCCCACCGCGAGCACAACCACAGTCGAGATCAGCCACGCCACCAACAGCGAAGGAGTTGTCAGTAGGGCCCGCGCCAGACCCGGCGAGCCCAAGCACCTCGCAACACGGCGCTCTAGCCAGCTCGGCTGGCGGCGCCACACCTCTGTGGCCACCGCTCTCCACACCCTTCCCAGATCGACATCCGGCGGCGCCCCGTCCCATTCCTGGCCCGTCGTGTGCATGTCGCTCATCACGAATCTCCCTCCACCGCCAGCCGGTCACCAAGTGCCGCCCGCAGCAACTGCCGGGCCCGATGTGCCCGGCTCTTCACAGTCCCCTCCGGCACGCCCATCAGCACGGCCACCTCGGCCACCGACCGGTCCTCGACACACAACAGCTGCCACGTTTCCCGGTCCGGCCCGCCCGCAGGGCCTAAGGCGGCGACCGCTTTCTCCAAGTCCAGTCGCGACAGCACCGCCTCGTTCGGATCCCCGACGCCGCCCATATCCGCTTCCACAACAGCGGGCAGTACCAGCTCTCCCGGTCCTCGGCGGCGCAAGAACAGGGCCGCCTGGCGGCGCGCGATCCCCCACAGCCATCCGCCGCCCGTCCCATCGGGTCGGTAGCCGGCCGCCCCCCGCCACACCCCGAGAAAGGTCTCTTGCAACACGTCCTCCACATCCACGGCCGGCAGCACCACCCGCAGGCGCGCGGCCAGCCAGGGTGCATGCCGGGAAAACAGCTCCCGAAGCGCCCCGTCGTCACCAGCGGCGACTCGGGCGATCAGCCCGTCGTCATCCATCACCTCTCTATTGCACTACGAGCCCGATCGGTTCACGAAAACTTCTTGAACGGTCAAATCGACAGGGTGAGCTCAAGCCGCCATCCGGACCGCTAGGAGCGCCAGACCACTTGGCCCCCGCGAAGGGGACAGGCTCCCTGATCGGCGTGCAGGTGAATAGCTGCCGTTGACGTTCCGCGCGAGCGCGGAATCAGGGCGATCGGCACTCATGTTCCGGGGCTCGAGAACCTCACAGTCGATCGGTACTCCCAGCGTCGGACCGCCGAAGCCATCAGAGCGGCTACGTGGTTCTCGTCAGGATCCGGAGCGGCCCAGCAATTTCGTCGCGAGCGAGGTTCTCCACTAGGGGAAGGGTCAGGGTCATCCCTGATTGCCACAGGTCACAAATGTCGTGACAATGGGATGCAAAGACCTTCGCCCAGCGGCCTTTCATCGGTCAGGTGCAGGGACCAACGCGGGCGACCCGCTAAGGTGCGGCCCGTCAACGCGGCGATAGCGGAAAGGACAACAGATGAGCACCGCTACTGTCCCTGACACCTTCGAGCACCGAACCGAGAGCCGCTGGGCCGTAGAGACCCATGGGCTGACCAAGCGATTCGGCGAGAACGTGGCCGTGAACAACGTCGAGCTTCTCGTCCCGAGAGGATGCGCCTTCGGCTACCTTGGTCCCAACGGCGCCGGAAAGACCACCCTCATCCGAGTGCTCTTGGGCCTGACGCACGCCGATGCCGGCACGATGTCTCTGCTCGGATATCCGGTCCCCAGACATCGCGATCTGGCACTGGCGCGAGTCGGCGCCATTGTCGACGAACCTCGGTTCCACGGCCATCTGACCGGACGCCAGAATCTCCAGATCCTCGCCGCGGCGCGCGAACCGGCCGCCCGCGACCGTATCGGACCGGCTCTTGAGCGCGTCGGCATACTTCACCGCGCCGATGACAAGGTGTCGAAGTACTCGATGGGCATGCGCCAACGTCTCGGCGTCGCCGCCTGTCTCATCGGGGACCCCCAACTGCTCATCCTGGATGAGCCCATGAACGGTCTCGACCCGGCGGGCATGGCCGACATGCGAGAGATGATCATCTCGCTCGTGGCCGAGGGCCGCACGGTTGTGCTGTCCTCTCATCTCCTCGATGAGGTCGAGCGGACATGTGATGCCGTTGCGATCGTGGACCGGGGCAAGGTGGTCCGCCAAGGTCCGATCTCGGAACTGCTGGCGGGAGCGGCTCTCGCGGTCCAGGTCGAATGCTCCGAGCCTGATCGAGCTCGTAGCCTCATCGATGCCACTCGCATCGGGGCCCACATCGAAGTCGGATCTCTAGGTCTCGGCATCAGCTTGCCGGCCGGGACGCCGCGCGATGTCGTCGCCGAGATCAACCGTGTCCTGGTGACCGGTGGCATCTCGGTGTATCGGCTGCAGGAGTTACAGACGTCGCTCGAGTCGTGGTTCCTGCAGGTCACGAGTCGACTGGGGGCCCCGGAATGAGGACGTCGGCACCGACAACCCCGAGTGTGGCAACTATGCCGGACGCCGCGCCGCGTGACCACCGCGGTTCGCCGATACCCACCGGCGCCATGATCGCGACGAGATTCATGGAGCTGCGCAAACGGCGCGGGCTCATGATCGCCCTCATCGTGGTGAACATCGGAATCCCCACCCTCTTCCTCGTCGTGCGGCTGCTCGCACACGCCATCGCCCCGAAGTCCTACGGGCCGGCCGGCGGCTACAGCATCTTCACCATGCTGGTAGCCGGGGTCATGTACATCTTCGGGTTTATCGTGGCTGCCGCCGTCGGCTGCACGGCGGGGTCGGTCGATCTCACCGAAGGCATGTTCCGTCACCTGGTCGTGACCGGCCGCTCGCGTTTGGCCCTGTATCTGGCCCGGATCCCCGCCGGGCTGGCCATCGTCATCGCCATGGTGGCCGTTGGCTACACGATCGTCTGCGCGGTTTGCGTCTTCGCCGCCCCGATCCACCTCAACTACGACGGGGTCAACGTGCCGCAAGGTCTGTCGCGCCCGGCGCTGGACCGCTGGGCGGCGTCGCATGCCGACGAGGTCATCTGCAATTTCAACTACAACGGGGGCCAAGGGCTGATCGGCCCGCCGCCGAGCGTGCCGTGCGGCAACGGTCAGACCAGCGGTCCCCCGCCGGGTGCCATCATCAAGACGCCGAAGGGCACGATCACCGTCCCCGCCAGTGAATCGCCAGCCCAGATTCGGGCGTTCGCCGTCGCGGTTGCCAACCAGGACTACTCCGACTATCGCTCTAACTTCTTGGTCCCACCGATTCCGCTGATGGTCGAAGTCGGGCTGTGGATCGCACTCGAGGCGACGATCGGGTTCATCGTCGGCCTCGGACTGGCCTCGTTAACGGGACAGCGGACGGTCCCGGTCGTCCTCCTCATCGTGCTGGAACTGATCCTGACGCCGATCTTCAGCCGTCACATCATCACGCACATCGTCAACCTGGAGCGGGGCGTCGTGGGCGTTGCCATGGTCCATATCGAGCCGGGCGGGCTGCCGACGCCGTTCGGCGGCGGAGGCCCGGGTGGTGGTGGTGTCGGCGGGCTGATACCCGAGTCCACTTTGGCGGCGTCATTGGTGATCGTGGGCTGGCTCGTGTTCTGGACAGCCATCGGGGCGTGGCGAATGATGACGAGGGACGCTTAGCACACTGAGTCCCAGGCAAACTGGTCTGCGGCCGCCGCTTCGTGGAAGCGCCGCCACTTCGCGGAACCGTTCTGCGTGAATGCCCGGCTCAGTCTCGGTATGAGCGTTCTTTATTCGACGACTGCCCCGGTCCGGTCCCGCCGAACGGCCTCTGGACCGAGTCCCGACAGGCGCGAAACCTTGTCGACCACGGCGCCCGTAGCCGTCTGATCGGGGTGGCTAGGAGGCCGAGGGCAATCAGCACCTAGGCCATCCAGATCGAGCAGTATGAGTTCAATGGAACTCATGCCCCAAAGTCAACTTCCCGCCGAAGGCGCGTTCCCGTAGGCGAGGAGCACGAACGGCTGCGGTACGTTGCTATTCCCGTTGACCTGCTGTAGGCCCAACGCATAACAGCTCGAACCGTTGGGGCACGAGATGTCCACGAGGACGCCGACGCCTTGGGGCAACTGGGCTTGCTGCCACGTCGCGCCGCCTTCGGACGTGGAAGCGACAACACCGGTAGTTGTGCCAAGGTCGGTTGCGGACGCACCCGTGCTGGCCACAACCCCGCCGACCCAACAGTCCTCACTGCTTGGACAAGAGAGGTTCGTCATGACCCCTTGCGGAAAGCCTGTCGCAGCTGTGGCCGCCCATGTCGCACCGCCATCGGTCGAGCTGAGCACTTCGCTGGAGGAATCAGCGACGTCGGAGAAGATCGCAAGGCAGTTGTCTGTGTCCGCGCATGACAATGTGCTCGGGGCGAATGTGCTCTGGGCTTCGAGCTGCGATGGGAGCGCCGCCGTGGCCCAGCTCGTTCCATCATCTGTCGTATAGAGGATCGTTGCCTGCGAGGGCAAGGGAGGTCCGCCCAGGGAGATGGAGCCGCTCGTGACGCAGTTCGCAGCTGAGGTGCATTGCAAGGCGCTCGGTATGAAGCCGATCGGCAGGGAGGAGGTCGACCAGGTGTTGCCGCCGTCGTCGGTCATAAATGAGGCGGCACCTACGAAGGGGACTGCGCTGCCTGGGCTGACCTTGCCGTTAGGGCCGGCGGCAACGACAAGGCAGGACGTCGCCGTAGTACAGGCGAGTTGCATGGGTTCGTTCATCGCGGTGAGCTCGTTCGGACCTGCGTGAGAAGACCAACTCTGCCCACCATCGGTTGTCTCGAGAAACGTGGAGTTGCCCGACTCGTCGATTCCCAAGATGGCACATGTGTCGGCGTCGACGCAGGCAAGCGAAGGCGGGCGCAACAGACTGGCGGGCAGCGTCAACGCGCGCCAAGTCGTGCCGCTGTCATCTGTGACCTCGACCTCGCTCGTGGTCCCAGGTCCCTTGGACGAGAAATTGGCGGCATAGCAGGTGGTTGCCGTGGGACAGCTGAAGTTCAGTCCTTTCGGTTCCCCCGGCACGTCGCCCGAACTCGGGACCGCCTGCCATGATGGGGACACGTCGCTCACGAGTCTCCAGGCCGGTGCTGCACCTGGCAGGTTGCCTGTGCGGGCGACCGGTCCCTGCGGGCCGCGGGATGGTTGTGGCGCCAGCGTGGCGACGAGGGCAACGATGAGTGCCAGTGCGGCTGCCGACAACACCGAGGCGATTGCCACTCGGCGACTCATGGACCGCTTCTTCAAGAGCGCGCCAAGCTCCAAGCGCTGAGAGGGACCCGTCCGTACGGTCGGATAGGCCCCTCGCACAGCGGCGCTCATCACGGCCTTGTCAGCTTCGGCGCGTTCCGGCCGCAGCTGCGGTCCCGCGGGCAGGTCCTCGAGCATGTTCATTGCAGTTCCTCCGAGTTGGTGGCCAAGCGGACAACAGGAAGTGATTGACGTGGTAGGGCGCAAAGTTCAGCGAGGCGCCGTCGAGCTCGTGAGAGACGCGACTTGAACGTGCCGACCGGAATCCCGAGGGCGGCCGCCATCTCGGACTCGTTCAAGCCTGACCACACGGCCAGCTCCAGCACATCCCGGTCGCGCGAGGAGAGTCGCCCAAGAGTGTCGAGGGCGTGACGAAGACGTTCGTCGTCAACCAAGTGGCGATCAAGCTCGTCGGTCGCAGGTGGCGCCAGCTGTGCGATCCGCGCGAGTGCCTGGCGATGGCGCCGCGCTGAACGGGCGTCGTTTGCGAGCACGTAGCGAGCTGTGCGAAAGAGCCATCCGGCGATCGTCTCGTCGTAGCCGAAGCGAACGTCACGGCGACGCCGCCAGGCTTCGAGCATCACGAGCGAAACGACGTCCTCGGCGCGCTGGGAGGACCCCGTGCGCCGGTAGGCGTACGTCAGCAGACGTTGCGCGTAGCGGTCGTATACCGTGACGAAGGCCCGCTCGTCCCCGCGCAACGCCCTGTGCCAGAGTGCCATGTCGGTCGCCGCGGCATCGCTCACGACAACTACATGTCCGCTGGCGCCCACAGGTTCCAATTGTGACGCCCGTTCCAGGGCTCGACCCGGAACCGACTGATCTGGGCGGCTTCAACGGGTGCCCTCGGCCTCTCACCATGCGCAGATGGTGCGATCTGAAATGCCGGAGTCCGAAAGGCCTGCGGACCGGGAGCCGAACTTCCAGAAGGCGCTTACTTCCCGCCGAGTGCTGCCTGGAACCGTAGGTAGAAGGCCTCAAAAATCAGGACAATGCCAACGTTGACCATCAGGCGTGGCCAAAAGTGGTGCTTGAAGAACAGAACATCAACACCGACCACGACGGCGACGAGCGCAAGCGCGTAGGTCGCTCGTCCACCCATGGAGCAACGCTATCAGCGGCCCGTCTCCGCAGCCCTGCGAGGACAGTCAATCCTCACCCTCGCGAAGGCGCACCCAATCACAGTCCGAGCCCGCTCGTCGTGGAGCGCGTACTCGGCGATATCGCGCACGCCGAGCTGTCGATATGACGCGGCAACTGCCTCGTGGCCGTGATGATCTGCGAGCCCGTTCTGAGCGACTCTGACCTCGGCCCTGCAACGGCGGCAGCGGGGGAGCAAGTCGCAGTACTAGGTGAAAGGCGTCAATGCGGTGCTCGGTCACCGCGTTCCAGCGGTTGATCAGACAAGTCGCCGCCGCACCCACCACACGCTCAAGGCGCCGAGTGCCAGCGCGACCAGCGCGAACAAAGCCGTCTCGTAGATCTGGAAGGGCCAGTAGCGGCCCGCCGGCTGGTAGTTCACGACCTCGTGGAACCTGGTGGCGACGTGAGCGACGCACCCCTGCAGGTCACCGTCTCCCTGGCCTGTCAGCAGTGTCGGGCAGGCGTGGCCGAGGTACTGCGATGTTGGGGCATGGCCCGCCCTGTCGACGATCGACGCCGAAAGCGGCCAGGCGTTCGACATGTTCGGCGGGATGGCAGCCATTGTCAGGTCGCCCGAGGGCGTCCGATAGAAGCCGTACGCGGTCACCTTGTTCAATGACAGGGCGAGACGGAGCGGTGCCTCGAAATGTGGACGGACCCAATAGGTCGCCGCCAATCGGGCGCCCACGTAGGCGACGATCGTCGTGGCCATCGCCGGCAGCGTCCGTCGGAAGAGCAAGCCAGCGGTTGCGGCGAGGGCAAAGGCAAACAGGGCGTAGCCAAAGGGCACGATCCCGAAAACACCAAAATTGGCCGGTGAGAACCTGTTCTCGTTCAGGACGTTGATCGGGTTCGCCCACGCCGCTACGGGCGTCTCTTCCCCGAGGTCGACGTAGGTGTGGCGACGAAGCTCGAAGCCCTCCGTAACTACGGTCTGCGAACTGGCGCGGAAGTCTATAGACCGCACGTATACACACAGAGTATTCTCTGAGCTATGAGTGTTCCTATGGCCCTCTTGGGGCTCCTTGATCGTGAACCGAGCCACGGCTACGACCTGAAGCGCGACTACGACGCCTACTTCGGCCGAGGTCGGCCGCTTCCCTTCGGCCAGGTGTACGCCACGCTTGCCCGCCTCGCACGCGACGGAAAGGCGACCGCGGGGGAGGCTGAATCCGGGGCCGGTCCGGATCGCAAGCGCTACACCATCACCCAGACCGGGAAGAGCGAGGTCGAGGCGTGGCTCGCCGAGCCGATCGCGGCCGAGCCCTATCTGCAGACCGACCTCTTCGTGAAAGTCGTCTTGTCCATCATGCTCGGCCGCCCCGCGGAGGAGTACCTCGACGTGCAACGTGCCGCGCACCTCCGGCGGATGCGCGAGCTCACCGCCCTCAAGCAGAACGGCAACCTCGTCGACGCGCTGCTCGCCGACCATGGGCTCTTCCACTTGGAGGCCGACCTTCGCTGGATCGACCTCACCGAGTCTCGACTCGCGGCGCTCGCTGAGGAAGTCGTGTCGTGAAAGGGGCGAACGGTTCTTCTGTGCTCCAGGTCGGGGGCATTGTCAGCGAGGCGCGGGACCTCGTGATCTCCTTCGGCGAAACCCCGGCGCTTCGTGGGGCGAGCGTGTCGGTGAAACGCGGCGAGGTCCTCGCGGTGATGGGCCCAAGCGGCTCGGGCAAGTCGACCCTGCTCTACTGCTTGGCGGGCATACTCGTCCCGGATTCCGGTGAGGTCTACCTCGACGGACAGCGCCTCGACGTGCTGCGAGAGCAGGAACGCTCCAAGCTTCGGCGAGACCGCTTCGGTTTTGTCTTCCAGTTCGGCCAGCTCGTCCCCGAGCTCACCGCAGAGGAGAACGTCGCATTGCCACTCCTCCTCGGCGGAATACGCCGCGCGGAGGCCTTACGCGTTGCGCGGTCGTGGTTCGAACGACTCGAACTCGATGGTTTGGAACGTCACCGCGCTGGCGAAATGTCCGGTGGGCAGGCCCAGCGGGTCGCGCTCGCGCGTGGTCTTGTCGCCCACCCGGACGTGCTCTTCGCGGACGAACCGACCGGGTCACTCGACTCGTTGAACGGGGAGCTGGTCATGGGCCTGTTGACGCACGCCGCGCGTGAGCAAGGATCGACGGTTATCCTCGTCACCCACGAATCACGTGTCGCCGCCTACGCCGACCGCGAGGTGATCGTGCGCGACGGCAAGGTGACCTCGGCCGAAGGAGCCTTTCGGTGATCCGCCTCGGTCTTCGCTTGACGCTCGGAAGTGGTCGCGAAGCCGCGCTGCGCGTCCTCGTCACCGCGGCGGCCGTCGCCCTTGGCGTCGGTCTGTTGTTGGCTGCGCTGGCCGGAGTCAATGGGCTTCACGCCCAGACGGACCGTGGCGCGTGGCTTGACACCTCGGCACAGGCGTCACCACCAACCTCGGCATCCGACCGGCTCTGGTGGCTGTCGAGCACCGACCAGTTCGGCAACCAGGCGATCGACCGCGTCGACGTTGCCGCCACCGGGCCGAGCGCCCCGGTCCCGCCGGGGCTTTCCCACCTGCCGGGACCCGGTGAGTACTACGCGTCGCCGGCCCTTACGGTCCTCCTCAATTCCGAGCCGGCGAACGAGCTGCGTGACCGGTATCCGGGACGTCAAGTTGGGACCCTCGGAGCGGCGGCGCTCCCGTCCCCGAACTCGCTGATCATCGTCGTCGGCCACACCGTGAGCCAGCTCTCGCAGGTCCCTGGGGCGGTCGAGGTCGGGGCCATCCAACGCACGCCGGCCAACTGTTACGCCTGCCAGAACGCCGTCGGGAGCGGACCCGTTCTGCAGTTCATTCTGGCCGGCGGAGCCGTCGCCCTCTTGTTGCCGGTGTTGATCTTGATTGCGACCGCGAGCCGGCTGTCGGCCGCGAGGCGAGAGGAGCGCTTCGCCGCGATGCGCCTCGTCGGCGCCACGCCGCGTCAGGTTGCTGTGATCTCAGCGGTGGAGGCCGTGGTTGCGGCAGTTGCGGGCCTTGCAGCCGGCTTCGCACTCTTCTTCGTCTTCCGACCGCTTCTCTACAGCGTCCCCTTTACCGGAGCGCCCCTCGCTGAAGGCGACCTCTCGCTGCACCGGGTCGACATCGTGCTCGCCGTGATCGGCGTCCCAGTCGCCGCGGTCGTATCCGCGCGCCTCGCGCTTCGCCGAGTCCAGATATCGCCGCTCGGCGTGAGCCGACGGGCGTCATCCCGCCCACCACGGATCGTCCGGATCGTCCCGCTCCTAGCCGGCATCGCCGTGCTCGCGTACTTCGACGCGGCCGGAAAGCCGGGCGCCGTCGGCGGCCAGCTTCTTGAGCTGCTCGTGGGCTTCGTGCTCCTCGTCGCGGGGCTGGTTCTCGCTGGACCGTGGTTCACGACCGCGGGGTCTCGACTCATGGTGAAGCGGGCCAGTCGCCCCGCCACGCTCATCGCCGGGCGCCGGCTCCTCGACAATCCCAAGGCGGCCTTCCGGTTCATCAGTGGGCTCGTGATCGCCCTCTTCGTTACGAGCGCCATGATCGGGGCGCTCAGCTCCATCGCCGCCGCTAGCAGTTCCGGCGGAGGAAACGCGGGGAGAGACACCCTTGCCGACCCGTTCTGCAGCTTCTCGACGTCGAACTGCCCCATCTCCGCCGAAGTCCCTTCCGTTCCAGGCCAGGTGCTTGCCGAGCTCCGCGCGACGCCGGGAGTTCGCAGCGTGACGGTGGTCCACCAGAGCCCATCCCAAGCGCAGCAGATGAAATCGTTCGGGGTCGTCGCGTGCGACCAGCTGGCGAAGACTCCCGCTATCGGCAAGTGCGCTCCGGGAACGACGGTGGCGAGTCTCGGCTACTTCCTTTCGAACCTGCTTGGGCACCACTCGCACGCGTCGTCGACGGTCTGGCCGTCCGCGGACCTATCAGTGGCGAAGGCCGCGCGTCTTCCCGTCGTCGCGGTCGTCGTCGCCACCGACGGGTCGTCGAGCTCGATCGAACGGGCACGGACCACGCTCGAACGGGTCTTTCCCTTCCAGGGAACACCGGTCGCAGTCGAGGCGTTCAAACCGTCGACCGCGCGCCTCCTCGCAATGGTCCAGGACATGACCGACGTGATCATCGTGGCGAGCCTCATCATCGCCGCCTGCAGTCTCGCCGTGAACATCGTCGCCGGGCTGGGCGAGCGTAAGCGCCCGTTCAGCTTGCTCAGGCTCACCGGTGTTCCCACCGCGCTCCTGCATCGTGTCGTCGCGCTGGAGAGTGCGCTGCCACTCCTCCTTGTCGCCGCAGTGTCGATCGTGGTCGGCCTCGTGTCGGCTGCCCTCTACCTCCACTCCCAGGTCGGCATCGCGTTCCGAATCCCGGGCATCGCGTACTGGGCGACCGTGCTCGGTGGACTGGCGGCGTCGCTCACGATCATTGCCTCGACTTTCCCGCTCCTCAACCGGATCACGGGACCTGAGGTCGCCCGAAACGACTGATTGCACCGCACCGCCTCCATGTCAGCACCGCGGTCAGGTCGCCGCCGGAGGCCAAAGCCAAGCCGACATCGGCAGGAAGCTCGGCGTCTCGCACCAGACGGTGTCGGATTGGCACGCGCTATGGAAAAAAGGCGGAACCGAGGCGCTGCGAGCGACGGGTCGGGCAGGTCGGCGACCGAAGCTGACCGCCAGCCAGCTCGCCGAGGTCGAGGCCGCCCTCCAAAATGGCCCGAAGGCGAACGGCTATGGCACCGATCTGTGGACACTGGCCCGGGTGGCAGAGGTGATCGAGGCGGTCACCGGTGTCAGCTATCACCGCGGACATGTTTGGCGGGTTCTTCGCGAACAGCTCGGCTGGACCCGCCAGCGGCCGGCACGCCAGGCGATAGAGCGCGACGACGAGGCGATCGAGCGATGGGCGAAAGAGCGGTGGCCGAAGGTAAGAAAAGCTCCCGGCGCCGGGGCGCGCTGATCGTGTTCCAAGACGAGTCGGGCTCCGATCGCTCGAGGAGCTTGGCGAAGACCTTGCTGAGGTCGGCAACGAGTCGAGCGGGCCGAACGGCCTCGAGTGTCATCCGGCGCCCCGAACTCCTCTCGCAGTGGACCACTAGCGGAGCCGATCCCTGGATCGGTTTCTTTGCCGGACGCGCATGAACAGGTAGTGACAAAGGTCGGTTCCAGTGGGTTGCCACCCGGTGACCTCGCCGAAGTGATCGTCTGCAACAAGGTGCGAGGCGCCGAAGAGTGTCCCCGACTCTCCCCAGGAGGCGTCGTACAGAGGGTGCAGAACTGTTCCCCGGGCTTGTTCAAGCACGGCATGTATCGCGCCTTGTGTCACCGGGCGCCCGTCGCTGACGTTGTAGGTGCCGGGCGGCGCGGTGAAGGCAGCATGGATGGCACGGGCCGCGTCGGTGCTGGCGATGGCCGCTACCCAAGAGCTTGGCCGGCCTTCGATGAGCTGCCAGCCCTTCTGAGCCGCTGATACCACTTTGGCGGTCATGGGGTCGTGGTCGCCGAACACCCAGCCGAGGCGCAGGATGACCGAGCAGCCTCCGAGGCTGGTGAACAGTCGGCCGGCCTCTTCGGCCGCGTGCGCGCCGACCGTCTCGGCTCCCAGATCGATGGGCGAAGAGACAAGCAGAGGCCGTCCGCCGTCGTCGGCGTAGAGAAACGCGCTGGAGCAGACGACGAGACGATCGGCGCCGAGGTCATGCGCCGCTGTCGCGAGTGAGCAATACTCCTCCAAGAGGCTGTAGGTGCGGCGCCGACGTTGGAGCCTTGTGGCGAACCCGGGCAGGAATGGCTCGGTGATCAGGACGACCGCTGTGCCGGCGAGTGTCCTCAGGGGTGTCCGCGTGACAATGACGTCGGTCAGCTGGTTTGCATGATCGACCTGGGTGATGACGCGCGCGGCGGTGGCGAGGTGGCTGGCGGCTTCCTCACGTAGACCGCGGTTGCCTCCGACGAGGACGACGCCGTTCGGTGTTGCGTCCGTCGCTTCAGGCGAGACCGCGCGCGACTCGTGTGGGTGCGCGCCCAGCTCAGGCCAGACCCGACGGTGGTGCTGAAAAGGCAATGGAATCAGCGACATGGGCTACCCGTCTCCTCGGAAGTCAGTCGGCCGTCTTCGCCAAGCGGGACGGCCACCAGATCCGTTTGCCGATGTCGTGGGTCAGCGCCGGCACGAGGAGGGAGCGGACGACGATGGTGTCTAGGAGGACACCAAGCGCGACGGCGAAGCCAAGCTCGCTCAGAAACACGAGGGGGATGATTCTGAGCACGGCGAAGGTGGCGGCAAGGACGAGACCCGCCGACGTGATCACCCCGCCGGTGACCGACAGGCCCCGGAGGATCCCGCCCTGCGTCCCGAAGGAGAGGGTCTCCTCACGGACCCGGGTCATGAGGAAGATGTTGTAATCCACCCCCAGTGCGACCAGGAAGACGAACACGAAGAGGGGGAAGCTCGGGTCGGCGCCGGCGAAGTGGAACACGTGGTTGAAGAAGAACGCGGAGATCCCGAGTGTCGCTGTGAACGACAGCACCACAGAGACGACGAGCAGAATCGGCGCCAGGACGGCCCGGAGCAGCGCCATCAAGATGATGAGGATCACCACGAGCACGATCGGGATGACCAGGTTTCGGTCGTGACGGGCTGCCTGGATGGTGTCGTAGTTGACCGCTGCCTCGCCCCCGACCAGGGCGCCCGCCCCGGGGATGGCGTGCACCGCCGAGCGGATCCGCACCACCGTGTCGTAGGCCTGCTGGGTGTCGTAGCTGGAGGTCAGGGTGGCGTCCACAATCAGGCGCCCACGCTCGGGAGAAACCGAAAGCTGCGGCGACGGACAATTGGCCGCGGAGCCGGCGGCTGTCGCGGACCTGCCGGCGTCAAGCTTGGCAATCTTGGCGTAGTCAGGCTCGATGCAGACTGATCCCGGTGCGCGCGAGACACCAGGCACCCGAGCGACAGCCCTCATCACCTGTGGTATTGAGGAGACATTGGCCGTGATCTGGGCGGGTGCGCCACTTCCTTGGGCGAAGTGGACATCGTAGATCTGCTGCCCCACTACGGCATCCGGCTGGTTGGTAAAGCCTTGTGTAGTCGGAAGACCACCCGCCTTAAGGGTTGTGATACCTAGGGCACAGATTGCCAGGGCGACTGCCGCCGTCAGCCATACCCGGCGGTCGTTGCGCCCGACGAAGCCAGCAATGGTGTTCCAGGGTCCCTGCGTAGCAACGTCGGCGGCGCGGTCTGCTCGGGGAACCCGGGGCCAGAAGATCCCCCTCGGCATGACCGTCAGGGCGAGAGGAAGGAACGTCAACATCGCCACGACCGTGCAGGCGACCCCGATAGCGCTGACAGGCCCGAGGCTCCGGTCGGAGTTGAGCTCGCCGAAACTCAACGTGAGCAGGCCGAGGATCACCGTGGTACCTGAGGCCGCGATGGTCGTCGAGGCCCGCCGCCAGGCCTTGGTTATGGCCTCGACCCTGCTGTCGTAGTTGTGCAGCTCCTCCCGATACCGGCTGGTGAGCAGTAGGGCGTAGTCCGTCCCAACCCCGAGGACCAAGACCGAGAGGATCCCCGAGCTCTGACCGTTCAGAGTCAGCACCTGGTGCTTGGCCAGCATGTAGACGACGAAGGAGGCCGCGCCGAGCGACACGACGGCACCCAACAGCGGGAAGATCCAAAGGATCGGGCTCCGGTAAACAAGGAGGAGGATGAGGATCACAATCAACAGGGCAGCTAGGAGCAGTGTGCCGTCGATGCCGTTGAAGGAGTCGATCAGGGCCACGAGCAGACCGGCTGGGCCGGCGCTGTGAACGACCAGACCCGGTGGCACCCCGGCCCTGGCGTCCTTGAGCACGTCCTCCTCGACGTCTTTGAGGGTGTCGCCCTGGACGCTCACCTTGCCGTATTTGCCGACCAGCGGGACAGCCACCGCTGCGGTCCCGTCCGAGGCGTACTGCGGGGCGCCAACCTGATCTGACACGACCCCGTGGATGAATCGAAACCCCCGTGCCTCGGCGGCAATTGCGGTCCGGTCGCGACTGGTGAGCCCGCCTGGCCGCTGGTAGACGACAAACCCGGGGATGGCCTGGACCGACTGGTAGAGCTGGGCCTCGTTGTTCACCTTGGTGGACTCAGCCGAGCTCGGCAGGAACGCGGCGTTGTCGTTCTTCTCGACCTGGCTCAGCTTGGCCTGGTACTGGCTTCCGCTGAGACCGAAGAGCAGAAAGACAAGGCCCAGCAGGCCCACTGTGACGACGCCGCGCGAAAGGCGGCGCCGCTTCGCTCGTGTGCTTGTCGTTCCCGTCTTGTCAGCTACCTGTGACACATCGGCTCCTTTGGGTTTGATAGTGGTGAGGCCGCTTCCGCCCTGACTGCTGTTGGATCGGAAGCTCCTCTCGGTCGAACGCTGGGTGGCGGGGGTTGGTCGGTCTTGTCGTCAGTACGCCTTCAAAGAAGTGGCGTCTCGCGTCACTCCCGATTCCGACGAGCACCTCCTCCGCGGTGCGGGAAGTTGGCGCCCCCGGGGATGTAGGCGGCCAACGAAGGCCATTGGTAGGAGATCGGCCAGTCCCGAAAGGCTCGGGTCGGACGACGTCTATGCCCGCACGTTTAGCTGGTGCCTGCCTTGGTGAAGAGCCGGATGGCACCGTTCAAGAGGACAAGGGCGTAGAGAACGAGGACCGCCATCGACAAGATGGCCATCGTGGTGGCGTTGTGGAGCCCCCAGATGTTGTGCAGCGCGGTCACTCCGCTGGGGCCCGTCATGCCATAGCGGAACAGCGCGAGGGCTTGGGTGAGAGGGAGGATCTTGGCTACCGCGTCGAGCCAGTTCGGCAGAGCGGCGATTGGGAACAGCGATCCGGCGAAGAAGAACGGGACGATCGCCAGAGCGGGGACCGCACCGATGTACTCCACCGGGCTCGGCAGGCGGACGGTGAGGATCTCCGCCAGGCCGTAGACGAGGATGGCGAACACGACTGCGGCCGCGACGAACCACAGGGTCCGAGAACCAGTGGTGTAGGTAGCCCCGCGCGCCACGGAAAGAGCAATCAAGACAACGACCTGAAACGCTGTGAGCACAAGGGCGGCCACGAGGTTGCCGAAGACGATCGACGAGCGACGGATCGGAGCGACGAGCAGCTCCCGCATGGCACCTTGCTGGCGATCGACGATCACGCCGAGCCCCGAAAACAGGCAGTTGAGCGGGATTAGGAGCCCTGCGGTGGAAAGAGCCACGAATGTCATATATGCCGTCCGGCCCGGCCCAGCGTGAGTCGTGTTGGCGAGCGCGGGCGCGATGACGAGGGCGAAGAGCCCCGGTGCGAGGAGTGGGAGCACGAGGGATCGCGGAGACCTCACCGTCAACACGAGCCGCCGCTTGGTCAATGTGCCCAGCGAGCGAACCGGCTTGATCGGGCGTGAGGCACGTCCGGTGTCGACCGCGCTCGGGCGGGCATCAGTGGTTGTCGTCATGATCCTCTCCTATTCCTCGGCGGCGGTGATATGGCCGCCGGTCAAGCGCAGATAGACATCGTCGAGAGTCGGGGTCCGGGTGGTCGCAGCGCGCACGTTGACCCCTGCGTGGCGAAGTTGCAGTAGGAGGTTCTCGCTGCTTGCACCACGCAGCGAAGCGGTGACGGTCGAGCCAATGACCAAGATGTCCTCCTCGGGGATCCCCCCTGCTCTCAGGGTCTGGGTCGTCGTGGACGTGTCCTCGGCTCGAATCTCTAGAACCTCGTCTCCGAGGATGCCCAGGAAGTTCGCCGGCGTGTCGCAGGCAATGATCCGACCGACGTCGACTATGGCTATCCGGTCGCACAACCGCTCTGCTTCGTCGAGGTAATGGGTGGTGAGAAGGATGGTGACCCCCGTCTTGTCCCGGAGGGTGGCGAGGACGTCGAAGAGGTCGTGTCGCACACGAGTGTCGAGTCCGACCGTGGGCTCGTCAAGGAACACGACCTGGGGATCGGAGAGCAAGGCGCGGACGATCTCCATCCGCCGTCGCTGCCCGCCGCTGTAGGTGGCAACGGGTCGGTCGAGGTAGTCGTTGATCCCAACCACTTCGGCCAGTTCCTTCAGCCGGGCGCGACCCTGGGCGTTGTTCGCTCCCCAGAGCCGGAGGTGGAGTTCGAGGTTCTGACGACCGGTGAGAGGCTGGTCGACCACAGCATCTTGGAACACGACACTGCTGATCGCCCGAGTGCCCATCGGGTCCTTGGCGACGTCTCTGCCTCCGAGAAGCGCCCGACCCGAGGTCGGTGTGACCGTCGTGTTCAACATGCCGATCGTCGTGGTCTTGCCTGCCCCGTTCGGTCCCAAGAGCCCGAACGCTTCTCCGGCTTCGACCTGGAAGCTGATGCCATTTACCGCGTGGACATCACCCGGGTAAATCTTGGTCAACTCGATGGCTTCAATGGCCGGCGAGGAAGCGGTCAAGGCTGGTCCTCCTCGATCTCGGAGAAGACGTCAGTGAGCTGCTGGCGGACGTCGAGGAGCAATTCCGAATCGAATGGCGGGGGGACCTTGTCGAAGCCCTGCTCGTGAACTGACCGCCACCACTCGGCGCCGTCGAGCGTTCCCGACTGGATGTCATGCAGCAGCGAGCGGACGAAATCGATCTCCGCAGCACGCACGCGGTCGCGGTATTCCTCCTCCACCCAAAGCAGACGGGGCATGCCACGCTTTTGCAGGATTTCTCGGAAGCCCCCGACCTGAGCCTCTTCGAGGGTGAGGTGCGTTAGCCGCACTTTCAGCAGGTCAACGACTTGATCCGGAGGCAACGCGGCGAGAAAGGAGAGTCCCGCGACGAAACGGGGAAACTCTATCGATGGCGTGGAGATCAGCTCGGCCAGCCAGTCGTTGATCTCGATCCGCCCGGCGTCGGTCAGCTCGTAGATGGTCCGCTCGGGAAGTCGACCGGCGCGTCCAGTTTCCTTCGGCTCGATCAGACCCCTCTTGGTCAAGGACTCGACGACTCGGTAGAGGGCGCCGTAGTTGAGCCTGACACTTCGCTGCTTGACCCGCTGCCGCAGGGTAGTCGCCACCTCATAAGGGTGCATGGGCCGCTCCAGCAGGCAGACCAGCACTGCCAGCGCCAGTGGGTTCCCTCTGTTCTTTGACATCTGAAGTCCTCTCAACGGTATACTTTGGTAAGAGTACCACGGTGAGGTTAGCTGTCAACACTCCCGACCACGCCTCGGTGGAGGAGGCGTGGAACTTCCGGTCGATCGTCGGGAGGGCGATCCAGCGAGGCTGGCCTCGGAGGGCTTAGGTGGAGGTCCCGGAAGCCCGCGCGGAGAACAGCCCTAAAGTTGGGGCGTGGCAGGGGCTCGGGGGGCTCAACCCCACCACTGGGTCAAGAAGCTCGTTGGCCGTGATGAGGAACAACGCGCCTTGGATGACCTACTCCAGGCTCTGCGCGGCGGTAAGAGCCGAGCGCTTGTGGTGCACGGACAACCGGGCGTCGGCAAGACCGCGTTGCTTGGCTACGTCTCCGAGATGGCCTCCGACTGCCAGGTAGTGGGTATTGCCGGCATCGAGGCGGAGATGGAGATGCCCTTCGCGGCCTTGCACCAGCTGTGCGCCCCGATGCTCGGTCATCTCGGTCGCCTTCCCGTACCACAGGCCCAGGCGCTGGAGGTCACCTTCGGCCTTAGCGCGGGAACCGTACCAGACCGGCTCGTCGTGGGACTGGCCATCCTTGGCCTGCTGTCCGAGGTGGCGGCCGAGCGGCCGCTCGTCTGCCTGGTGGACGACGCTCAGTGGCTCGACCGGACATCGGCGCAGATCGTCGCCTTCGTCGCTCGCCGGCTCGGAGCCGAGTCGGTCGGAATCGTGATCGGCACCCGTGCGCCAAGCCCGGAGCTGGCGGGGCTACCGGAGCTGGCAGTGGACGGTCTGGGGGAGGATGACGCCCGAACGTTGCTGGCCTCGGTGTTGACGGTGCATGTCGACGAGCGAGTGCTCGATCGGCTCGTCTCGGAGACGCACGGCAACCCGCTCGCCGTACTAGAGCTACCCCGCGGGCTGACCGCCGCGGAGCTGGCCGGCGGATTCGCATCACCGAGCAGAGGCGAGCTCTCGGGCAGCATCGAGGAGAGCTTCCGCCAGCGGGTCGAGCGGCTCCCGGCGGAAACCCAGAGGCTTTTGCTGGTGGCGGCTGCGGATCCTCTGGGTGACCCCGTGCTCCTCTGGCGAGCGGCCGAGCGGTTGGGTATCAACGCCACCGCCGGGCGTCCGGCGGTCGACGACGATCTCGTGTCCTTCGAGAATCGGGTGCGCTTTCGCCATCCGCTCGTCCGTTCGGCGATCTACCGATCGGCATCGGTCGAGGCGAAGCGAGAAGCGCACGCCGCTTTGGCAGAAGAGACTGATCCCAGGATCGACCCAGAGCGGCGGGCGTGGCACCGTGCCGAGGCGACCTCCGGTCCTGATGAGGAAATCGCGGCGGAGCTCGAACGTTACGCTGCGCGCGCACAGGCACGTGGCGGCTTGGCCGCGGGGGCGGCATTTCTTGAGCAGGCGACGGCGCTGTCGTCGGACCCGCAGAAGCGGGCGCAACGCGCCCTAGCCGCCGGCCAGGCGAAGGTGCAAGCCGGTGCTTACGGACCGGCGCTGGAGCTGCTGACTCTCGCAGAAGCAGGTCCGCTCGGCGACGTCGACCGAGCCCGGGTGGACCTCGCGCGAGCACAGCTCGCGTTCGCCACTAATCGAGGGAGTGACGCGCCGCCGCTCCTGCTCAAAGCGGCACATGGGCTGGAACATATCGACGTCGACCTGGCCCGTACGACGTACCTGGACGCGCTGATAGCCGCCAGCATGGCTGGCCGGGCGGCGGGACCGGAGGCCGACGTCACGGCGATCGCCCGCGCCGCTCGTTCGGCGCCGCCGGCCCCCAACACCCCAGGCCCGAAGGATCTGCTCCTCGACGCCTTGGTGGCGAAGATCAACGAGGGATACACCGTCGCGTTGCCTGCCGTGCGGGACGCCCTTGCCGCAAACAGTTCCGGGATGCCTGCCGACGAGGAGCTGCGCTGGCTCTCGCTCGCCTACCGCACCGCCATGGACGTCTGGGACGACGAGCATGCGCTCACCTTGTCCGCACGTTCCGTGCAGCTCGCCCGGGAGGTGGGCTCGCTGAGCGAGCTGGCGCTGGCCGTCAACGACCACGCGCTCTTGCTCCTGTTCAGCGGGGAGCTGAGGGCGGCGCTCTCGGCGGTCGAGGAGGCATACGCCACCGCCGAGGCCACCCGGAGCAGCATCGTCCCCTGGGGACCGATGGGCGTCGCGGCGTGGCGAGGAGATGAGGGTGAAACAACCGACCTAATCCGGGCGGAACGCGCCAGGTCGGCTGCGTTCGGAGCGGGAAGTTCGATCGCCGGTTCGGATTGGGCGGAGGCCGTCCTCAACAACGGGCTAGGCCGTTACAAGCAGTCGCTCGCCGCCGCGCAACGAGCAGTCGAGGCGGCGAACCACTGGGTCTTCGGCCTGTCCAATTGGGCGTTGATGGAGCTCATCGAAGCGGCTGCCCGCAGTGGGATGAACCACGCGGCCACCCATGCGCATCGCCAACTGGCCGAGATGGCCGAGGCCAGCGGCACGGAGTGGGCCCTTGGCGCAAATGCGCGTGCCCGGGCGCTGGTGAGCGAGGACAGCGGGGCGGGGAAGCTGTACCAAGAGTCGATCGAGCATCTGGGCATGACGCGGATGAAGGCCGATCTCGCCAGGACCCACCTCTTGTTCGGTGAGTGGCTGCGCCGCCAGGGCCGGCGCACGGATGCCCGCGCCGAGTTGCACGTCGCGTTGGAGATGCTCGAGGCAACCGGTTTGGAGGGCTTCGCGGAGCGCGCCAGGCGGGAGTTGCGGGCAACGGGCGAGACTGCCCGCAAACGCCAGGTCGATACCCAAAGTCAGCTCACCGCGCAAGAGGCGCAGGTGGCGATGCTGGCGCGCGACGGTTTGACGAATCCGGAGATCGCCTCCCGGCTGTACATCAGTGCCCGCACGGTGCAGTACCACTTGAGCAAAGTGTTCTCCAAGCTGGGTATCACCTCCCGCAGCCAGCTCGACCGCGTCATCGAGTAGCTCCGGCACACCCGCAAGCTCGCGCGGACTAGCGAGTGGGCGCGCTAGCGCGCACGAGAACTGGCGAGTCGCGCTGCACAGTGGCGGATTCGAGGGAGGGCGAGCCATGCGAATCTTCAAAAGACGCCCTTCAACCCACAGAGGAGGAACATTGTCTGAGTCAATTCTTGAGCCGTTCACCCCCGAGAACACCACGATCTTGATGCTCGACTACTCGATCGGGTTCCTGAATTCCTTCCGGTCGCACACCGTCAGCGATCACCTAACCGGGGCGGTTGCTCTTGCCAAGATCGGCTTGGGCTTCAAGACCGGCTTCGTGGTCAACCTTGGCGGGGGCCAAACCCTGTATCCACAAATCGCCGAAGTGCTGGGAGACCATCCGGTTATCTATCGCGGCGGCGAGTACAACGCCCTCGACAACGAGGACGTGGCAAAGGCGGTCGAAGCCACTGGTCGTCCCCGGCTGGTCATCGGTGGCATCTCCACCGACGGCTGCGTCATCGAGACCGCCTTCGGCGCACTGCGTCGTGGCTACACGGTGGCTCTGGTGGCCGACGCCACCGCCGGTGAAACCCGCGAGACACACGAGCTCGCGGTGCAGCGCATGGTGCAGGCGGGCGTCGTCCCGACCAGCTGGCTGTCGCTTGCCACCGAACTGCAGATGGACTGGCAGCGACAGGAGACTGCGCAGGCGTACTTTTCGCTCATAGCCGAGGCGTCGCCGGGGATCATGGCGAGCGTCCAGTCCGAACACGCCACGCCGTAACCCGCTATGGCCGGCAACGACAGCGCGGGGCCCGGTGCGGGCCGATGGGAGCGACGCGCCCCGCTCCCGCTCGCGATCTCCGAAGTGGGAGCCACCGTTCTCGACGGCAGGGTGCACCTGGTCGGCGGCACCGACCAGGTAGGTTCCGCCACCACATTCCACATGTCGTACGATCCAGTCGGCGACGTATGGGAGGAACGGGCCCCGCTGCCGAGGGCGATGCATCACGTCGGTGTCACAGAGATCGACGGCAGCATCTACGCCATGGGCGGCCTAGCGGCGAACGTCCACCTCCGGCCCCAGGACTCTGCGCTCGTCTACGAGGGCAAGGAAGACAGCTGGAGCGAGCTGGCGCCGTTGCCCCTCTCCCGCGGCTCGATTGCTGTGGTGGGCGTCGGCGGCAAGGTACACGCCTTCGGTGGCACCACGGCAGAGCGGATTGTGACTCAGCCGGGGGCATCCGACATGCGCGTCGGCGTCGGCTCGTCCAGGGTCCACGACGTCTACGACCCCACTGGCGGCCGCTGGCAGCAGGCAGAGCCGCTCCCCGGACCCCCGAGAGATCATGCCGGCATCGCGGTGCTCCACGGAAGGATCCATCTGTTCGGCGGCCGCGTCACCGACTACAGCGACATGCTCGACCGACACGACGTGTTCGATCCTGGGACGGGCACTTGGACGAACGCGGCGCCGTTGCCGCGGCCCCGATCGGCCGGTGCCTTCACCGTGCTCCACGGTCGCATCGTCTATGCCGGAGGCGAGTGCGAGCCAGGCGGGATGCCGTTCAGTCCCAACGCCTTCGAGGACGTCGACGCGTACGACGCTCACACGGACAGGTGGATCCCGATGGCTGCGCTCCCGCAAGCACGGCACGCCTTTGGAGCGGCCACGGTGGATGGAGTGGCTTACTTCGCCGGCGGTGCGGTCGTCTGTGGAGGCGGCGCATCCACAGACGTGTTCGCCCTCACCATCTTCTAGTCCCGGAGGAACAGACCATGGCCAACAACCAATTCACCTCGGCCCGGCAGCGGATGGGAGAATTTGCCCCCACCCTGGCGTCGCTGACCGACGATGTTCTGTTCGCGCAGGTGTGGGAACGTCCGGGGCTATCCAAGCGGGACCGCAGCCTCGTCACCGTTGCCGCCCTCGTCGCCCTCTACCGGACCAACGAGATGGCGGCGTGACGGACATGGCGATTCAGTTCTCACCGGTAGTCGACGCCCAGCCACGGCTGATCCCCGGCTTCACGGCGCTCCAGTATGTCGACCTCCACGCCCTCGCGGTCTACGGAGTGCCACTCACCGTTCTTGACGATTTCCGCGTGCAGGAGCTGCCCTTCTCGGCGCACCCCCACGCAGGGTTCGCCGCCGTCACTTATGTCTTTGAAGACTCGGCGGGAAGCGTCAGGAGCCGAACCTCGACCGGCGCTGATCTGGTGGTCGGCGCCGGCGGAATCGTGTGGACGCATGCTGGAAGGGGCGTGGTCCACGAGGAGACCCCTGCCAAAAGAGGAGTAGAGCTGCACGGACTGCAGCTGTTCGTGAACCTCAGGTCGAACCACAAGCTCTCGCCCTCGCGGGTTCTGTCTCTGCAGGGCGCTGATGTACCGATATGGGAGCGCCAGGGCAACAGAGTCCGAGTGGTGGTGGGAGCATTCCACGGGGTGTCTTCGCCACTCGTGGCAGACGAGCCCTTCACGATGCTCGACGTGGCGCTCACCTCCCAGATCTCGTACGCCGTGCAAGAGGGCGAGAACACCGTTCTCTACGTCCTTGACGGGGTTCTACAGCTCCGGGCGGGCGATCAGCTCCGAGGAGTGCGCAAGGGCCAGGCGTTGGCACTTTCGGGCACCAGCGAGACGGTCGGTCTCGAGGCGGCCGAGGCCGCCCACTTCCTCGTCCTCTCAGGGGCCGCGATCAACGAGCCCGTCGTCGAGGAGGGCCCGTTCATCATGAACGACCGAGCACAGATCGAAGCCGCTATCGCCCGGTATCGCAGCGGGGAGATGGGCGCTCTCTCACCGATATAGAGCCCTATGTGACCAGAGGTGCGAAAGTGGGCCTGGAAGAGGCCGTCGAGATAATCCGACGGATGACCGAGACTGCAGACACCACCTGGCGCGCGCCTGCGATCGACTGTGGATGCGTAGCCTCTTAGCGAAAGTCGATACCGACGAGCTTCCGGGAGGGATGCGACATGAAGATCACGGTCATTGCCAACGGTCCATACCGGGTCACCGGCCACGTGCCTCTCGCGAGGCAGACCATCGCCTCCGACTCGGAGGGCAACTCGATCGGTTGGGAACAAGGAGACGCGATCGACACTCCCGAGGACTACGCGCTCTGCCGGTGCGGTCACTCAGCCAACAAGCCATTCTGCGATCAGACCCATATGCGAATTGCGTTCGACGGTACCGAGACAGCGGTGAAGGAGCCTTATAGTGATCAGGCCGTGGTACAGAAAGGGCCGATCGTCACCCTGACGGACGCCCAACCCCTCTGCGCATTCGCGCGCTTTTGCGACGTGGCCGGCCAAGTGTGGAACTTGGTGGAGACCGAAGACGAGCGCGCCGCCGCGATGGCTGTGCGAGAGGCGGAGCTCTGTCCTTCTGGCCGGCTCGTCGCCTGGGACCGACGGACGAGCGGCGCGTTTGAGCCCGACTTCGAGCCATCGATCGGCATCGTGGAGGATCCCGCGCAGGAGATCTCTGGGCCACTATGGATCAGGGGTGGTATCCCCGTCGTGGCGGCTGATGGCACGAACTATGAGACGCGAAACAGAATCACGCTCTGCCGTTGCGGAGCTTCGCGAAACAAGCCCTTCTGCGACGGGACGCACGCGGCGATCGGATTCCGCGACTGACTGAACCAGGGCGGTGATCAGCGAATCCCGCACTTTGGCCTATTTCGGGGCGGCGGCTAAGGCGACGGACCATGTCAAGGTCCCCGGGCAATGAGACACCCCGCCCAATCTCTCCCGCTACCCTCGAACCGCGCGTTCACGAAGAGTGAGGATCGCGATGAGCAGGTAGGCGAGGAATGCCAGTGCCCATGCCATCGCCATCCCCATCGAAGCGCCGTTCTGGCCGGTGCCGACGAAGCGTGCACCGGAGATCGCGGCGCCGACGAGAGCGACGAAGCCGAGGGTTGCTAACGCGAAGAGCCCCCAGCGACGGGTCCGTCCAGCTCGGATCGCCAGCCCCAGACCAACCAGGATCAGCACCAGGCCCAGCGAGGCATGTATCGAAAGCCCGACGGGTCCGTTGGCCACCGCCCGCCCGAAGGCTGCCGCACTGCTCGCGCCGTGGTCGGGCTTTGGCAGAGCTGGGACGAACAGGTTGACCCAAATTCCCAAGCCGTACTGGACGAGGAGGGCGAGACACATCACAACGGATGCCCGCCTCATCGTCGAGATCGGGGACCGCCCCGTCCGCTGAGCGGCGGGGGAAGCCTCGAGCACCGTCGGCGTCATCTCGTCACACCTGGCATGGCAGGTGCAGTCACCGTTGCAGCCGCACGTGGACCCGCCTCCGACCAGTTGGCGACCGTTTGCGCGCCCGACTCCAAGCCACGAGCGAGCGGTCCGAAGCGGAGCAGGGTTCCGCAAACCAGTGCCCCCAGGATCCAGATCCCGGTGACCCACCAGAACGTCACGGAGTAGCTGTGCAGGATGGCCTGGGTGACCAGATGCTGCGTCGGGCGGCCGTGCACCAGGCCGCCGGTACGGGCGTGGGCCACGATGAAGGCCGAGATGGCACCGGCGAAGATCGTGTTCAGCAGCGACGTCCCGATCGACCCACCGAGCTGGTTCCCGGTGTTGAGGGTGGCCGACGCGACGCCGGTGTCCCGGGTCGGGACGGCGGAGGTGCCGGTGTCGGCGACCGGAGCGAAGATGAGTCCGAGCCCGATCCCCACGAGCAGTACGGACGGCAGGATGTCGGCGGCATAGCTGGCGTGCGGGCCGAGCCGCGTCAGCAGCGCTGCCGAGGTCGCGCCGAGCAGCATGCCGAACGCGACGAGCAGCTTCGGGCCGATGCGCGGCATCAGTCCGATGTTGGCGATGTTCCCGATGATCATCACCCCACCAACCATCGGGAGGAAGGCGAGCCCAGTCTTGAGTGGGGAGTAGACGAGATTCTGCTGCATGTAGTAGTTGAGAAACAACAAGATGCCGAACATGCCGCCGCCACCGATGAGCATCGCCAGGTACGCACCCGCTCGATTGCGGTCAGCGACGATGCGCGGCGGCAGGAGGGGCTCGGCTGCGCGGGTCTGCCAGAGAGCAAACACGGTGAGGAGCGCTGCGGCCGCGACGAGGAAGCCCCAGGTCGACGGCGTGCTCCAGCTGTGGGTCGCTGCGTTGGAGAAGCCGTAGACGAGCGAAAACATGCCTCCGGAAACGAGGAGGGCCCCTGGCAGGTCCAGGCGCGGACGACCCCAGGAAGTCTGGCGTCCGATCAGCACGACCGCCCCGATGACCGCCACAGCGGCGAAGATGTCGTTTACGTACAGGCACCACCGCCAGGAAAGGTATTCGGTCAAGAGACCCCCGAGAACGAGACCGACCGCCCCGCCAGCACCGGCGACGGCACCGTACACGCCAAAGGCCTTCCGCCGGTCGCCCGGTTCGGTGAAGGTCGTGGCAAGCAAGGACAGCGCCGACGGCGCGAGCAGGGCCGCAAAGGCGCCCTGAATCGCGCGTGCACCGGCGAGCATGGCAAAGCTCGTCGCCGCCCCGCCCATCGCCGACGCGGCGGCGAAGCCGGCCAGTCCGGCGACGAAGGTCCGCTTCCGTCCTAGCAGGTCAGAAAGTCTGCCGCCGAGCAGCAACAAGCTGCCGAACGCGAGCGCGTACGCCGTGACGACCCACTGACGATCGGCCAAGGAGAAGTGCAGCGTGCGCTGCGCGGAGGGCAGCGCAATGTTCATGATCGTTGCGTCAAGCACGATCATCAGCTGAGCTATCGCAATCACGACGAGGATCAGCCAGCGCCGACCGTTGGGCGTCGCTGCAGCGCCTGCCTCGGACTGTACGCCCCCCGGAACCGGCCAGATGCCCGCGTCACCTACTCCGACCGGTGACGTCCCTGAACCAACTCCGGGCCATTGGGCAACGCGGTTGGTGATGCTCGACCCGTCTACTTCGGACATGATGACCCCCTTTTTGCGGGCTTCAACCATCGGGCGATAGCTGAGCTGACCCACCATCGATGCTGATCCGGTGAGCGCCGCTTCGCATCTGTCACTCGACAGCGCGAGTAGCCAGTCCAACCTCGTGGGCATGGGATCGAGACGGCGGCCGCGTACTCTTCGTCACCTCTTGCTCGCCCGGGCGCAACGCCGGTTGCAGTGGATCGACGCGTCGGTGAGCAGCTGCCTGCGCGGGCAGGCGAGCCGTGTGGGACATTGGGCTCAGCGGCCAGCAGCAGACGCTGCACGCAGTCTCGACCACCAAGACGCGGCTTGAGCGCGGCTTCGACCCCGATTCGGTCCGGGGGATGAAGGCGTCCGCCAGCAAGCGATGTGACCGTCGGAGGTTCGACCCTCGCGGCGCACGCGTTCAACGCCGGGCTGATCGACGAGTGCCAGCCCTTCATGTATCCGGTGCTCGTCGGTAAAGGAAAGCCCGCATTCTCCGCGCAAGCAGTCGTCGCTGCCCTCGGCCGGAAGGTGTCTCACCGGCCCGGCGTTCGGAGGCTTCTGCAGCACGGTGAACGACGCGCGCGTTATGGGACAGCTGCCGCATGCCAGATCCGATCGGGCGCGGCGAGTGGTCCGTGCCCGCGATGTTCTGCGTGTCTGTTCGGGCGTCCCTGACCGTCACATGGGAGATACCGTGACTGCCGTGGATCTCCCAGAGCTACTGGTCGCGGACGCTGGCGAATGGCGAATATGGTTGAGTGCCCATCACGCCGATTCACAAGGTGTCTGGCTGGTCTTGGCCAAGAAGGGAACGGCTGATCCGACAACGCTCTCGTACGATGAGGCGCTTGACGAAGCGATCTGCTTTGGCTGGATTGATGGTCAACTAGGGCGTCGTGACCCCGCAACGTTCCGACGACGTTTCACGCCTCGAAAAGTTCGCAGCCCGTGGTCTCAACGGAACGCAGCCATCGCTGAGAGGCTGACCGCCTCCGGCCGAATGCATCAATCCGGCGAAGACGAGGTGCGGCAGGCGAAAGAGGACGGACGATGGGAGGCCGCCTACGCCGGGCAAGCGAGCATGGAGGTTCCAGG
>JBKQMT010000137.1:0-4373 GCA_052146595.1 Acidimicrobiales bacterium
CGGGCATTGCGACGTCTCCACTGACGGACCCAGCGGTCGAACCGTAATGGAGGTAGACGTTGGCGAGCAACGGTGAAGCCGATGCTCCCTGCGGCGCTCCCACCAAAGTCTCCGACCAGCTCCCCTGCTCGATGACCCCTGCCTTCAACCACATGCGGACCAGCCTCAGCATGCGCCGGTCCGCTATCCGGTGCTCCAAGAACCTCTCGAGCCAGTCGTGATCGAGACTGGTGAAGAAGTCGCGGATGTCCGCGTCGAGCACCCAGTTCACCTTCTTCTGCCTGATCCCGACCGTGAGCGCATCGAGCGCATCGTGCGGGCTGCGCCCTGGTCGGAACCCATAGGAGAAGCCCAAGAAGTCCTCCTCGTAGACAGCGTTCAGCACCTCGACGACCGCCCGTTGGAGAATCTTGTCCTCCAGAGCGGCGATGCCGAGCGGTCGCATCCGCCCGTCCGCCTTCGGGATGTACGCCCTGCGAGTCGGTGTTGCCCGGTAGCGCCCGCCGTGGACCCTTTGGTGCAGGTCCTCGAGGTTGGCCTCGAGTTCCTGTCCGTAGGCTCCCCACGTCACTCCGTCCACTCCGGTCGCCGCCTTCGGGTTGATCGCCACGTAGGCAGCTCTCAAGCGGTCGAGGTCGACATGGTGCAGCAGCGCTGTGAACCTTGCGTCCTTGTCCCTTCGTGCTACTTGTCGCACACGGTCGAGCCCGCTTGGCACGCCTTGTCCGGCACTGCGTCCGGGACGTGTCGGGTCGTCCGTGTTCCCCTCGGCCAGCCCCCTTTCCTCCACCACCTCCGCAGCCGGAGCCTTGTTCGGCGGCTTCGCAGGTAATACGGGGCTGTCTGACTTCCCGTGCTCGTTCATCTCAGGCGTGCAGCCGTGGCCTTCCCTGAGCGGCCCGCCGGTGATCAGCCCGGCGGGCGAGTACGGGACCTCCCGGTTCTCGCGCATGGAGACTCCACGCATGCTCGGGTTCTTCGACCGCGCGGGGTCCGCCGGCGGCTCGCGATAGCGCTGCCGACGGTGTTGCCTTCCGCTCTTCAGACAGCGTCGGCACCCCGGAGTGAGACCTATTTCGCGGCTCAATAGCCCGGCCTGGGTGTACCCCTGCCAACGCTTCGCCTGCACCCTCACGAGTGCCAACGCATGGCTCGGGGCCACCGTGGATCGCTACTCCTTCGATGTAGAGCTCTTTCATCTCCTTCTCCATGCCGGTTTATCCCGGCGCACCCGAAGTCGGGTCGCCTGGCAGTCGTCTACGCCGGCAACCTCCAGCTCGAGCGCGAGATGTCGCTTCTCGAACGAGGCGCGCTCACCTACATGTGGCGCGGAGTGAACGTGCTGGCCGGGCGGCACACCAGGGTCCGTGTCCGCATGGTCTTCGGCCAGCATCGGTCCGTGCTCCTCTACTCGGCAGGTCCCTACCGACCGTACACGTGGCTGAACGACGTGGCCTTCGCCGAGGGTCGCGGTGGTCCGGAAGAGCGACCTTTGCACCCATGGCAACAAGCCTCGAACCGGTTTGACACTGGATCCGCCAGGTCTCAGAGCCCGGCGAGCTGATCCTCGACCCACTTCTGGGTTCTGGCACGACGGCGGTGGCTGCGGTCATGGAGGACCGTGGTTCATCGGCTGCGGCATCGACCCGGGGTGCGTCGAGACGACTCGGCGGCAGCTCGTGGAGCTGGCGGCTCGGCACTAAAGCGACGAGACCGGAGCATGACCGGGAGGGGTACTGCCGGTCATGCAGGGCCTGGTCTGCGATGGCGCAGCCAAGCCCGCTCTCGTAGTCTCCGCGCCTGTAAGACTGAACGTGATGGCGCGCGTCGAACTAAGCGACCTGACTCGATACGGTCGCCGGGTGTCGTCTGTCTTCGATCTGGTGGGCCTCCACGAGAACGACTTGACCGCGGCTTTAGCGTTCACGCTGGCGAGGAGCCCGGCTTTGCTCTCCTTGCTGTTGGCCGAGGTCGGTGGTGGCCGCCCTACGGCCGCTTTCCTGCGAATGGAAACCAGCGACGCTGATGGCCGAACGGACCTCGAGATCGAAACGCCGGGCCAACTGATCGTTGTCGAAGCCAAGCGGGGATGGCACCTGCCGACAGAAGAACAGCTACTTGACTACGTTCCTCGCATACGCAACCACGGTGGCGGCTTTTTTGTCACGTTGTCTGATTGCAGCAGCAAATGGGCAGAGCGATTCTTACCTGCAGCGGTCGATGGCATTCCGGTCCGTCATCTGCCATGGGCAGCGGCGCAAGCCAAGCTGGCGACTGCCCGCCACGCGTCGAGAGGCACCGAGCGTACGTGGCTCAACGAACTCGACGCATATCTGAGGAGGGTGGTTAGAGTGACCCAAACGAGCGATATGTGGACCTATTGCGTCGTGCTGTCGAACCGACAGTTCGGGCCGCACACTTTCAGGGAATTCGTGACCGAGGAAGGTGTCTACTTCTATCCATTCGGCTGGGTCGATAGCTGGCCAAAGGAGCCTCCGAACTTCTTTGCCTTCCGTTGGTCGAATTTCGTGCAACGGGTCCACCGGGTGGAGAAGGCTGAGATCACCGAGAGTTTACGAAACCGCTGGCCCGGCGCTCCCGCCGGCGATGCTGATAAGCCTCACGTCCTGTGCACCCTCGGGCCTGCGTTGCGCATGACCCCATTACCAACGGGACGCTCGTACCGGGCCAGTCACGTGTGGGTTCTGCTTGATCAACTCTTCACGTGCTCGACACTCGCTGAAGCAGTGATCGAAACCGACAGACTCCGCTGACGGCATCAGGCTCGCGGTCGCGGACCGCAGAAAGGTCTCTCACCATAGATCACTGCTCGATCAGAGCCGAGATCGAGCGGTACCTTGGTCCCTGACACATAGGTGTCCCCGGCGCCGCTGTAACAGCCCGGGGATTGGCACCAGGGAGGTTGATCCCCGATGCATTCCGAAGGCTACTTGTCGGCTCCGGCCGGCACCGCGACCCTCACCCTCGCACCAGAGGACGTCACCGACTCCATGTCGGCGCTAGCTACGACCTACTCCCGCTCGGACGTTGCCGGCGTCTGTGTGGCCGACGGCTTCGGCGTGCGGGTAGTCGTCGAGCGTGGCGCCCTCGAAGTTCACGACGGCGTTGGTCCGTACCGACGCTCCCGGCGCTACCAGCGGGCTACTCATGGCCTTCGCCGCCTCATGGTCATGAACGCCACCGGAATCGTCAGCCTGGACGCCCTCCGGTGGTGCGACGCGCTCGGTGTGGGGGTCCTGGTGCTCGGGTCTGACGGGATGGCCCAGCTCGCCTCGACGCCTCGCCTGACCGACGATGCCCGGCTCCGCCGCACCCAGGCGCTGGCACCCTTCGAGACACACGGCCTCGACGTCGTCCGATGGATCATGTCCCGCAAGATCCAGGGCCAGGGAAAGCTCGTTCTTAGTCGCTTTGGCGACGCCGCCACCGCAGAGACGATCGGCGATCTTGCGATCAGCAGCGAGGGAGTCGAGACAGCGACGAGCTGCGCCAGCTCGAAGCGAGTGCCGCCGCTCTCTATTTCGGCGCCTGGTCGGCCGGGCCGACTGTGCCCCGACCTTTGCGACCAAGGACCGGGAGGGGCATCGCCTAGTCCTGCCTGAGCGTCCCCAATGGCCCCACCGGGCTGAACATCACGATCCTCCAAGTCGGCCTCGCTCTCATAGCCTGGAGTCCCCAGTGCGTCCTTAGTAGGAGCGGTCATCCCGGCCGCTCCGAAAGAAGGCACCATGGCATCCGGCGAACGCCTGTCCAAGCAGGAGTGGACCGAACGGACCGCTGCGAAAGTGGCACAGGCTCAAGAGACCTTGGTCGCCGAGGTGACGGCTCTCCGCTCCGGAGACGACTGGCAGCGTTACTTGGCCTTCCAGGCCCGTCTGCACACCTACAGCCCGAACAACGTCATGTTGATCATCGCCTAGCACGCCCTCGCTCCTGATCTGTTAGTTGCGATATGTTTTGACGCTGACAACTTTGAGCGGCGCCTGAATGATGCAGTAAAACATGCCGGAATTCACTGCCCCGACACACGCCTCGTGATCTTCGTGACTTCAAAATGGGATCCTAATAAGTGGTCGCTTCTGGAACCCGACGTGCAAGCACTTCAGGCCCGATTCGTATGTTTCCTGATCGGACCCGAGAACCAGTTCATTAAAGTTCGCTAGTTCGGTTCGCTAGCGCTAGACAAGGGTTCTGCCGCTGCGAGGTTTTGTCCTCGTTAGGGCTCACCGCACGTTTGAGTGAGCAGTCTTCGGGGTGAGCGTGTAGTTCCAGTCGCCGTGGAACTCGTGCCGGGTGAGGGGCAGGGCAGCGAGCTCTTTGTCGGAGATCTTGACCCCCGTCTCGTAGTAGCC
>JBKQMT010000138.1:0-34855 GCA_052146595.1 Acidimicrobiales bacterium
GGCCTCTCGCGGGATCGCGGGTGCCGGCACGTCGCTCGTGCCAGCGGTCGGTCCGTATCTCCCGCTCGGTCCGCAGCACCGCATCCGGGTGATCGGCGATCAACTGCTCGGTCAGGTCGACGAGCGCCAGCGCATGTCTCAGCTCGGGCTCGACGATCCGCGCCGGAGCGACGTCAACCTCGCCGATCTCGGCCCCTGCCTTGGTGATCCGCAAGACGTGTGGCGCCCTCCAGAACGGAGTCCGGTCCCGCCGGGCGAACCCCAACTCTTCGAGCACCCCCAACCGTCGGTAGGCAGCCCGCTGTCCCGTCGCGCCGTCATCTCTCGCAAAGAACCGTCGCGCCACCTGCTCCGCCGTCACGATGCCGTGCCGCCCCATCCACTTGAGGATCTCTCGATCCCGCTCTGTTATCTGAGGCCCTACTCGACGCATCGCGCCAATTCACTCCGGCTTCTCACTGCGCGCCTTCACTGCTCCTCCCCCCGACAGGCGACCCGACTCTTCCCCTCTTCTTCCGACCGCCTGCCTCCCGCTTCTGAGGAGCTACTCGAACTGCTCTTCCTCTTTCTTCTTCCGTTGAGATCTGCTGCCGATCTCCTTCTTCCTCAACCACCCCTCTCTGGTATCCCTGTCACTGCACACCCTGTCCCCTGTCCCTGTGTTTCACACCACCCCCTGCACCCGCCATGGTACCGCACCCCAACCACACATTTGTTCACGATGTGGGGGTGGGGTGCGGGAGCTGAGGCCGTTCAGACGAGCCGAGGCAATGGCGGGTGCACAGGGGCTAACTCAACGGTAAAACAGGGGGGCAGGGTGTGGGAGGGGTTCATCGGTATACCATTCAGATTATGACCCCAGTAGAGTGAACAGGGTAGGAACCCTCATTCACTGTTCACGCCGCGGTGTAGACATGGACCGAGACGGTCTCGCGACGGCTCTGTCTCGGGCGGCGTGCGACGCTGATTCTGCACCGTGAGCGCGGCTGGCCGGGTCAGCATCCGAGGGGCCTTCGGTCCCGACGCGCTCCGAATCCTGGTGAGGTTCGACGTGCTCCAGGTCGCCTCTGCGGGCGGTGTCCGGAGCCGGGCGGCCGGTGCGGCGATCGTCAGTTACGGGGGCGTCGCCCGGCGGGTTCGGGTCGAGGCGCTCGGGTACGCCGATGCCGGCGACGCCTGGCGACTTGTCCAGCGGACCGCGGCAGCGGCGCCTGACGAAGGGGTGCTCGTGACCGCCGAGGCAATGACCGCCGAGGCCCGGCAGATCCTCGCGGACCACGGCATCGCTTACGCGACGGGGAGCGGTCACCTCCATATCGACTACCCGCCGCTCCTCCTCGAGCGCGACGTCTGGCGCCCCGCAAGCTCCCGCCCGCGGCGGAGCCGCGTGGCGCTCTCCGGACGGGGCGGGCTCATGGCTCAGGCGCTCCTGCTGGAGCGCGAGCGGACCTGGCGGATCCGGGACCTGGCCGCGGCGGGGGGCGTGTCGGCGGGGATGGCCCACCGTGTTCTGGCGCGCTTGGAGGAGGAAGGGGGGCGGATATCCCTTGACTGTAGAAGCGCAACGGCGTACAGTGGACTTATGGCCCCCGGTAACCGCAATAACCCGAAGCGATCGAAGTCGTCGGAAGCGTCGTATTCCCTAATGGAGTTCATGGCGGACTTCCCCGACGACGAGACTTGCCTCAACTGGCTGTGGCGCACCCGCTGCGCTACCAACGAGGCTGGCACCGAGGCACAATGCCCGCGGTGTGAGTGCCTTCGTGAGTTCAAGCGGTACGGCACCCGCCAGCAGCGGCAATCGTGGACATGCAGGGCATGTGGCCAGCACGTTCACCCGACCGCGGGAACGATCTTTCACAAGTCGTCCACCTCCCTTCACCTTTGGTTCTACGCGATGTACCTGATGACGAGCACTCGTTGTGGGATCTCCGCGAAGCAACTGGAGCGCGAGTTGGGCGTGACCTACAAGACGGCCTGGCGCATGTTCACACTGATCCGCAACGAGCTGATGGTCCAGGACGAAGGCGACCAGCTCCGGGGCGAGGTCGAGATGGACGAGATGTACGTGGGTGGCAAGCCGCGAGCATCGGACAAGGCTTCGTGGGCCGAGGCACCGAACAGGAGTGTTGCCGCCCAGCGCTGGTCGAAGGCGCACAAGACTCCGGTATTCGGCATGGTCGAGCGGAGCGGGCGTGTCCGGGCCTACGTGGTGCCTCACAAGCTCCACGGAGCGGTCAAGAAGCACATCCTGGTCGACGTCGAGCCGGGGACGGAGCTTTACACCGACGACTCCCGCATCTACGACTACCTGGAACCGGAGGGCTGGTACCACCAGAAGATCCAGCACGCTCAGGAAGTTTTCGTGAGCGGTCCTGTCCACACCCAGACCATCGACGGCTTCTGGTCGCTCGTGAAGCGCGGGATCTCGGGTACGCATTACCACGTCTCCGCGAAATGGCTGCAAGGGTACCTGAACGAGTACGCGTGGCGATACAACCGCCGTGGCAAGGACGACGACGGCAACCGGCGCCTGATGTTCCTGGAGCTGATCCTCCGGTCCGCTCTCGCGAGCAGGTAGGTCTGTTAGGTCGCTTGTACGTACTGTCGGAGGGCGTAGCGGATTGTCTGCGCCATTGATCGCTCTTCCCGTTCTGCCTTTGCTTTCAAGGCCTTGTGCAGATCGGCTGGCATCCGCACCACCACCGGTTGCGCCTGTTCGCTTTCGTGGGCTGACTGGGTCTTGGCGGTCGTCACAACTCCGAGAGTAGTAGCGGCCGTGGTTGCGCGGGGGGATCCGCGCGATTGCAGAGTGACTACGCAAATATGGGAGCGCAAGAAAGAACAGGCCAGAGGTGCCGGAACACCTAGAGAGCGGACCGGCACCTCTGACCCCTACACAAGGAGGCCAATCATGGCCAAGCAACCCATAACAGGCAAGCCCGGTGATCCAGCCCCCGCGTCGGGATTGTACGACGTCATCGGGCCGAGGCAGGGCGACACGGGGCTTCAGGTGACCGCCGTGCAGGGTCACCGGCTCCCTCCGACTCCCAAACCGGGTCAGACATTCCAGCTCGTCACCCCGGCCGACAACGACGCAGGGAAGGGCAAGTAGGTGAACGGGCCAGAGGTCACTCCGATGGCGTGGTGTCCTCCGGCTCAGGCTTCTTCCGTGGCTTGGCCACTTTCCCCAGGTCACGGAAGAAGTCCCCTCGTTTGGGGATCGGGATGTCCGTTGGCTCCGCCACGGTCCCGTCCGGTTTCGGGTGAGGCTGCGTTTTCTGTCTCGGCGTGTCGCCGTTGCGGTGTGGCATTTCCCTCCAAGGGTACCTGGTGAGTCGCCGACATCGGAGTTGCACATTCTGCGGTTCGACGACTCACAAGTTCGACAAAGAGCACCTGTGGGGCCAGTGGTATTCGCGGTGGTTGTACAAATCCGGAACCATCGCCAAAACAGATGTGATCGAAGCACAGGCCGGACCAGCTGGTGGTGATCTAGAGCCGATCGGTAGAGCCAAACGAATTCCTCTAACAATCCGAGACGTCTGTTGTCAATGTAATGGCCTCTGGATGAGTCAGATGGAGCAAGCCGCCAAGGGGATCCTATTGCCGGGGCTGATTGTGGGATCGCCCACTCTATTGTCGCCGTCTGATCAGCTCCAGCTCGCCAGCTGGGCGACGCTTCTGGCCATGGAATATGACCTTGCTCACACCTCACAGCGCCGTATCCCCTTCTTCCGCTTCAGCGATCGGAACTTCCTTAGGACAACGAAGCAGCCACCGCAACACACGAGGGTGTGGATCGGTAAACACAACGCGAGGGAGATGCTCGCATGGGCGTGTGACAGCGAGGCTGGAGCACAAATCCGTTTCAAAGACGCGACTATTGCCGGGCGGGGCTACGTATTGACATTCACCATCGGCCTTCTCGTGTTTCAGGTCCATAGCCACCGTCTCCCGCCATATCACGGGATCATCATTGACCCTCAACCCCGATTCATTCCGTCGACCCCAGGCGTGTTCGAACAGATCTGGCCAGTTCGCGGCAGCCTCAATTACAATCCCTCTCAGGCGTTCGCCGACGAAGAGTTGATGTTCCTGTCGACCAGATGGACACAGGAAGGCTCCGCACCACCTACATCGCATCCAGGGACCACGTAGGCGCCTCATCGGGGGTCACCCTCCGCCGTACCTACGGAGGTCTCCACCCCTTCTTGGCTTTGATCGTGCCGGCTTGAACGTCCTGACGAATCGCCCCCAATGTCTGGAGCTGCCATCGGAGAACGCCTTGAGAGCCGCCACTGTTGTCGGCCGTGACTTTCTGCTTCTCGGGTATGACACGATCCACAGTCGGTAAGTCGACAGCCAGAGATAAGAGATAAACAACCGCTGAACTCCATTGTCCCGACCGAAGTTCGCTGTCGCTTCCGGGGTGAGAGATGATCGCGTTGCCCTCGCTGATGAAGCTGTCGAGCCAATGGAGCAGTTCGCGCTTTCGACTGCGGTGAAACCCCCACCAAAACATGAAGGCACCGCCGACGAACATGGCCACGCCTGGCACGAATCCCCAAGAGGGCCGATGGGCAGAAGAGGCGAACCACCATGTCGCGTACCACGTCACGCCACCGACCATGGTGACAGCCCCCGCTCCACCGAGGATGGTTCGTTGAGTGCTATCCATGAGACGTGACCCGTGCTTGTCGTTCTTCGTTGTGACTGGAAGTCATCCCCCGAGACCTCAGCATCTAGTCGAGGGCGTTCGGGCTCGCTGGGAAGATGATCCGGCGTTCGATGTCGTGGCCCGGGTACACCAGCAGTTCCTTCGGGTTGCGGATCAAGTACGACGAGGTAGCCGGGATGCCACGTCCCGGTGGCCAGGTCCCGTCCATTGCCAGACCGATTATCAGAATCGGACCGCACCCCTCCGTGCACTGGTACCGCGGGCGCATCGGGTCCGTCGTGACGTCGAAGATCGTCTCGCTCAAGGTCTGAACCGTCCCGCATGCGCGGCAGCTCGTCCTGATCATGTCCTCGCTGATCTGTTCGCCCGCCATGTTGCTGAGCAGTTCGCTCGCTCTCGGCATCGACTAGCAGAGTCCGGAAAGCTGCTCGGATTGCTGGGCCGTCATCATGGACACCATCTCCCTTCGCACCGAAGTCGCGCACGTTGTAATCGCGGGGCATTTACAAAGCCCCAGTGAGTGCGTGACCAGGGTACGGGGCGGAATCTCTACAGTCAAGGGATAGCCGCCGGAAGGGGTCGTGGTGCACAGCGGTCCGAAGGGACGCTCTCCGTTCCGGGTCGCGGACCGGGGTCGGTTGCTGGAGTCTTGGTGCGACGAGCAGGTGGACCGTCGTGTCGAGACGCTGTCATGCGTGCTCGACGCAGACGAGCCAGGGCACCGGGTCGCGCTGCTGGCGAGGCGGTTGGAGGACAAGCCCTACGCCGCGACCGGGTGGGCGGCGGTAGCGGCGCTGACGGGCGAGCCACCCCGGACGGGGACCGTTGTCGCGTGGGTCGGGGAGACAGTGGCATGGGACGACGCCCTCGCCGCGCTCGGAGCCACCCGAGCGTCCGGGGGCGGCAGCATCTTCCTCATCCGGGCCGCCGGAGACCATCCGCTCGCCTTCAGGCGCCCGAACCGAGGCGTCTGGTGTGTCAACCCGATCCGGCTCTACTACGACCTCTGCTCCTCTGAGGGCGCGGCCGACACGACGGTCCGGCAGTTGCGCGAGGTAATTGAGCGGGCGTAGTCGAGACACCTCGGCTGCTTCCAGGATGGCTTGCGCGAGCGCCCTGGACGACGGAGTTCACTGATCATCCCTCTGCTCGCAGGGTCTTCAGGCGCGCGTTCACCTGGGTCACTGCTGCTTTGAGTACTTGGAAGCAAATCTTGGCGGTGTCTGGAGTCGGGTGGAAGGCTGCGCGTGCTTGGGCTCTCGGGTGAATGAAGTTGCGGTAGTCCCTGAGGTGATGACTGAACCGCCTCACGTCATCTTCAACGAAACCCAACTCATGGGCGACATCGATCAGCGCCGCGAGCCGCCACGTGTCGACTGGTTGGACCGTGCCATCCCGCCGAGGGGCGGCGGTCGCTTCGATGAAGACAGATGCCTGCCGCATCGCGACGTCGAGCAGGATGCCTTCGAGCGTGCTGGCGATCAGGAAGATCGCGGCGAGCGGGGCCACCCCAATGATGCTCTCGACCTCGGCCAGACGGGATTGGATGATCGCCTGGATGTCACCCTCAAGGTCGCTAACCGCCGCCCCGAGATGCTTGAAATCCTCCCTCAAGAATGCTTCGACGACCGCGGGATCATCAGCAACAGCCAACGACGAAGATGGAAGACTGTCGCCCAGCAGCCGACGAGCGATCTGCTGGCATTGCTGGACGACCTTCGGCTTGAAGCCGTCGGCGGACATGTGTTCCAGCGTGACTTCGGTATCGATGTACTCAAGAAGGGCGACGAGGAGACGTCCAACGGTCTCGTCATCCTCCACGTCCCAGAAGCCTCGGAGACGGTTCGCCTTGGACCCACTTCCATACTCGTACCGCTGATCCCAGATGTCGATGTCCATGTGTCTGGCGATGAATTGACCGAACGTGGTATTGCTGAAGTTCAGGACGTAGCCGCCACCCATCTGGAGGAGGTCCTCCAGAAAGGCTTGGTCCTTGGCAGACAGCTTGGCCATGATGCTCCTCGTGCTCCCGGAGTCCGCCATCCGAAGCCGGCGGACGGGACCGCTGGCGGGTCGCCACGAGTCCCGTGGATAGATTGCCAGGCTCGCCCTTTCAACCAGCACCGCGGGGTGCTCGCAAGGCTGAGACGTCGGCCGCGTTGTCCTAGAGGAGATCAAGCTCTCTTCGAGCCAGCGGATGACCTGACGGCTGGAGCACGTGGTTGCCGCAACGTGGTGCCCTGGTCTCGCCAGCATCCGGCGGCAGGTCTGGGCCGTGGCGTGGGCGGCGGTCGCGAGGGCGTCCTGCCGTGTCGACTGAGGCCGGGTGACGGCACCACTGCCGAGCTGTCCGACCGACGCTCCCCGGAAAGACGTCGCCGAGCAGTGCGTGTCCGTAGATCGAGCGTGAGCTGAACCGGGTGAAGCGGGCGAGCAACGTGGCGGAGATGCCGGGACCGCACTGTTCGTGCCGAGGAGTTCGTCCGGGGCCGGCGCCCACAGCGGCCCCGTGACACTCCTGTAAACCGGATGAAGTGGAAACACGTTGTGGCATAACGTGAAATCGCAAGCAACAAGTCGGTAGTGCCGACCGTGCAGCACCGCGTTGCACGAGGACGCAGCAATGGCAGCAACGTGCACGAGAATGGGCGGGGCACCGGCGTGCGGCGTTGTCTGGGCGCTCGCCGTCGCCACCAGGCCGACGCGTGGGTCCCACCGGAGCGGGACATGAGTGTCACGGTCCGCCGGGCGCATCTACGCCAGGAGATGGCCCGACGCGGATGGGACGCGATCGATCTCGCGCGGGCCTCCCGTCTGAGCCCTGCGACGGTCAGCGCCGCGCTCGCCGGGCGCCCCATCGCCGCGAAGTCGCTGACGCTCATCGCTGGCGCGCTGTCCCGCGCTCCGATCGTGGAGTCGATCGACGCATTGCTGGAGCGGGGAGATTCGGGTCAGGAGCTGGGCTGAGCCAGCGTCGAGAGGGTGGGTTGCCACTGGTCTGACCCGCGGACTGAGGGTGGTTCGCCGTATATTTCACCCTGCATCGACATGCATGCCGCTGTAACGCGGTCGCTCCTCGGGAGCAGGTTCCGAAAAGCGGATGGTGCTGTTGAGATTGGATCGGTCGGGACGGGAGGGAATGCGAGCCAGCAACCGCCTCGTAAGCGGTAGGTCGTCAGTTCAATCCTGACCATCGGCTCCAGTCTCGCCGAACGACCTCGTTGAACTCGCTTTGAGGAGTTTCGAGGACGTTCGAGATGCGATTGAGCCGACCGCGAATCACCAAAGCGGTTGCTCCTGAGGAGAAGGTTTCTATCCAAAGTCGCTCATAGTTGATCGTGTCAATCTGCCCAATCTGAGGGCCAGCAATGGCAACCACACTCACCCGGCCGGCGCCCTCGGCGCTCGATCGCCTGGTCGACGACTACCTGATCCACTGCGAAGCCCGTGGCCTCTCGCCCCGAACCTTGACGAACAACTACGGCTATGCGCTCCGCGACGTGTTCCTGCCCTGGTGCCGAGAACAGGGCATCGCCGAAGTCCGGGACCTCGACGGCAGGACCGTCGACCGGTTCACCTCGGCGCTGTTACACCGGGAGCGGAACGGCCGGCCGATCTCCAAACACACCGTCCACAGCTACATCCGGCCGGTTCGGCAGTTGCTCACCTGGGCCGCTCGCGAGGGTGAGGAGGTGCGGGCGAAGCCACAGCTCCCGATGTGCCCCCGGCCGCTCCGGGACGTGCTCAGCCGGGACGAGATCGACCTGCTGGAGAAGGCGGTGGACGGCGAGCGGGACAAGCTCATCATCCGCATCTTCGGAGATTGCGGTCTGAGGCTCGACGAGCTGACCACGCTGACCCCCGACGACGTCCAGCGCTCTGGTCGCCAGGCATACCTGCGTGTCATGGGCAAGTGGAGCCGTCGCCGGGACGTGCCGTTGCCCCCTCCCCTGCTCCGCCGGCTGGAGCGTCTGATTCAGAGCCGCCCGGTGGATCGGTCCGCTGACCGGATTTTCCTCTCCCATCGCCGGGGGCCGACCGGCGAGTTCGACCCCCTGACGCGGAGCGGCGTGTATCAGGTGGTCCAGGATGCCGTCGCCCGGGCGCCCATCGGCAAGCGGGTCCACCCGCATCTGCTCAGGCACTCGTGGATGACGGAGATGCTCCGCGCCGGTATGAGCCCGATTCAGCTCTCGCTCATCGCCGGGGCGTCGGTGCAGGTGATCTTCCAGCACTACACCCACCTCACCAAGGACGACGCGTACGCGGCGATGCTCAGGGCGCTTACCGATCAGAGGGTGAGTCGACAGCGGGATTGACCACGCGAGCATGACGCCGATCGGAGGCTATGCCGGGGCCAACCGCTCATGGTCGACATCGATTACCGCGGAGGGGAACTTGGTGTTGTTCGTCGTCAACGACATCGGTCCGCTGGGTAGCTATCGGGTGGGATGGATCGCCGGGATCCGCCTAACGTCGTCGGTGCCTTTCACGCGGCGTGGAGTTCTAAATTGTGTCCTTCGGACCACGGAGGAATCTGAGGAAGTGGCGCAGATCCTCGCCGAGCCCAATAGCCCCAAGTGCCGCGACGGCGCATGTGGCGACCGTGAGTGCGACAAGACACGTTGAGGCCGTCGCGGTGCCAGCCTTGACCACTTTCCAGCGCGTAGCGCTGACCCGCCCTGTACCGCTGCACTGCGGACAATCACGGAGTTGGCCGGGGGTAACCCAGCCAGCGCCATTGCATACCGGGCAGGCGGCGGCGTAGGGCTCTTGGCGATACTCGTAACCTTCGGGTGGCAATTGTGGAGGGCCTGCGGACATCGAATCCGTGAGAGTACATCAGCGAGGCACGGGCCGGCCCGCCAAGCTGACTTTGTCGACTTCCATCTGTGGCCCTGCGGCGCCCGCCGTATAGATCAAAGAGTCACGTCGAATGGGCCTCGGCGAGTTCCGAAGTGTGGCCGCGATCCGTAAGGCACCTAGCGCGGCTTACTCCTATAGCACGGGTGGCCTCAGTGCCGTTCATCTCCAGCAGCGTGGCCCACCGGGGATCGAAGTGCTGACGCCTTCCGGCGGGTTCCGGGGGGAACGATCCGAGCGGCGTGGCCAGCTGCGCGAGAACGTCGGCAGGCTTCTGGGGTCCTCAACCCTCCTCGGGTTCGGGAGCGGTCTCGGGCCGTTGACGAGACAGTCGAGTGCCACGCGGGGGACTAGCACACGTCGGCCGATGCGGAATCGAGGGGATCTCGCCTCGGCGGACAGCCTCGTAGGCGAACGCTCGGCTGATGCCAAGCAGTGCCGCCGCCTCCTCGGCGGTGAGAGTGAGGCGACCCGGGCTGGTCGTCGCGGCTGCTCCGGCCGATCGACCCTGACCGCGCGAACCGTGGATGGTGGGAGGTGTCCCCGCCGGGGTCGTGGCGAGGGCCTCGGCAAGCGCGGCAGGTCGCCGGACCAGAATCGAGGATCAGTCACCGTAGCGAGTGGGCGTGGCTCCGGCCGGATCGGTGATCACCGAGCCGGGCGCGGCCTGACCCAGGAGACCGGCGATGTGCTCCGGGCGGAGTGCCTAAGCCTGGCCATTGACGATGGTGACCTCGGTGGGCTCAGGCACGTCGGTGGGCGCGAGGGGATGGCCACAGCCTCATGGGCCTCCACTCTTGCGTCACCCAGGGCGGCCGGCAGGCCGAGGCACGTCGGGGAGGATCGGGGAGGTGCGGGTAGGATGTATATCCGTTAGATATACGCTACACTGCGCCCATGCGGATCGAGCCTGAGAGCCACCTGACGTGGCGAACTGACCCGCGGTGAGCACGCTCAGCACGTGGACGCGAACGGTGGAGGCATCCCCGAGTTCGAATGGGACGAGAACAACGAGCAGAAGCTCCTCGACAACCACGGCGTCTCCGCTTGGGAGGCGGAGCAGTGCTTCGCAAACCCGCACACCCGGCGGCGCCAGGGAGACGCCCTCCTGATGCTGGGCAAGACGGATGGTGATCGGATGCTGTTCCTCGTCTACGAACAGAAGGCGAACGGCGTCGTTCGCGTTTACAGCGCCCGAGAGATGACGGACAAGGAGCGGCGGGCATACCGCCAGCACGCACGATGAGCACAAACCGTTGGGAAGCTTTGCTGTCCGAGGACTGGGGAGACAAGTGGGCCACGCTTCCTGAGGCGCCCGATCTGGTGGGTCGACCGAAGACCGCCCAGATCACGCTCCGCCTGCCGACGTCGCTTCTCGCCCGGATCAAGCGAGTCGCGAGCGTACGCTCGCTCCCGTACCACACGCTGGTTCGCTCGTGGCTCGTTAGCGGCCTCCAGCGGGAGGGGGCGTTCCATGAAACCAGCGGTGAGCCGGAACCCCAGATGGAGCAGCTCAACATCAAGCTCGACCAGGCGATCCTCGACGGGTTGAAGAAGCGTGGGCACGAGCTGGGCCTGCCCTACCACCGACTGGCACGCGGATGGATCGAGGCCGAGACCTGGGAGGCTGAGCACGCGCTTGGCCTAGATTCGACATCTGCATCGCGGCCGCCTATCAAGGAGCTGATGGTGCTACTTCTCCACGCTGCGGGCCGCGAAGGTGCGACAGCTGTACGAGGCATGACTCGACTACAGAAGCTCCTCTTTGTTGTCGAGCAGCAACTCTCGTCCCAAAGCTCGTTCTACGCATTCAACTATGGGCCATTCAATGAGGAGGTCAACGACGCTGCCCGCGCGCTCGAAGTGGCCGGGTTCATCCGGAGCGCCGAACCGACGTCGGCTGGCCCTCCATCATTCCAAGAAATGATGACATCGGTCGCTGGTCGCGCTCAGTCAGAGGCAGGCAGCGGCAAGGTTGTTGAGTTTGCCTTGAGTGATCATGGCCACGAAGCTGCCGAGCGTCTCCGCCACTCCAGTCCAGGTTATGAGCAACTATTCACCTTTGTTGAATCGATCAAGCAGGAGTGGGACACCCCCGACGTCTCGGACTTGGTTGCGCGCGTGTACGAGACGTATCCCAAGTACGCCGAGAGGTCGGTGATTCGTGAGGAGGTAGAGCGACGGGGCCATAGGCGTCGTCGCTCTGACTGATATGCCCAACACGCCGCTTCACCACATCGTGCGCGTCCGAACATCCGACGACTTTACGTATGTCCATGGCGGTCTCATGGACGAGGTTCTCATCAATGCCAACCAGTTGGAGAACAGCGACCTCTCCACGGCTGCGGTGCTCTGGAGGACCACCCTTCCGTTCAGTGTTGACCCGGTCCTATGGCGCCTGCAATTGCCGACGTGGTCGGAGAACAGAAAGGGCGACACGAAGCGGAACTACCAGCGACTTGGAGCGGCGTATGCGCAAGGCACAGGGCTGACGCTTGCCGGAAGCGCTCTCCTTGATGTGGTGTCGACGGAGAGCCAGTGGAGAGCGATAGCAGCCAACGTCATCGCTTACCAGCAGGGACGCCTCTTGTCCGTGCCGACGCAACTTGACCTACTGGAAGAGCTGCGTGAGCTGAACCCGGTCCGACTGGTCGCCCCCGCGCTCGTGGCCTTCAGCCCCGTCGAGGACCGGATCAACACAGTCATGGCCGAGGCCGCAGCCGAAGCGGCCCGCGGTTCGGTCGCAGCTCAGGTGATTGTGCCCTTCGAACGTCTTGTAGATCAGGGCGCCCTGCAGACCATCCTCGACTCGACTCCCACGGATGGGATCAGCTCGTACTTTGTCTGGACGCCCAAACTCACAGAAGAGCGCCTCCTGTCGGACGACGCGATCCTGACCGCGCTGATCTACTTGGTGGGATCCTTGGCCGACCGGGGCATTCCGGTTGGCCATCAGTACGCGAACTACACCGTGTTCGCGCTGAGAGCTGCGGGGCTCGACGCTGTTACTCACCATCTCGGATGGACTGACCACGGCGAACCCGCTGAAGAGCGGGGCGGTGGCCCTCGGTCGTGCCAAACCTACGTTCCGAGCGTTCGGCACTGCTTGCGCTTTCCGGAGGCAGCAGCCATTGGGATGCCTCTATCTGCCGACGATTACCGCGCCCTCTACTGCGAGTGCACGTTCTGCATGGGGGCGTTCGAAGCCGGGGACCATCCGCTTGATCTGCTCCTTCAGTCTCAGCCAGTCGTCGTCCGAGAGCATGAGCGCCAGATGCCGACCTCCCAAGCAGTTGGAGCGAATACTTGGCACTACTTGCTGAGCCGTCGTCTTGAGGTGGAGGCATTCTCCAAGGACCCGGCTGCCGACGTCATCCGGCGCGACATCGAGCGAGCGTCGGCGGTGCACCGTGATGGCGACGCGAGGCGTCTGGAGCACCTCGCGAGGAGGTTGCCGGCGGCATGAGCCTTGCTAGTGGGCTGCTACTGAACCCTGGCTCACGGGCAAGAATCGGGGCGACGGGGAGTACTCGGCACCTATCCTGAGCTGCCCTGATGGACGGAGGCAGGCGGGCTGGACGGCCGGGATGCGACTACGGATCAGAAGGTTGGTGTCTTCTGCGGTGGATGCCGCGAATTCGAGTCGGGGTTCGAAGGAGCGCCTGGTGCCGCTGTCGCCGCGTCTACTCGCCGGCTGGACCGCTACCTGCTACCAGCGGGTACGGCCGGTCGATGGCCACACGACTGTTCTTCCTCGTTTCTCGGCGGGACACCAACGGCAAGTACACCCCTCTGACGACGAGAGGCGTCCTCCATGCTCCTCCGGCATGTCGCCAGACGGGCAGGCATGACCCCGCCGGGTCCACCCGCACCTGTTCCCGCACTCCTTCGCCGCCGAAGCGCTGCGCCTCGGGATAAACCCCTTCCAGCTCGCCCAGCCCCCGTGCTGCAGTCGTTCAACCGACAAGGAAGCATCACCCGGTGGCGGACTGAGTGGCTGGCTCCCAGGCTCGGGCAGACGTGAAATCGATCCAGTCGCACCGAACCTCGATCCGAACCTCGCGGTTACCCACCGGTACCAGGTACGGCTCAAGCTCGTCGGGAAGGGGGAAGTACAAGCCATCGAAGAGGCCCTGGAGCGGCTGAGCGATCTCAACGGCTCCGCCCGCAACAGGGCCGTCTGCACCCACGGTTGTGATCAGTTGATCCAGACGAACCTCAAACTGGAAGGAGGTTGAGATCAGATCTGAAGCGATCAGCATGACTTTATTCCCAGCCCACACCGCGCCCCTGCCCTCACACTGCTGGATCACGTCACCGTAGGCCTCGGTCGCTGTCTTCGGTATGCGCAGGTAGTAACCGGTCAGGGCGGCGAACTCATCGACGCCTTCGATCCGTACGAGCTTGGGAATGCGACCCTCGCGGGGTTGCTGGTCGGCCGGAACGCCACCGCTGGCGCTCGAGCCCGACCCTCCGCCCCCGCCAACCCGAATCACGTGCACGTCGGATTGGGTAACGACCTCGCGCTGTGTCCCGCGTCGCAGCACCTCGACATCACCGGTTGACAACACCCACAGCTCGGACTTCCTCTTGGCCAGAAAGTCCAAGTTGACGGCGCCGCTCCCAAAGAACTTCGGACTTCTGCCTCGAAGGACCGTCCCGAGATACTCGCGAACAAACGCAGCCACCAGCGAGTAGAAGATCCCACCAATCCCCAGTTGATCAAGCTTCTTGACCTCCGGGTGGCGGACGTCGACATATACCGTCAGTTTGCGGGACGTCGACTCAGCGGCAAATACCGGCACGTCCTCAGTGAGCCTGCCAGCTACAAGGGACAGGTCCATCACGTCATAGGAGCCGGTAATCGTCTGCTCCACCTCACTCAGGAAGACCCGCTCGAAAACACTCAACGTCTCGTACTGCTCTGCGCACTCGATCCGGCCGTCGAAAGGCTCGGCTTTGCAATACGTGGCGAGGTACTCCCGAATCGCAGCCTGCTTCTCGTGGTCACCCGGCAGCTGTACGACCATGTGGCCGCGAGTCTGGAGAAGCTGACTCAGGGCACGATTCTTGCTGGTCGCGAAGAACACCCGAATGTCGCCTTCGGCCTTGCGTTTGATTTCGCCGAGCCGAGTTTCGCTACCATCAGCCAGCTCCACGACGACGTTGCCGAGTTGGTCGATCATCCTTTGCCGTCGGATGTACCTGAAGACACGGGCGTGCTGGCTTATGCGATCCGGAGATTCCAGAACGGCCAGAATTGCTGCGTGTTCCATACTCGTCACGATGGACGAGAGGAGAGCATTCGACTCGGGGTCCAAGGAATCGCGACCGGCGGTGGGCGAAAGCCGGTCGCAATCGATAACGCCCGAGACGCCGATGTCGGTCCCGATGGTCGTGCTGCAGATCTTGAAGCCGCGCTTTAGGACCGCGATTGGACCGTTCTCGAATCGCAGCCATCCTCGCACCCGTACACCTACACCAGCGATGGTCATCTCTCTGACCTCTGCCTGAATAAGATGCCCCGGCGTTTCGAAGAGACAACCCGTCAGCTCGACGTTCCCATGTGTCCAGCGGGTGTCCGGCGGTGTTATGGGGCTGAGTTCCCGCTCGCTCTCGCTGGGAAGCTGAAATGGACGACAAGAGATGAGTTCACCGTTGAAATAGACGTGTTCCTCGGCGTATTGAACAAAGTCCTGAACGAACGCGGACATCGCCCGGGCATCAACCGGCTCCTTGAGGACGCCACGGACGATCGTTCCTCGCGGTTCGGCGGCAGAGTCCACGCCGTGAGACACGCGAGGGATCGCTCCGTTCGCGCCCTCGATGTCGGTTCGCGAGAGCTTGGTCCAGTGACCCACAGACTCTGTCGCCGCCTGCGAAGTGACCGTCAGCTCATCGCACACACCGAAATTGGCGAACCCGCCGATGCCAAACATGCCAACACAACCGGCTGCGCGCGCCTCTTCGGTTCTCTTGCCGCTTGCTCCGATCGTCCAGAAAAGCCTTTGAAGATCATCAAGTGACATGCCGATCCCGTTGTCCGTGATCACGCAGACGTTGTCCTCGGCGGTGACATGCACATTCAGGCTCGGGTCCGATGATGCGAGCGAATCACGAGCTGCCTGCATTCGGACAGCGTCGATGGCATTCTGTACGTTCTCGCGGATGAAGGCCAGGGGCGTCTCGTAGATCTGCTTGGAGATCGCGGCAAGGACCGAATCGAACTCGATTCCGACTTGGAAGCCCTCGTTGTCACTCATCGATTCGTGGTCCTCCGCATGCCGCACCAAGGGCCGATCGAAGGGCGGTGTCAGCCGTCCTTGTGACCAGGCCGCGGCCATATGTGGTGAGGGGCTCCGACTGAGGCCATCGGCTGAGCGCCTCGATGGCGAGGTGAGTGGAGCGCTCGATGGCGCCCGCGACCTCAGATGCCCCGCACGCAATCAGGTAGTCGTCGACGGTTGCGTCTGGCAGAGCAACCAATTGCTCCGCCAACTGAACGGCCTCTTCGCGGTCTTGGCCCTCATCGCTGTGCATCAGGGCCTCAGCTAGGGTGGCCCGGGCCAGCCTTGCCAAGCGCGGATCTTCGCTGGCGACGCTCCGCCTTGCCTGAGCTTCAAGCAGTTGCCACTCCTGGCGGGCTCTTAGCTCCTCCAGGAGGGCTGCGGTCTGAGGCATCCTCGTTTCGAGTGGGAAGTCCATCCCGGGTGAGATGACGGAGGCATGCGTGATGCGCATGCGACATGTCGGGTCGGCATCCGCGCACTGCCTCAACCGGGCGCCAAACTCTCCGACCAGCGTTGAGTATTCCGCAACGCGGTCTGACAGGGTTGAACCGGGATCATGAAGTCGAAGTAGGTTGCGCAAGCCGAGGAAGGCGGCGGCCGAAGCTGCCTGGGCCGGGTCGCCTTCAAGAGCAATCCGAGATGGAACAAACTCAACGGCGTCGCCGATTCGAACGGGTATCTCATCCTTCTGACCGAGCAGCAGGGCCGCCATGTAGTCAGCGAACTCGCCGACGCCTGCAGTCGCGGACGCGATCGCACTTACCAGGTCCTGAGGGTCACCAGGAATCTCGCCTCCCAGAAGGCACGGCGCCTGTATCGACGGTGAGGGGTCAAACGCTCGAAGCTCCGGTCGATAGGTGTACGGAGACACGGTGGACACTCCGGCCCCGAGATTCAAGCAAATCAGGTTGTAAGAGTTCGGATAGAAGCGGCCGGCGTGCGCAGATCCGGCCGCCACAACGACACACTTCCGGTGCGGAGACGTAGAAACGTCAGTCTCGTGCATGTGCCCGCGGTGCAGGAAGTGGGCAGCCGTGAGGAGTGACGTTCTGCAGCTCTGTTGCTCCCAGTCGGTGAGCCACTCGATCGGATGGTGCGCGAGGGCGATAACAAGGTTGGGATCACCCTCCCTGACAAGTGCGAGTGCTGCCAGGATCTGACGCTCGCCGATGACAAGGGACGTGGCTTCGCCGTCGGCACCACACAGCCAGGCGGAGTTGAGTCCAACAACAGCCAGCCTCACCGGCTCGATTTGGAGCTGGACCACGTAACCTAGGCCGTCCGGTGTCGGGACACGTTCCTGACCCGGTGCGAAGCCGGCCACGAAGTCAAAGTAGGCAGATTGGCGATCGAGGAGATCCGCAATCCGGATCGGATCGCCGAGTGCCCGATCGACCTCCTGCTGTGACGTGAGCGTGCGGAGTGCGCCGATACGGGCGAACTCGTGGATGCTGCGATCGACGTCGTGGTTGCCGGGAACGAAGAAAAAGCGGGATGGCTCAACGGACAGTCGGTCCGACAGGCCCTTGAGGAAGTCACTCGCACGTGCGTACTCCTCCGGCTGACCCGAGAATGCGATATCGCCACTGACCAGCACGAAGGCGATCGACCCGAACTCCGCCGCTCGCCTGTCGAGGTCCGTCTGGAGCGCATCGCAGGCGACAGTCTGGGAGAACCCGTCACCGTCGGCGGTGAAGTGAAAATCAGAGATGTGGAGCCATGTGAGCCGATCAATCAAGGTGTCCGCCCCGATAGAGCAATCCGTCGTGTCTAGCCCTCATTTTGCTCGTCCGGTTCAGGCATGCCGATTGAACGAGGCGACGCGTTTGCGGGAGTTGCGGCGGATCCAGAGATCAGAAGGTGGCGTTCCAGCGCGGCCTTCGGAACGAGGATCCGCTTGCCGATCCGCATGGACGGGATCTCGCCTCGTTGGATCGCTTCGTAGGCGAAGGATCGGCTGATCCCGAGTAGGGAGGCGGCCTCCTCGACCGTGAAGACGAGCCGCTGCTCCACTGGGGCGACGCCAGCAGCGGATCGGAGCGAAGTCGGCGTTGCCGGAGCGTCTCCGTCTGCCGCTGCCATGGAGAGGGCCTCGTGGAGCATCTGGGGCTCTGCTGCCCAGAGCGCTGGCGAGACGATGACCGTCAGCCGCCGCGGGTCCGGTGGTCTGCCCGAGGGGTCCGGGATCACCGACGGCCCATTGCCCTCGACGCACGCACGGAGGAGCTGGGCCAGCTGCTCAGACTGGCTCGCCCACACGTCTGGGGCCGTTACGGTCACCTCGACGGGATCGCTCATCCGGTCTCCAGCGCGGCCGGAGCCGGGCGTGGGGCGAGAACTCGACCCATTATCTCGGCCGCCGCTCGGTCTCGTTCCTCCAGGGCGTGGGAGTACACCCGGAGAGTGACCGAGGGGTCTGAGTGTCCGAGCCGGCCCGCGACGGTCCGGACATCGACACCGGCGCCGATGAGCTGGGTGGCAGTGAAGTGCCGAAGATCATGGAGGCGAACCTGCTTGAGGTCGAGAGAGTCACGAACGCGAGTGAAGAAGCCGGTCACATTGTCAGGTCGGAACGGCTTCGAGCCATCCACGGCATGGGAGAAGACGTGGGCGTTGTCGGGGATAACGACCTCGGCCTGTCGCGCCCATTCGTCCACCTTGTCCCGGTGGCGGAGCAGGAGTGCAACCCCGACGCCGTCGAGCGCGACCCGGCGAGTGCGATCCGTCTTGGTGCCCTTCTCGGCGAGTCCGCCCGGCACCACGACCACCGAACGGGACACCTCCAGCTCGCCTCGGTCCAGGTCGACGTCCGTCCACCGGAGGGCGCACAACTCACCACGGCGCATGCCGGTGAGCGCCGCCAACATCAGTAGCGGGGCAAGCCGAGGGTCGCGCTCCTCGGCAGCTTCGATGACCCTCCGGACGTCATCCACCAATGGGGCGATGACCCGTCGTGGGGAGATTCGCGGTGGCTTGGCTCTGTCGGCGGCATTCTGCTTGACCCACCCCCACCTGACCGCTTGGTGGAGGGCCGAGGAGATGATGGCGTGGTGGTTGCGGATCGTCTTCGGTGACAGCCCTGCGTCCTTCATGTCGCCGTAGAGGTCATCGAGGTGCTTGGGTGTCAACCGGCTCAGCACGATCTTGCCGAGGCGGGGTCGGATGGTCTGCTTGATCTGCGCCCGGTAGGTGCGCATGGTCGTCGGCGAGAGATCCATCCGCTCGCACTCGTCCAGCCACCGATCCAAGAGTTGGCCGACGGTCGCACCGAACCCGTCCTCCGGGGCGTCGCCGTACTTCTCAACGAGGTCCCTGAGGGCCTGATCGGCCTCTCGTGACCCACCATGAAAGGTCCGCGAGACTTGGCGTTCCTTGCCGGTGATCGGATCGCGACCGACGTAGACCCGGAGTTCCCAGACCCCTTCTCGGCGCTTGCGCTTCGCACCCCGCACGGAGCCAGCGTATCCGCGTGACTCGCAGTCCGTGGGATGGGACGTGGGATGGCCTCCCGGGAACAGGAGAGCCCTCCCGACTGGGAGGGCTCTGACCTGCACTTTCGCTGGTGGCGGGGGTAGGATTTGAACCTACGACCTTCGGGTTATGAGCCCGACGAGCTACCTGACTGCTCCACCCCGCGATGGTGAAGAAAGAGTCTATCAGTCCCCTCGCGATGCCCGCCTGGTCGGCCTCCAGCTCCGCCGGGGCGGCTCGGCACCCAAGCTACCCCCAACACGGTCCGCTCCCGCGGGACCTCAAGCCTGGGCCGCTCCCGCTGCCGACGCCGCCCCCGCCAAGGCCAGCTCACCCGCTGCAACGCCACGCCTCGGCGTGATGATGTCGTCGATCAGGCCGTAGGCGAGCGCCTCCCGGGCGGTCATGAAGTAGTCCCGGTCGATGTCGTGCTCGACCTCCTCGACGCTGCGCCCGCTGTGGAAGGCGATGATCTCGGCCATGCGCCGTGTCGTCGCCAGCACTTCACGCAGCTGGATCTCCATGTCCCTGGGCGCCCCCCGTGCTCCGGCGCTGCCCTGGTGGATCATGATCTTGGCGTTGGGCAGGGCGAGGCGCTTGCCAGGCGCCCCACCGGCGAGGATCATCGCCCCCGCCGACATGCCCATGCCGACACAGATCGTCGAGACTTCCGGACGCACGTGCTGCATGACGTCGTAGATCGCCATGCCGGCGTAGCCGAGGCCACCCGGGGAGTTGATGTAAAGGGAGATGTCCTTCTCGGGATCGTCCGCCTCGAGATAGAGGATCTGGGCGACGATCAGGTTGGCTATCTGGTCGTCGACCTCCTGGCCGAGGAACACGATCCTCTCCCGCAGCAAGAGCGAGTACAGGTCGTAGGCGCGGTCCCCGCGACTTGTCTGGTCGAGCACCGTCGGGATCATCGACTGTCTCAAGGACCTTTCCTCCCCCATTGCCACTACCCCCTGGCTCGGCGTGTTATATCATTTTGAAGATATCACCTACGCTATGAGGAGCGGGCACCGAGCGTGACCGAGCGCAAACATGAGCCTGTGTTCCCAGGCTTTGGGGACATGGCCCGGCGAAGACGCGAGCTCGTCGAGGACCTGACGGCGCGGCGCCGCGTCATCGGCCTCAGCCAGACGGAGGTCGCCGCCTTGATGCACACCTCCCAATCTGCCGTTGCCCGCCTCGAGGCAGGGCACAGCGACGTGAGGTTCTCGACCCTCGAGCGCTACGCCGCCGCCCTCGACCAGCACCTCGACTGGCGACTGGCCCTCGGATCGGCCGAGGAGAGCGAATGAGCAAGGAACCCGACGGCTCCTGGTTGCAAGAACGCCTCTTCGAGCGCCGGATCGTGCTGTGCCGGGGCACCCTTGACGACGCCCTCGCCGGCCGGGTGGCGGCCGAGCTCATGACCCTCGACGCCCTCGGTGACGCTGCCGTCGAGTTGCAGCTGGACAGCCAGGGCGCCTCGCTCGAGTCCGCTTGGGCCCTCATCGACGTGATCGACCTGCTCGGAGTCCCGGTCAACATCGTCTGCTCGGGCCGCCTCGAGGGAGCCGCCATTGGCCTGCTGACTGCGGGCACGAGAAGGACGGCACTGCCCCACACCAGGTTCCGCCTCACCGATCCCGAGCTGGAGATCTCCGGGAGGGCGAGCGAGCTCGCCGCCTTGCTCGATCACCACTCCAAGCGTCTCGATCACCTGCACGAGCGTGTCGCCGCGTCCACCGGCCGCCGGGTGGCCGAGGTCACCGGCGACTTCCGTGCTGGGCGAACTCTCGATGCCACGGAGGCACTCCGCTACAGGCTCGTCGACGAGATTGCCGGGGACAAGACGCCCTTCCGCTCGGTCTCGGACCTGCGCCGTCACTCGGTCCACGCCAGAAGGCCTGGGACCAAGGGACCCATCGGGTTCAGGCCCGATCCACGACCGCACAGTCCCTGAGGAGTGGGGCCCGAACCAGGCGCCCGACCGCACAGTCGCCAAGGAGCCGGCGCGAGCTAAGCCGGCGAGCTCGTGGCCTTGGCCGCTTTCATCAGAGGATGGTTGCTGACCTTCGGGGCTGTCGCCTTGGCGGCCTTCCGCAGGTCGGCCTCCGCCTGCGCGATGAGGTTGCCGACAGTCTTCATGTCCGTCGAGTACGTCGCCAGATCTTCGTTCTTGAGCGCTGCCAGCCCTTGTTGGTAGTAGCTGTTGGCACTCGCGATCAGTGCCCGGACCGTCGCTGGGACCTGACCGTTGCCACCTCCGATCGTGCTCGTCACTGTGCCGAAGACGCCTGCCAAGGCGCTCCCGAGGGTGGTCCCCATCTCGACTTGGTTGCCGTAGACGACGATGTAACGCGTCAGCTGCGGGTAGGCGTTCTGGGACGAGCTCACATACAACGGCCGCACGTAGATCACCGAGTCATCGATCGGGATGATGAGCGTGGTCCCGAGCGAGACCGTCGATCCGGCCCGGCCGAGGAGCGTCACGTACTGAGACACCGTCGTGTTGGACTGGATCCTCGAGTTGACGACCGCAGGCCCGGCCGTGGCGCTCCTCGCCGGCGTCTCGTAGGTGCTCAGCTGCCCGTAGGTGTCGTAACTGCAAGATGCTGTCATGAGTGCCGCCAGTGTCTGAATGCGGTCGCCCTGCGACAAGGGGTCGAGCGGCTCGATGGCCGTGAACCCTGTCTGGCTGGCCCCGGGCAGCTGCAGGATCTCGTACTCGGGCACGAAACGCAGCGTGTTCCCGTAAGCGTCGGTGGGCAGGGGAGAATCCGGCGAACCGGTGCCCGAGGTCGGGGCGAGCTCCCAGGCGTTGTTGGCGATGTAGAACGAAGAGGCGTTGGTCAGGTGGTAACGGCCGTACATCGAAGCCTGCACCATCAAGAGAGCTTCCGGGTAGCGAAGGTGCTGCCTCAGCACCGAGTCCATGTCACTGATCGGCTTGAACATGCCCGGGAAGATGGATTCCCAGGTGTTCAGGATCGGTTCGTCCTTGCTCATGGCGTAGAACGTCATGTTGCCCGTGTAGGCGTTGACGACGACTTTGACCGAGTTACGGACGTAGTTGAAGCTCGCGTTCACGAGCCCGCTCCCGCCCGGGAGCTCCGAAGTGTTGGCCTGCTGGGAATAGGGGTAGTAGCTCGTGGTCGTGTAGGCGTCGACGATCCAGTAGATCTGGCCCTTGTCGATGACCGGGTACGGGTTGTTGTCGATCGTGAGGAACGGCGCCACCTTGCCCACCCGGAGACGGACGTCCTGAAGGAACATAAGCCGTGATCTCGGCCCGACGTCGCTGGAGATGAGCAGGTTGAGGTCGTGGAACCGGAGCGAGAAGGCAACCTTCGTCCAGAACGAGCCGATCGGCACACCGCCGGAGCCGGAGTAGTGGCTCGAGATCACGTTCCCGAGGAAGTTCGAGTAGTCGACCTCCTTCTGGGAGGTGTCCGCGACCACGTAACCCGACTCGCCGAGCCCGAAGTACACGGCCGAGCCTGTCTGGGAGAGCGCGGGGGCGCCGCCGCTCGACTGGGGCGGGATCCCCGAGATGCCAGGGCTGAAGACGGGGTTGCCCCCGTTCTGCTGGTTAGCCGGCGAGAGGATGGCGCCGTAACCGTGGGTGTACTGAAGATGGATGTTGACCCATGACTGTGTCGGCAGGTCGGCGTCGTTGACCTCTCGCACGCCGATCACGAACGGGGTCAGGGTGCCGTCGACTCGGTAGCGGTCCAGTGAGAGGCCGGCGATAGTGAAACCGGTGCCGTTTTGCTGGAGCTTCTGGTAGGTCTGAGACGTGATCGATGGCTCCCACAAAGGAAGGTTGTCCAAGGTCGATGAAGCGCCTGAGACGACTCCACCGGTCAGGTTCGAGACGCCCGCGAAGGCGTGCTCATCGACGTTCGCGATCGATAGCGCCACCCGTGTCGCCTGGATGTTCCGATTTATGTAGGGGACCTCCAACGTGCTCTGGGCGGGTGTGACCTTGAGGGCCTGCACGAGCGCCGGCACGATGACGCCCGCGGTCAGGGCGACCAGCACCCATAGGCCGACGCCGATCGCGGGCAGCGCCAGGCTGCGCTGGTAGACGTTGAACACCATCAGCACGAACACGGCCAGGGCCACGACCGCGAGCAGCTCGATCGCCGGCAGGCGCACGTGCACGTCGGTGTAGCCGGCACCGTTGACATAGGCGTCCTTCGCGAACACGAGGTCGAAGCGGTCCACGTAGAAGTACCCGGCCGAACGGACAAGGGCCATCGCGGCGAGGATCACCGACAAGTGGGCGATCACACGAAGGTCGACCCGGGGCGCAGGGCCCTGGAACCTGAGCCCGCCGTTGAGATAGTGGCTGACGCTCGTGATGATCAGGATCATCAGGAGGGCCACAAGGGTCCAGTCGACCAGGAAGGACAGGAACGGCAGCTTGAAGACGTAGAAGCCGACCGCCTTGTGGAACTGGGCATCGGTGGTCCCGAAGGCTTTGCCGCTGCGGAACATCAGCCAGTGCTGCCACTGGTCGTCTGTCGACACACCGAGGATCAGGGCGAAGATCAGGGACACGACCGTGCGCACGGCGACGGTGTGGCCGGCGACGATCTGCTGGTAACGGCGGACCACCTCGAGCTCCGGCGAGACGAGCAGCGCCCGTGGGGCGATGCGGTCGACGACCAGCAGGCTGATCCAGCAGGTGATGAAGAACAGACCTACGAACGTTCCGGCAAGTTCGAGCTTGACCTCGGTCATGAGACGCCAGACCGCGGTGAAACTCACCGAGCGGTACCAGAGGTAATTCGTGTAGAAGTTCGCCAGTCCCTGGACGAGGATCACCGCAATTATCAGGAATGCCACCGCTCCCAGCACCCAGAGCTGGTATCGCCGCACCGGGCGCGACCGGGACGACACATCGCTAGGAACTCGCATCGAGTGGAGCCTACGACCGAACGGGCACGAGAAGGCAACGGCAGCCCGGGTGCACAGGCGGGTGCGAATGCCCGGTCGGGAAGAGAGCACCGGGCAGCAGCGGGCCGGCAAGGGAGTTGTCGTCGCAGTCGGGGCACGAACCGCCGCCATCGTCGTCTTCGACCGCCCAACGCACCAAGGGAGCCCCACCCTTGCCGACCGACTCCAGCACCCCGAGCTCGCCGAGGGCGAAGGCCCGGGTCGTGAAGTCGCCGGCGAGCCCTTCGACCCGGGACCCTTTCCATTCGCGATAGGCGATCCCGGCCGCGTCTGCCGCGCCCTCCAAGGTTCCGTCGAGCTCCGAGAGCGCCTCCTCGGTCCTTTGGCGCAGCACTCCCGAGAGGTCGTCTCCGAGCTCGGCGGCGAGCGCCCTTCCAGCCTCGAAGGCGACCGCCTCGCTCGGCGCCGGGGCGCTCACAGAAGGTCCCTCGACAGCGTCACCGGTGACGAGGAAGGCGGCACCGGCCTCATAGGCTCGGGCCAGCGGGTCGCTCGCCGCCTGGATGAACCTTTCCCGCTGGACCGCCGGCGGGACGAGCTCGTCCAGCACGGGTTTGCGGGAGGTCTGGCGCAAGGCGTTGAGAAGATCGTTCTGGTCGTCCTGGAGCGCTCGCTTGAGCGCCCGCCCCAGTTTGGCCGTGACGGGCCCGAGAAGGTGATCACGCCTGGCCAAGGACTCAACGTCCGGCTCGGTGATGGCGTCGCCGCCGAGCACCACCGCGGGCTTGGGCGCCCCTGCCTCAGGAGACCCGGCCTCGGGCGTCTCGGCATCGAAGACCGCACCGGCCACTGCGGGCGCGACCGGCGCCTCGGCCGTCACGGGCACTTCGGCCGTCACGGGCACTTCGGTGGCCCCGATGACCTTCGCCTCGCCTTCGATGAGGACGACTTCCTCGGCGGTCACATCCAGCTCGCCTGCAGACGCCTGGCTGCTCTCGCCGCCCTCGCCGGCCTCCGCCGGCGGCGCGCCCGTGGCCTCTGCCGGCTCGGGGCATTCGGGCGCCTCCTCGGCGGGCGCAGCGGGAGGCTCGCCCCCGGCTGCAAGAGGCCCGCGGGCCGCGACCGCCAGAGCCGCCTCTTCGGCCGCACGGCTGGCGCGAATGCGGGCGAAGAGCTCGTCGACGCTCCGGCGGCTCGCGCTCGACCCGTTCCGATGCTGGACGCCTTCGCCGAGCGCCCCTTCCCCTGGCGGCGTCCCGGCCCCGGCTTGCGGTGTCGCCTCCGGCTGGCTCCTAGCAGCCTCGGCCAAGCCGCCCGGCACCTCCTCGCCGCCGCGACCGTGGTCTCCAAGCGCGCCGGCGGCCGCCGCGAGCTCTGCCTCGAGCTCGATGAGCTCGTCCTGGCCGGGCTGCTGCTCGAAGCGCTCGCCGGCTTCCTCGGCTGCGACACGCGCTTGGTCCTCGGCAGAAACGAGGCGCTCGCGCAGCCCGTCGACTGCCGCGGCTACAGCTTCGACGACTTGCAGCAACGAGTCTTTCCCGCTGCGAAGCTCCTCGAGCTGGACGCGCAGAGCACGCCTTCTCGCCACGAGGTCGGCGAGCGTGCGGTTCCTGAGATCGCGAGCCTCCGCCACCATGCGCCGGCACTCCTCCTTCGTGGCGTCGAGAAGCTCGACGGCGTCGGCGTGCGCCTCGTCGGTCAAAGAGTCGGCCTCGGCCTGTGCTTGGACGGCGTACTCGTCCGCCTCCTGTTCGGCTGCGGTCCGGATCGCCAGCGCCTCCGCCTCGGCGAGGGCGACGCGTTCGTCAAGGACTCGCTCGGCATCGCCGAGCAGCTCGGCCGCTCGCTCCTCGGCCGCGGCTACGACGTTGCGGGCCGCCTCGTGCGCGGTCGAGAGGATCTTGGCCGTCTCTATGCCAATTGCTCGGGTCAACGTGGCCTCGTCGAGCTCGGGGTCCGCCAGCCGGCGTTCGGCCTCGGCGAGGCGATCGCGCAGCACGGCTTCGCGCGCCAGCGAGTCACCGAGCTCGCCCGCCACCTTGATGAGAAACGTGCGCACGGCTTCGCCCTCGAAGCCCCGGCGTGCCGTGGGGAAGGACATGCGCGCTATCTCGTCTGGGCTGACCGACGCGCTTGAAGAGCTCGAAACGACCTGCGGATTCTCCGACATTGGCAACAGCCTACGACGTTGCTCCTGCTAGGCGGTGGTGCGTTTTATGCGGCCTCCGAGCAACTCCAGGTCATGGACCGCCTGGCCGATCGTGCTCACGGCGTACACCTTGAGACGGCTGCCCGCATGGGCCTTTGCGACTGAGTACTCCTCCGGTGGCACCAGGAACGCGCTCGCTCCCGCGTCGCGCACCGCGATCGTCTTCTGGGCCACGCCGCCGACATCGCCCACGCTGCCGTCGATCGACATCGTCCCGGTGGCGGCGATCTTCAGGCCGCCCGTGAGGTCCTCCGGGTCGAGCTCTTCCATGAGGCCGAGCGTGAAGGCGAGGCCGGCCGACGGGCCGACGATCCCTTCCGAGGACAGGTCTACCTTCACCGGCAGCGGGCCGACTTTGAAGGCAGTCCCGTCTATCGACTCCGGACCGCTTCCCTGGGGGTAGATGCCCATGCACGCGACCGGATGCGCCTTGCCGCCCTTGACGGTCACGAACTGCAAGATCTTGTACTTGGTGCCCTTGCCCTCGGGGAAGCAGTCGTAGGCGTCGGGGCCGGTCGTGCGGAACACACCCAGCCTGAAGGTCACCGTCCTGGGTTTGCCGGCCGGATAGAGTCTCACGGTGACGTGCACGGTCGCACCCGGGGCGAACGCTTCCAGCTTCGTGGCGAGGCTCAGGTAGGTGGCCACCCTGCGCCCGTTGAGCTTGCTGATGACATCGCCCACCCGCAGGGCGGCGGCGGCCGGAGTCCCCGGCAGGATGCCGTAGACGAGCGCTCCGAGGTCCACGACGGGGACCTTGTAGCCGAGCTCCCGGAGGGCGACCACAGTTGCGGCCTGCTGGGCCGTGGACATGTCTATCTCGCCCTCTGTCGCGTACTGCGCCGAGCTCTCGCTGCCGAGGATCTCGCCGCTCGGGTAGATGGTGGCGTTCGGGTCCAGCCAGAAGAAGGGGTAGTAGAGGGCACGCAGCTGGGTCAGTTCCACGTAGACCAGCAGGACCGTGCCCCGGTGCGAGTGCCGGTGGGCGGCGGGGACCTTGATGAGGCTCCTCACCTCGGGAGCCGCCCCGGGCGTCAACGCGTAGTAAGGAAGCTGGATGAACCAGGCGATGATCGCGGCCACGAGGACGAGGCCGACCGTCGACACCAATGTCTGTCGCCACCCCCAGCGAAACTGGGACCCTCCGGGCCAGCTCTCCCCTCCGCCATCGACCCCGTCGCCATGGACCTCGACCTCGGCGTCGGGCGCGCCCGCGGGGAGCCCGCCCTCTAGGCTCGATGCATCGTCTGCCGGATCCACAGAGCCGTAGCCTGCCACGGCGCCGCGGCGCGCGGAGGCCGCTCGTGACAGAGCTCTTCCATCGCGCCTCGGCCGGCCAGACCTCGATCGAGGGGGCCCGCCGGCGAGGTGAGGCGGCGATCGCCGGTCACACCGGCGACGAGGACGCAGCCCGCTCGTTCCTTGGCGATCCGGACCCGGACGTGCGCGCGGCGGCACTTGGGGCCCTCGTGCGAATGGGGCGGGCGACACCGCAAGACGCCGCCGCCGGCCTGCAAGACGGCGATCCCCGAGCCCGCAGGTACGTCTGCGAGCTCGGCGCCGCCCTGTCCGGTGCGGACTTCGCCCGTCTCTTGGACGATGCCGACGACATGGTCGTCGAGGCGGCGTGCTACGCCGTGGGCGAGGTGCGCGACGCAGGGGCGGTCCCTGCACTCGTCCGGATCGCTTCGGCTCACACTGATGCCCTCTGCCGGGAGTCCGCCGTGGCGGCTCTCGGGGTCATCGGCGACCCGCGGGGCTTGCCCGCCGTCCTCGCCGGTCTCGACGACAAGCCGCAGATCCGGCGCCGGGCAGTTGTCGCCCTTGCCGCCTTCGAGAGCCCAGAGAGCGAGGCCGCCCTGAGGCGCTGCCTGAAGGACCGTGACTGGCAGGTTCGTCAGGCGGCCGAGGACGTGCTCGGAGTCAACGCCGACGGAGACTGACGGGCTCGCCGGTGCGGCCCGTCGTGGCCGTGCACAGCGCCGCTCCCGAGATGGCGCACCGATCGGGATCCTCCACGAGGTGAACCGGGATCCCGGCCGCGGTCGCGAGCCGTTGGGGGAAGCCGGTCAGCAGGGCGCCACCCCCGGCAAGGTAGAGCCCGTTGTTCAAAAGGTCGTTCGCGAGGTCAGGCGGCGCGGAGGCGATGCACGACACGGCCGCGGCCAGTATCCGGTCCACCCGGGGTGCCATCGCGCCCGCCACCTCGGTCCGGGAGATGACCACCGAGCGCACTATCCCGTTGGAGGAGTCCCGCCCACGAACCTCGACCTTGTCGTCGTCTTCGACCCAGGCGCTCCCGATGGCGCACTTGATGCCCTCCGCCGTAGTCGAGTCGATGACGAGATCGAGCTGGCGGAGACACAGGAGCCTTATGGCTTCGTCGAAGTCGTTGCCTCCGCAGGGAACCGAGGCGCGAGTCACGAGCCCGCCGAGGGCGAGCACCCCGATCTCGGTCATGCCGGCGCCGACGTCCACGACCATCGAGGCAACCGGCTCTTCGATCCTCAACCCGGAACCGAGCGCCACTGCGACCGGCAATTCCACGAAACGAACACGCTCTGCTCCGGCCCGCGTGAAGGCCCGTTCCAGCGCCCGTCGCTGGACGCTTGTCGCCGTGCCCGACGCGCAGCAGAGCACGGTCGGCTGGCCCACCGACCAGACCCTTGCGAGGCGGAGCAACTGCTTGGCCACGGCGCAGGTCAAGTCGAGATCGACGAGCTGGCCGTGGCAGACAGGCCGGACGATCGCCACCTCTCCGGCGCAACGGCCGCGCAGCCCCGCGGCCTCGGTCCCGAAGGCCACGAGACGGTCCCGCCCCAGCTCGACGGCGGCGACCGTCGGCTCGTCGACGACGACGCCTCGGCCATGGACAGCGACGCGGGTGCGCGCCGTGCCGAAGTCGACCGCGAGCTCGGCGCTCACTGCTTGGTGGCTCCCGGGGCAGGTTCCACGGGCCGAGCCGCCAGGCTCCAGTCCGTCCCGCCTTCCCAGGTCTCGTGCTTCCAGATCGGGGCGGTCGCCTTCAAGGTGTCGATCAGGTACCGGCAGGCCTCGAATGCCGCCGCCCGGTGTGGCGTCGACACGACCACGACGACCGAGACCTCGCCGAGCTCTACGTGGCCGACCCTGTGCCACACGACGACGCGCCCGATATCCGGCCAACGCTCCCGCGCGGCCACGACGATCGCCTCGAGGCGAGGCAGCACGTGGGGCGTATAAGCCTCGTAGTCGATGGCTCTCACGCCCGTTCGCCCCTCGGCGTGGTCACGCACCGTCCCAGCGAAACACGCCACCGCGCCACAAGACGGCCTCTCCACCCACGAGAGCGCGCGCTCGGTGGGCAGGGGCTCAGAGGTCAACTCGAGCCAGTTGTCACCTTGGGCCGCGGCCAGCACATCGGCCATGGTATGCGACCTTCCTGAGCGGGGAGGGCCGGCAAGGGCGGTGCCCCGACACCCCAGGGCGAGCCTGCATGGAATAACCTCGGACGTGTGGTCGAACCGGCAGACGACTTCGACGACGTTCACGACGAAGGCTGGTCCGCTCCCCTCCTGCCGCCCGACGATCGTCTCTGGCGTCATCCCTCCGAGCTTGGCGAGCACGGCGTGCCGGTCAGCGCAGACGCACTTTCCGCACGTCGCAGCTGGATGGCCGCCACGCCCACAAGAGCTGGGGCATGGTCGGCCGGCCTCGTCGGCGCATTGTTGGCGACCGGAGTCGTGCTCATCGGCGGCCACCTGACGCACCTGCTCTCATCGCCCTCGGCGAGGACGCCGGGAATAACTATCAACGGCAGGGCCGCCGGGCCGATGCGGAGCCCGCGCTCGACCCTTGTCTCCACGACGACGCTCGCCATGGCGCCCGGCCTGTACAAGCTGGCAGACCAGGTCGCTCTGGAGATGCCCATGGTCTTCATCGACAACAGGCCGAGCGGCGTCGGGGTCGTCGTGAGCTCCAAGGGTTACGTGCTCGTGCCTGCCTCGCTCCTCACCGACGCGGACGACATCGGGCTGTTCATCGACGGCCAACAGCTCCCGGCAACGCTGGTCGGAGTCGACCCGGGGACCGGGCTCGCCGTCGTGCGCGTGCACGCCACCGACGCCTTGACCGCGGTCCGCTTCGCGTCGGGTGCTCCGATCGGCTACGGCTCCTTCGTCGCCCTCGTCTGGGTCGACAGCGCCGGAGCCCACACGTGCTGGGGCACTGTCTCAGATCTCGACGTCAAGCTGACGTCGAACGTTGAGAGCCCACCTCTCCTCGACTCCTTGCAAGCCATGCAACCGCTGGCCGGATCGGCGACCGGCGGCGTCATCGTCGATGGAGCCGGGCACTTGATGGGCATGGTCACGAGCGTCTCCGGGACCACCTTGATAGCCACCCCGGGCTGGCTGGCCAACATCGTCTCGGGCGACCTCATCTCCGACGGGCGAGTCGTCCACGGTTGGCTCGGGATCACGGGCGAGACGACCTCGGTCTCAGCCTCTAAGACCGCCGTCAGGGTGGTTACGGTGAGTCCGGGCGGCGCGGCCGCCAAGGCAGGGGTGGCGCCGGGCGACCTCATCGAGGCCGTCGACGGCGAGCCGACACAGACGATGTCGGACATGCTGGCTGCGCTCTACTCGCTGCCGCCGGACCAATCGGTAACTCTCGACGTCGACACGAACGGTCATCTCTGGGACGCTCACGCCCGTCTGATGGCGGCGGCCTAGGCTCGACCCTGCTCGGGCGGGTCGCGCCCTAGCATCGTGCACGTGAGTGATCCACTGGCGCCGGGTGGTGGCGACTTCCTCCGCAACATGTTGGGCGACCTTCTCCGCCTCATCCGTACCGAAGGTCCGCTGCAGTGGGAGCTCGCCTTTCAACTGGCGACCAGCGTGGCTGCTGGCGACGAGCCCGACCCCAACCCCGACCCGATCGCCCGCATCCGCCTCGAGGAGCTGAGCTCGATCGCCGAGATGCACGTGGCAGACGTCACCGGCATGGTCCTCGCATCGGGTGGCTCCGGACTCAGGCTGTTCCCGACGACGCGGGTCGAATGGGCTCGGCGCAGCCTGGAGGCTTGGCGTCCGTTGCTCGATCGCCTCGCCGCGGCGTTGACTTCGACACACGGAGCCCCGGGCCCGTCGCGCCCAGGAACGCCGGGGCCACTCGGCTTCGGTCAGGCTGCGGGCCCCGGTGGGATCGGCCCTGGGACCGCGAGCACCTCGAGCCCCGAGACCGGCGATCTCCTGGGCGACGAGGAGGCGATGCCGGTCGATCCCTTCCTCGGAGATGCAGATCCGCTGCGGGCCGGCCCGACGAGAGACGCCGATGGCGGTGGCGACGAGGACGAGGACGTCGACCTCGCCGAAATGATCGGTCGGTGGACCTCCGCCATGGCTCCAGCGATGGCGGCCATGCAGGTCGGCTCGGTCGTCGGCCACCTGGCACGGCGGTCTCTCGGTCAGTACGACCTCCCCTTGCCGCGCATCGCTTCGAACGAGGTCCTCGTCGCGATATGCAATCTGGACCGGTTCGCCGAGGAGTGGAGCCTGCCGATCGACGATCTCCGGCTGTGGCTTTGCGCGCACGAGATGGCGTACCACGCCGTGCTCTCCCGCCCGCACGTCGCCAAGCGGCTCGAAGAGCTCGTGGTCGCGCACGTCAGGCTCGTCCGTCCCGATCCGCGCGACCTCGAGGGACTGCTGCAGGGCATCGACCCTGGGACCATCCCGGGGCTCTCGCAGATGATCGGCGACCCGTCCCTGTTGGGCGACGCCGAGAGCAGCCCGTCTCCGGAGCTGGAAAGGGTGCGCGCGCAGCTGGCTACCCTGACGGCCGCCATCGCCGGCTACGCCGAATACGTCACCTCGATCGTCGCCTCCCGCCTCATCGGAGGCCATGCGCCCATCGGCGAGGCGATGCGAAGGCGCCGTGTCGGCCGTGGTGAAGCCGAGCGCGTCGCAGAGTCGTTGTTCGGCCTGCACTTGGACCAGGAAGACGTCGATCGCGGTGCCGCCTTCGTGCAAGGCGTGCTCGATCGTTCCGGCGAGCTCGACCTGGCACGGTTGTGGATCGACGAAGAGCACCTCCCGACCCCGGCCGAGATCGACGCCCCCGGCTTGTGGCTGGCCCGCATCGACCTCGAGAAGAGCGGCACCTAGCCACACGCCTCAGGCAGGCTGCAAGGCCCGAGACCCGCCAACCCGGCAGGCATCAGGCCGGATGTGACCTCGCCGAGCCCTGGCCGGCCTCAGACCCACCTGCTCAGGCGAGCACCACCTCTTCTTCGGGCACGCCGAAGTCCCACTCCAAGATGAGGTTCTCCCGCTCGGCGTCACGGACGATTCGCTCCCGATTCCTCCGGAACTGCGGGTCATGGGGCGGCAGCAGCACCAGGCGCGCCAGGGCGCGCTGGCGAAACTCTTCGATGACGGTACGGTCGCCGAACTCGGACTCCACCTCCCAGTGGGGCGCGACAGCGCCGAGATAGACCATCCGCACGTGCCCCCGAGGCGGCTCGGCCGGCTGAGGTTCCTCTGGGTTGATAAAGCTCATGGTCTCTCCTTGGCGGAACAGGGCGAAGTGTACCGGGCCGCCCGCGAGGACGGGGTCGTGGAGGAGGCGCCGGAGAGCCCCTTCAGGGCTCGATGGGATGGTGCAGGATCTGGGCCACGACCGTGCGGATCTCGTCGACGGCGATGGCGAAGCCGACATTCTGCGCCGGTGCGTTGCCCCCCGAGCTGGTCGCCACCGCGGTGTTCATCGCCACGACCTGTCCCGACGAGTTCACGAGCGGGCCCCCCGAGTTGCCCGGGTTGATGGGCGCGTCGGTCTGTATCAAGCCGATCAGGTTCTCGGTCGTGCCGGCGTCGGTCGTGGCGGTCAGCGACCGGTTCAGTGCCGACACGATGCCCTCGGTCACGGTCGGGCCGCCCGCCAGAGCGAGCGCGTTGCCGATCGCAAGCACCCCGTCGCCCTGTTGCGCCGCGTTGGAGTTCCCCAGGTGGACGACCGGCAACGAGTCACCAGCACCTTCGACCTGCACGAGGGCGATGTCCTTCTGGGCGTCGACGCCGATGATCTTGGCGGGAAACCGCTTGATCTGGCCGTACAGGGTGACCGTCACGCTCTGGGCTCCGGCCACGACGTGGTTGTTCGTCAGGATGACACCGCTCGGCTCGATGATCATGCCGGTGCCCGCGCCCTGCGCATAGCCGCCGAGGTTGCCGATGACCCGGAAGCTGCTCGTGTCGATGGAGACGACGGCGGGAAGGACGGAGGCGAGAATCGACTGGACGTCGCCGACTTGGACCTTGCCAGCCTTGGTCGGGAAGTACTCCCGGACGATCGTCTGCGGGGCGCGGTTGGCGAACACCGCCACAAGGCTGCTGCCCGCCAGCGCCCCGACGAGCGCGGCGACGACGGCCACTCCGAGCCATCCGGGGACGGAACGAGGAGGCTGCTTCGGCGCCTTGGGTTTGGGCGGCTCGGGGTAGGTCCACTGATAGGGCCACCTCGACTGTGGCCAGTTGGGCTGTGGCCACACGGGTTGGTCGGCCTGCCCCGTTCCGTAACCCTGCTGCTGGTAGCCCTGCTGCGCATAGCCCTGCTGCTGGTAGGGGTTCTCGGCGTACGCGGCCCGTCCGGCCCCAGGAGGCGCCCAGTCGGCAGCAGGCGCCTCCCAAGTGGTTGCCGGCGGCGCCCAGTTCCCTTCCGGCGTTCCCGGAAACTCCGAGGCCCCTTGGGGAGCTTCCGTCGGTGCCGAGGCCCCTTCCGGAGGGCCCGAGCTCGGCTCGTCGCCGGCCACTTGGACTTCTCCGGGCGGGCGGGAGGCGACAGGCTCGGACCCGGCCTCACCGCTGCCCGGCGGCTCGTCGCCGGCCAGCTCGGACCCACCCCAACTCAGCAGCTGGCTCAGCGGGTCGGTGCCGTTCTCGCTTTCATCACCGCCCGTGCTTCCCACGAGTCAAATCTACCGGTCACCTGCCACCAAAGCGGGCGGCGTCCCCCTTCCCCATGCCCTGTGCGCCAAAAAAAACTTACGATTTGCTGCGAATTTCTCCAAAGTCGTAGCGTTGTAACCCCGGACACGTCACAATGGTGTCGTGGACACTTCGTGGATGGGGCGGGGAAAGTGCCGTGACATGCCTCCCGACACTTTTTTCCCAAGTGACGGTGTGGGGGTGGAAGTCGCGCGGAGAATCTGTGCCGATTGCCCCGTGAAAGAACCGTGCCTCGAGTACGCCATGGTCAACCACATCGATCACGGCGTCTGGGGAGGAACTTCAGAGCGCGAACGCAGGCGGATCGCCCGCCACCGCCGGCTTCTCGCAGTTCGCTCGCACTGAGCAACTGAGCGACAGAGCGACGGAGATCAGGCCTGTCGGCCGAGACTCTTGCGGCCGAGACGGCCGTGCACCTCGAAATGATTCGGAGCTCGAAGCCGAGCTCGAAACTTACGAT
>JBKQMT010000139.1:0-2872 GCA_052146595.1 Acidimicrobiales bacterium
GCCGGTCGATACACCGCTCGGCCGGTACGGGAGTGCAAGCGTCGAAAGGCGCTCACAAATCCGCCTGCCGCTCGGACGGCAAGCCACCGCCTGGGATATCGCCTATGCGACGGTGTTCATGTTGAGCGGAGAGTCGAGCTACATCACCGGTGAATCTCTAGTGGTCGCTGGCGGACTTGGCCAGATGGGTTGAGCGCCATATAGTCTTTACTCTGGCGGACACGCGCCGGTACAAGATTAGCTATTTCGGCGCGCTGAGGCGCTCGACGATCTGCCGGAAGTCCTCGGCCTGGAACGACTAGTCCTCGGCCGCATTCGCGTAGTCGTGCATGTTCAGTACCTCACGCTCGACGTGGATGTTGAGCATTCGCTTTGAGCTCTCGACCGCCTGCCGCGGCAGCTCCATGATCTTCTTCGCGCATACGATCGCCTCGGAAGCGGGTCGACCACACCGTGATGGCGGCCGGCTCAGCCTCGAGGTCGTCTCTCTTGATCTCAGTAAAGAAAATCCTCACCACTGGTTCAGGTAGGTGCTTCGGTTGGCCACGACGCTCAGGCTTAGTGGTCCGGTGACGAAATGCCCGAGCAATGATCAGAACTTGTGGATGGCCCTCGGCCTGGTGACGTGAAGGGGCGCACCTTCCCGAGGATGATCTGAAAGTCCAAGTAGTTCTGATCAAGAGCCGGCGTTAGCGCGCTGGTTCGGGAAGGTACGCCCATGCTCAAGGTAGTCCACGACGCGGATGCGTCCAACGAGAACGGCACGTCTGGCGGGTCGTTGCTCGACGAGATCGTCCGCGACGGTGCAAGGGCAATGCTCGCGGCTGCGCTGCAGGCCGAGGTCGCCGCCTACATCGACACCCACCTGGGTGAGGTAGACGAGAACGGGTATCGGCTGGTGCTCCGCAACGGTTACCACCGGCCGCGGGAGGTGATCACGGCCGCAGGGGCGGTGCCGGTGCGGGCGCCGCGGGTCAACGACAAGCGCATCGACGCTGAGACCGGCGAACGTCACCGGTTCTCCTCGGCGATCCTGCCGGCGTGGGCGCGCAAGTCTCCGCAGGTGGCCGAGGTGCTGCCGCTGCTGTACCTGCATGGCCTGTCCAGCAGCGACTTCGGTCCGGCCTTGGAGCAGTTCCTCGGGTCGGCCGCGGGCCTGTCCGCGGCGACGATTACCCGGCTGACCGCGCAGTGGCAAGACGACGCCGAGGCGTTCAACAAGCGCTCGTTGAAGAACACCGATTACGTGTACGTGTGGGTCGACGGGATCCACCTCAAGGTCCGCCTGGAGCAAGACAAGGTGTGCCTGCTGGTGATGATCGGGGTGCGCGCCGACGGCACCAAGGAACTGGTGGCTCTTGCCGATGGGTTTCGCGAGTCCACCGAGTCCTGGGCCGGCGTGCTGCGGTCGTGTCGCCGGCGGGGGATGACCGCACCGGTGCTCGCGGTCGGCGACGGGGCACTGGGGTTCTGGAAGGCGGTGCGGGAGGTATTCCCCGACGCCCGCGAGCAGCGGTGCTGGTTCCACGTCAGCTCCAACGTCCTTGCCGCCCTGCCGAAGTCGGCGCACCCAGGCGCGAAGGCCGCGCTCGCCGAGATCTACAACGCCGAGGACAAGGACCATGCCCTGCAGGCGGTTAAAGCCTTCGAGGCCGACTACGGCGCCAAGTGGCCAAAGGCAGTCGCCAAGATCACCGAGCACGTCGACGTGCTGCTGGCGTTCTACGACTACCCAGCCGAGCATTGGGTACATCTGCGCACGACAAATCCGATCGAGTCCACCTTCGCCACCGTGCGACTTCGGCAGCGAATCACCAAGGGCCCGGGCTCAAGAGCAGCCGGCGTCGCAATGGCGTTCAAGCTCATCGAGTCCGCACAAGCCCGCTGGCGCGCTGTCAATGCACCCCACCTCGTCGCCCTGGTCCGCGCCGGAGCCCGGTTCGAGAAGGGGAAACTCGTCGAACGACCCGACGAATCAGGAGGTGATCAGCAAGTCGCGTGACACACCGATCCACAAGTTTTGACTATTCCTCCGCCGCCGGTGCGGCGAGAGCGTACGCGTCAGGCCTAATGCCCCATTTCGCGCAGGTGTCGATTCATTTCGTCGAGTTTGTCGTGAATGGCTTCCTCGCGCTCGATGTGCTGGCGGTGCAGCTGTTCGATCAGCTCGCGCGTCGGCTTCTTTCCCTGGTAGTCAGGGTGATGGCGGTAGCAGAGCAGAAACTGGGCGCCGGCCGCAGGGTGGGTGCCGATGCGCCAGCACCCCGGCTGATGGCAGTTGTACTTGCGGTTTAGCTGGTACACGCCCGTGACGGCAGCGCCGACGAGGCTGAACTCAGCGATGTCAGAACCGAACCCGGACCAGAAGGCATAGTAGCGACCGGACATGTCGACAATTCCTGTGTGCACGGCCAGCCAGTGGTTGACCGAGGGCGCGTTGAGCACCCAGGCCACAACTCCCGCCAGGACGGCGAACACCAACGTCACGAGAACGATCAGGCGCACTCTCATGTCGGCCTCGTCCAACGTGATTCACGGCGCTGTGGCGGCGCAAATCCAGTTCGGTATGAACGCCAGGGCTTGCAGAAAGGAAGATGCCACGCACAAACCATCTTCTTCGGCGGCGTCATCGCGACATGTTACTTCGCCATGACGGTCTATTGTGCGCCTACGCTGGCCAGCGTTGCGGCCTTCTTGCTTGCACGACCGGGTGTGTAGGCGGGCAGCAGCCGCGCGAGCCTGCTCCAGGCTGTACGCCAGCGGCAGGTACATAGTGATGGCCCAACCATCAGGCTTCACGACGCAAAGCAGAAAGCAGTACGATGCGATTCGTCAGGAAGCTCACGGAAGTCACCATTTCCGGGCCGAGGGC
>JBKQMT010000140.1:0-7234 GCA_052146595.1 Acidimicrobiales bacterium
CGCCAAATCGAGCGCCTCTGTGAAAAACTGCCTAGCGCTCGCCAGTTAGTGCGCCAGGACAGGACGGGTGCAGGCGTCCATTTTCGGAGGGCGCAACCGCCCCAGTTTGCTCATGGTTGCGCACCAACTGACAAGCGCCACCGAGGTGACTTCTTGGTAGAACGGAATTCATTCCGTTTTTCCGTTCCGTTGGTTCCGTTTGAGCGAGCACATTGATCGGCCGGAAGAATCGGAATGAATTCCGTTCTACGGCGCCCAAGCCACGGGTCCTGGCGAAGAGCCAGAACTGGCTCATCGTTGCGCACCAACTGGTGAGCGCCTACGAACTTTTCTCCCCGCTCGCCGCCGCCAAACCGTGGGGCGGAAGGACAACCCACTTTCTGGCACCAAGGTAACGTGGCCCCTTGAGTCTGCCAGGAAGAGCGGCGACCGAGTGTCAAGCCTCAAGGATGAATCACCGTTTCAAGTGCCTTGGTCGATCGAGTGCCTGGCTCCTTCCTTATTCAAAGGCCTTTGGGCTACCCAGTAGACCATGCTGAAGTAGATGACAAGTGCCGACAAGGACGGGAGGAGTTTCCCCGCTACCGCCCGCCGCCACACCTACCCACCAGGGCTCCACGTGCAATCGCGCCGTGTGCGAGTTGGCCCTCGACCACCCAGACGATGAGCAACACGGCCACGGTAATATCGAACCAGGTGAGCCGCATCATCCACCCCCTCTCTCGTGGAGCCTCAACGGGCTTTCCCACGGATATTCTCACAAGTACCAAGCCTGGACCGTAAAGGTCAGGAACCGTTTCTTGACGAGCGTTGGGTCACCTGGCGTCTTTGCCCCACGGCGGTGAGCTGGAAATGGTGATCTGGACTTAACGCAATGCGCCCTGGTGAATCTCGACGGGCAGTCGTCGTAACTTTTCAAGACCCAAAGGCTCAACGGATGATGTCCCAAATCGCTTCGGCCACCAGTGCATGCCCTCAACGAGACAGGTGGACCGTGTCGAGCGTAGCCCCTTGGACGTCAAACGCTGTCCTCGGCGGGCCGTGGGGGCGACCCTCCTTGGGGGCCTGCGCGATCCCGGCTCGGGCTCGCTCGTGAACAGATAACGGTCGTTTTGCGGCACGGACAAGGGCCCTTCCCACCGGACGGACGTCGAAGATCGCCACACGACTGGTGGCCACGGCCGGGCATCCCTTCCCGTGCGGTCCCATTTGGGGTCGAGTTCAGCAATTCATTGGGGAAAATGGAAAGATCGCGCAATCGACCATTCCGGAGCGCTGAGTCCCGTATACGCCCGCGCGATACGGGGGCTCGCCCCGGCCGGCCAGGGCCTCTTAACGTGAGGTGTTGGCGGCCCGGGCCCGACCCGCCTCGTCACCCCCTTTCTCTCGGGCCAGCACCTTCGGGTCGACCTTTGACAGCAACTCGGCGACGTCCGCGCGGAGGAACTCAGAGTCCACTTGGCTCTTCGGGTTCAGATCGAGCAGCGGGAGGATGGCACGGATCAGGCCCGGGGGGGACGGTTTCACGGCCTCGGAGAGTATCCGTTCGGCCTCTCGCTTCATCGCCAAGTCCCGACTGCGGAACTTCTCGACGATCTCGTTGGCAGCCAAGCGGCTCTCGGGCTCCAGGTGGATCAACGACTCGGCCAGGATGAGGCGATGCCGCCCGTCCGTCTCCGGCTCCTCGATTGCCTCCTCGAGATTCGTGATGATGGAAGCGGCGTACTTCTTGGGGCCGGTGAGGTGAAGGCACCGGTCGCAATCCTCCTTACAGTCAGGATCCTTGTTGGTCCCGGTGGCTTTGATCATTATTGGGTCGAGAGGGAGGGGAGCTAAGATCGATGTGAGAGCCGTGTGGATCTTGTCCTTCTCGCTCTCGGTAAGGTCGTGCGGAGGCCACAAGCCCTCGAGTTGACACCTGAGATCCTTGATCTGCCGGGCCTTTTCCGTCCGCTTCTTCTCATCAGTGTCCACGACTATCCTGCCATTGCCGTTGAATACGCGGAAGCAAAGCACCTCATCCACGAGGGCCATGACGATAAGATTCCTGCCCTTCTTCCGGATGTTTTTCGCGTCGTTCGGCATAAGTTGGAGGTCGAAGCCGTCGAGACCAAGAGGACAGCCGGCTCGTCCCTTCTCATCCGTCTCGTCCGGGACGTCGAGCTTGGGGTTGGTCCGGAGATACTCGATCAGGCCCTCGACCGACGACTGGACCTCCTGCAGGCCGGGGACATCTTGCCAGCCGTCGCCCTTCTCCCCCTTCTTCTCCTTCAGGCTGAACCCCCACTCGTCGCCTACGTGTTCCTTCACTACGCCAGCGAACCCCCGCTCGTTGCCGTCGATCAGATAGCTGTTCACGGCGACCAGGAATTCGGTCGCTTCGCCGGGGAGCTTGTCATCCGAAGACGGCTTGCCACTCTTATCGACGAACGGCTTGCCGTCCTTGTCGAAGACGAAGACTTGGAGGAACCACCCGTTGCCGCGATAATGGGGATCGGAGCGGGTCCCGAGCAGTTTCTCGGCCAGGTTTCGGGACATGGTCACACCGCGGATCATTTCCTCCGGGAAGGGCAGCATGCGCAAGACGTCGTAGGTCGTGATCGGGCCGGGCCGAAGCATGTCGTCGAGCCGCACCATGCCGCTATTGAAGATCGCCAGCCGGGGGAGGGCCTTCACCTCGTTTTTCAGGGAGTGGTCGTCCGACACCTTCTTATTGAGGGCCTCGATCATCGACTGGCCGATGAGCCTGGTCAGGTTGGTCGGCCCGGAGCGAACCTTCTCCTCACGGCCGTCGAGGTCCTTCCCCTCGGGGACATGCCCCACCAGTTCCGTCGGACTGATTTCGAGCGAGTTCCTGAGGCCGCGGGCGAACCGGTCGTACCACTTGTCGATCCTGCGGAGCATCCGATTCCGGCCCTTCCCGTCGTCCTCCCGGCCCTGGTCCTCGATCGGCGTGAGCGTCGGAGCTACCGTGAGTGTCCTGTTCGTGACGTCGAACGTACAATTGTGGACCCAGACGGCCCGTGCGTTGAAGTCGGACTTGAAGATCGGCGCCCCGCATGTCTCTTCGCGGGGGACGTAAACCCGGCCGTCGTGGCCGCCCAGGATCAGGTTGATCTCGGGCACCGCCTTCGCCAGCTTTTTGTCATTGTCCAGGCTTTGATGTGTCAAGGCAATCAACACGTCATATTGCCCTGTCAATTCATTGACCTTTCTGTTGGCAGAGGCGATCGGGTCCTCGTACTGGACATAATCCTGGCTCCTGTTCGCGTTGGTCGTCAAGCCGATCAGCGCGACGACGACGGACTTTTTGGTGCGCTTGTCCACCACTCTCATCAGGCGGTGCCTCGGGGCGAACTCGAACGGCTGGACCTTCTTCGTCTCCGTTACTTCGGAAGTGTTCGTCGAGACCCATCTCGCCTTGGATTCCCGGAGCCGGGCGTGTAGCTGGCCCCGGTCCAGGTCAAACTCGTGGTTGCCGAAGGTCGCGAAGTCGAGCTCGAGGAGGTTCATGACGTCCACCATCTGCCGGCCTGCGATCTTTTCGCCCTCGTAATCGACGCGGGCCATGGGCGAGGGGCTGACGAGGTCGCCGGAGAGCATCGCGTACGTATTATCGTTCCGCCGGAGCAACTCTTTCTTCAGGGCCGCGACCCTCGCCAGGCCACCTGTACTGCCCTGATCGACCGGCTCGAACTCATAGATGTCGCTCAACTGGAGGATGTTGAACCGAACGACCTTCTCGCGAGGCTCCTGGCCGCAGCCGGGGATCGATCCCATCAGCCCGAGTGCGAGGAAGGCGGTCATGGCTGCCCGGCGGTTGCATCTCATGGTCGGGGTCCAATGTCGTCATGTGACGCGGCCAAGTGCCTCGCCACCGAGGGGATTAGCGGCTGGTTTCCGGGTAGCGCTTGTAGAGCACCCACGGCTGGTTTGGCTGCAAGGGCCTCTCGGTGTTGGGGGCGAATCCGAAGAGGGAGTAGAAGGCGAGCCAGCGCACCCTGTCCAGGTCCTCCGCACCGCCGTCGTCCGCGACCGGCGGGTATCGCACGAGAACGCACGACGGCTTCTTGAGGCGCTTGATCAGCTTGTCGACCACGGAGCCCCGAAGGACCTGCTCGCCAACCCCCGTGGAGCGATGCGCGCGGCGGACCCAGAGGAGCGTCTCGTAGGTCTCCGTCTCCGGCACATCTGGGGCCCACTTCGGCCTGGTCGGCACGTCCGAGCTGAACCGTTCCGCGGGGAAGACAGCCATGATCCCGATCGGGAATTCGAAGCCCGATTCCTTCGAAGGCTCGTACTCGACCGGGCCCTCGAGGATCAGCCAGGCCGTCCGCATCTCCGGCTCGCAGCCCCTCTGGGGCAGCTTCGCGATGTTGATCCGGTCCCAGAGGTAGCGCCGGCCGGCCTCGGCCAGGGTCTCCACTTTCCTCCGGTCGCGCCCGTCGGAGGAATCGCTGCGGTCGAGAGCCCTGGGCCACTCGCGGGCGAACTCGGCCCCGAGCGTCGCGACGGCCGGGTCGGACCACCCGATCTCCCGGAGCCAGGGCTTCGTGCGGTTGGCACGCAGCCGCCGCTCGCAGAACCGGGTGAACTCGGGTCCGCACTCGGCGCGGAGCAGCGGCCAGAACAGGCGGAAGGTCTCGCTGCCGGCGATGCGGCAGAACACGTTGAGCCATCCCTGTCCGATCGTCGCTTCGTCGTGATCCTTCAGGCCCAGGCCGGTCCAGGCGTCCTCCATGAACTGCACGACCTGCTCCATCTTGTGCAGCTCGGCCCGTCGCGTCGGGCCTTCCCCCGGGTCGTCGAGGATGGCCAGCTCGGGGTAGAAGTCGCGGGCGAGGCGGGCCAGGGCCGGCTCGCTACGAAGGTCGCGCTGGAGGTTGCGCCAGGACTTGGTCGATTCGAGGTAGCGGTCGTCCACTTGGAGCGGCATCTCGCTCCAGCGGTTCCGCAAGGCGCCGAAGATCTTCCGGTGTCCCTGCGAGAACGCGATCGTCGCGGCGCGATCGCCCTCTTCTTTCGCCAACTCTTCTTCAGCTTTCTCTTCTTCAGCCTTCTTTTTCCACCACTTCTCACCGTCGCCGCCCGAGTCCCTGAAGATCGATTGGGCGGCCTCCTCGAACACGACACAGGCGACGTGATCGCCGAGAGCCCGGTAGCTCTCGAACTGGTCTTCGTCAAACGACTGGTCGACGGTGGACTGGCGGGGAAATTCGGAGTGAAGGTTGGCGTACTGCTGGACATCGGGGGGCTCGTCGCCGGTCATGGTGCTCTTGATGTATATGAGCATCCCGGGCGTCTGGCCTTGGTCCACGTCGTCGTAGCGGACGCGGCCGATGACGACGTGGGCGCGCGAAATCCCGTCAGTCCCGACGACCTTCAGCGGCGCCGTATTGACCTCGATGCGCACGCCCAGGTCCACGCGGCAGAGCCGCACGAGGATGCCCAGGTTGTCGCTGGTCGCCAGCGGATTCTCGGTTGCATCGACGGCGACGATGTAGCGGCAGCGGCGCTTGACCAACTCGTAGACGCCCAGGTTGTCGAAGTGGCCGCCGTCGGAGATGTGAACGTAGCGGCCCTTCTCGTCGGTCTTGCCCAGGAACTCCTTGAAAAGCAGGCCTCCGTAGCTGGCCTTGTGCGCGCCCCACTCGGCTGATTTCTTCTGCCGCGGCCATCCCTTCCAACACGACCAGGTGTCGGGATTCGGGTTCTGGATCCAGACGCCGAGCCGGGCGTTGAAGATGGTCAGCAACATGCTGACGGCGGCCGACTGATGGAAGTTCATGTTCGGGTCGACCGCCGCGCCCGAGACGGAGACGGCGCGGCCGACGCTCAGCCACAAGCCAGTCTCTTCCGGTGTTCGAACGTATCCAGTGGAGCGCGCGCCGAGGTGGATCGGCGTCAGCATGAACGACTCGGCCTTCCGGTCGCGCCAGGCCAGCTCGCCGCCGCCGACGAGGTTCAGTGCCGTGTTGATGACGACGTGCGGGCCCCAGTAGCGTGCCGCACCGTCACCGGCCCCGATCCGCAACTGGGCGAGTTCCAGGTCGTCGTGGGGGTCGAATTCCGTCACCGGGTTCGGGTCGCGTGTCAGCCCGAGGACGCCGGTCGGCGCCCCGGCTAGGGCGCGCTGGTCTCGGTCCGCGGCCCAACGCTTCCGCCCCTCGTCCGTCCGCCGTGAGGCGCCGAGGAAGGCGCGGGTCAGGCGATTGGCGTACAGCGCGTTCAGCGAGAACAGGTTGACGTGGACCAGCCCGCTGGCTGCCACAGCGACGATGACGGATCCCGCCAGCCACTCGCGGATGAGCAGCCCCGACGTCCGCTTAATGGTGAGGAGATAGACGCCCAGGGCGCGGTCGAACGTCTTCTGGACGCCGATCGCCTTCACATCGTCGTTGAGCAGGTACATGGCCAGGGTGGAAACGACCGCCAGGAGGCCGATCAGAAAGATCGGCGGCGCCACCCGGGCGATCCACTCGAGCCGTCGGTCGCCCCCGGCGCCGGTGGTCGCCCCGCTCTTGCCCGCGAGCACCCCGGCAACGGTTGTCGCCACCCACCCCGACGCCAGCGCCGCAGCCATCAATTGGTGGCTCCCGAGCAAAACCGCCGGGCCGTACACGATTACCCCCAGCGTCACGAACCAGCCGAGCGCCATCAGCAGCATCGCCGCCGCCAGGCGCCCCCACCACTCCCGCTCGGACTCCGAGCCGACCGGCCCCAGCAGCGCCACCTGCACCACGATCCCGACCACAACGGCCAGCAGCAACAAGGGCGGCCCGGTCATGGCGCGGAGCCAAGGTTGCTCGTCCCGGATCATCGGCCGAAGTAGCTCCTCGACCAGCGCGATCAGGACCCCCGTCGTCACCCCACTCCCCACCGCCGCGATCGGAAACTTCAACAATTCAAGCTTGACCGAAATCGGAAACCTCCAGCGCCGCTTGAGGACGAACAGGCGCAACGAGGTCACTAGCGAGATCACCAGATCCTTCCAGCGCCGCTCGCGGACGAACGGAAGCAACCAGGTCACTAGATCCTTCCAGAGCCGCTTGAGCCGCTTGAGCCGCTTGAGGACGAACGAGAGCAACGAGATCACTAACGAGGCTCCGCCTCAGACCGACGAGCCTTGCTACAATAGACGACGACCATAGCGGGTGACCGGGTGTTGAAGATTGCATCCCGTTAAGGGCGACGGCAAGAACTTACGCGTTTGACGCGATTTGTGCTCCCGAGC
>JBKQMT010000141.1:0-3910 GCA_052146595.1 Acidimicrobiales bacterium
CTTTGCACTGGACAAGGCTCTGGACTACAACTCTTCCTTCGCCAGTTGGGACGCGTCCCGAAACAAGATTCGAAACACATTTGAACGTCACGATTTCTCGATCAAGTGGTCTTTTGCCGAATTTGACGGGGCCTCAGTGTTGATCCCGTGGGCGGTGAACAACGCCGTAATGAACCACAAGAAGATCTCTGCGCTGGTAGTCGAGAAGGCGACGATGTTTTCTCCCGCCCGGGAAGCGACCGCTCGGGTCATCTGGGGATCGGCGACGTCGTTACCGTTGGAGAGTGGTTCAGTTTCGGCAGTCGTTACAGATCCGCCTTATTACAACAACGTCATGTACGCCGAGCTGTCGGATTACTTTTATGTGTGGTTGAAGCGATCGCTAAGGGCAACGTGGCCCGAGCTCACAACTCAGGTCCTCACGAACAAGGAGGACGAGGCGGTCGCTAACCCGTCGTTGTTCCGGGACGTCGCGACAGGCAAGGGCCACAGGAAGACAGGTGAGAAGTCGGCAGCCGATCTGGCGGATGAGCACTACGAGGACTTGCTCACTCAGTCCTTCCAGGAGGCTTATCGGGTACTTGAACCTTCTGGCGTGCTGACCGTGATGTTCACGCACAAGCGCGTCGATGCCTGGGACACACTTGGTCATGCGCTTCTGGAGGCAGGATTTGCAATCGACTCGTCGTGGCCGATTCACACGGAGAGCGAGAACTCAACGCATATCGCAAAGAAGAACGCTGCAGCCTCGACCATCTTTCTGACCTGTCGGAAGCGCGGCGACACGCTGCCCGCCTACTGGTCAGACATCCGAGGTCAGATCGCCGCGGCTGCCCGGCACGCGGCCGAGCGGTTTGCTGACGATGGCCTGGCAGGTATCGACCTCACGCTCTCCACCTTCGGGCCCGTGTTGTCCGTGCTTTCCCGGAACTGGCCCGTGTACACGGGCGAGCTAGATGGAGATGGTAATCCCCAGGTCCCCAGACCGGACGTGGCTCTTGACCTCGCCCGTGAGGAGGTGTCCCGCTTGAAGATTCGGGGTTTGCTGGGCGGTCGTGAGGTCGAGTTCGACCGAGTCACCGACTGGTATCTGTTGGCGTGGGCTGACTTCGGTGCTGCGGAGTTTCCCTTTGACGAAGGCCGCAAGCTGTCAATCGCCATGCACCTCGAGATGGACGACTTGGCCAAAGTCCACAAGATCGTTCGGGCGTCGAGCGGGACCGTGACAACGCTCACACCGGCACAGCGTCGCACAGCCAAGGGTCTCGATCCTGATGCCGCCACCTGGCTGACACAGATCGATGCACTTCATGCCCTGATGCTCGTTTACGAGGAGGAGGGTCTCGCTGCTGCGAAGGCGTGGCTGTCTCGGACGCATAAGGCCGATGACCAGAAGTTCCATGATCTGGTCGAAGCAGCGATCCGTGCCGTCCCGCGGGTGAAGGACAAGGGAGAGTTCGTCCGCCCTGAAGCCCGGGCCCTGGAAGGCCTTCGGGCCACCCTTTTCGACGACATCGCTGCTCCAGCCGATCCAGACGAAACCCCCGCCAAACTCTTCGAGATGGACTGAGTCAGAGGGAGGGCGGTGAGGCCCGTGGCGGTCGATGAAGAGCGAGGCCTTCGGGACTTGGATCTGCGTCTCGGCTACGACACGGCAGATCAGGCGTTGCGGGACTTCTACGTGCCGGCACTCAGCCGGGCCGTCACCTATGACCGTTCAGTGGGCTACTTCCGAGTGTCGTCCTTGTCGGTTGCCGCTCGCGGGCTCTCCCGGTTCATCGCGGGTGGTGGGCACTCGCGGTTCCTGATTGGCGCCGAGGTCGGTGAGGAGGAACGAGACGCCCTCATCGGGGCGCAAGAGATTCCGCCCGCGTTCGCAGCGAAGCTCGCTGCTGGCTTGGTGCCTTCCGACGAAATCTCCCAACGCCGTCTCGAGGTTCTGGCCTGGCTTGTAAAGGAGAAGCGGCTCGAGATCAAAGTGGCCATCGCCGTCGATGAGAACGGCGTGCCCACTCCACCGGGCATGGAGGTGCCGTACTTCCACGAGAAGATCGGCGTACTGCGCGACCGTCTTGGGGACGGCGTCGTTTTCCAAGGCTCGACCAACGAAACAGTGACTGCTTGGCTGCACAACTTCGAGTCATTTTCGGTGTTCCAGTCCTGGGACGGGAGCGCCGGCTATTTCGACCTCTGGGTCGGCAAGTTCGAACAGCGTTGGAGAGGCGACGTCCCCGGTTTCCGAGTCTTCTCGCTTCCAGTGGCGGTTGAGGCTGAGCTCGTCCGGTACGCGCCCACTGAGGCCCCCACCGCAAAAGATGTCGAGGAGCCGGTGGAGCGGGCCGACAGGAACACCCTTAGCCGGTTCCTACTTGCTGCCCCGCACCTTTTGGGAGCTCAAGCGTTGGCTGAGGCAACCAGCGGCGTGTCGCTGTTCCCCCATCAGCGCAAGGTAGCGGAGCGTTTGACCGACGAGTATCCGCGGTCCTGGCTGATCGCCGACGAGGTGGGACTCGGCAAGACGATCAGCGCAGGCATCTCACTCCGATGGCTGTTGCTAAGTGGCCGGGCGAAACGGGTGCTGGTGATGGCACCCGCGAACGTGTGCTCCCAATGGCAAGACGAACTGTTCGAGAAGTTTGGCCTGTGGGTGTCACGCCTCGAAGGCAACAGGATTTGTGGAGCTCATCCCCACGACATGCGACCAGTGCCGACCGGCACCAATCCCTACGAGGACAACGACGTCCTGCTCGTATCGAGCCACTTGGCTCGCCTTCCAAGACACCAGAACCAGATTCTCGCCGCACGTCGCTACGACTTGATCGTCATCGACGAGGCGCACCATGCCCGACGGCGCGCTGCCGACCTTGACGAATACCGGCCGAGTCGGCTACTACAGCTCCTCGATCGACTCACCGAAACCGACCACGCCAAGGCCATGTGGTTGCTGACGGCAACGCCGATGCAGATCCACCCGATCGAGCTGCTCGATCTGCTCCGCCAGGTCGGGTTGTCAGGCGCCATGGAACGCTTCGATACATTCGAGCGCTTCTATATGGAGATCCGCAAGGATGACGACGCGACCACGAACTGGGACTATCTCGCCCGCACATTTAGGGACACACCGTTGCCCCCATTCAACGGCGCCGATAGAGCAATGCTCGCCTACATCGAGACCCGCCTCGGACCTGTACAGCGAAGCCGCGTCGAACGGTTCGGGGCTACGGAACAAGAGAGTGCGCAGCTCGTAGAAGAGCTCGGAACCGACGGGCGTCGTGAGTTGCGAGCCTGGCTGAAACAGCGCAGCCCGATCGGCGAGTTCGTAACCCGTCACTCGCGCCAGACCCTGAAGCGCTATCGGGATCAGGGGCTCCTGACGGAGCCGATCGCCGATCGAGACGTGCAAGCCATCCCGGTTCCGTTCACCGAGGAGGAGCGCGCTCTATACGCCGAGCTCGACGGTCTCCTCGACCGACTCATGGCCGTGCACGGCACGCGGCAAGGTGCCGGGTTCGTGCTCACCATCTACAGGCGCCGGCTTACTTCATCCTGGACAGCGATCCGCCGTACCTTCGAACGGCGCGTGGCGAAAGAAGGATTCGCCATCGAGCTCGACCTACTCGACGAAGCCGAAGAAGCTCTCGAGACGGATGAAGGCGGGGTCATCGACGACGGCACCGCGGTCCCACTTACTGACGCCTACCAAATTCATATCGAGCGATACATCAAGCGACTCGACAGGGTTGCCGACTCAAAGTTCGACATTCTCGAGCAGCACCTGAACGAAGCACGTGGCAGTGGCCGCACCGTTATCGTTTTCACCCAGTTCACTGACACTCTCGACTACCTGCGAGACCGACTACATGCCGCCTATCGCTCACATCTCGCCACCTACTCCGGCACTGGTGGACAG
>JBKQMT010000142.1:0-13422 GCA_052146595.1 Acidimicrobiales bacterium
CACATCGAAGCCATCACCTGATCGTTTCGAGATCGCGAGCACCGGACGAGCCTGGACCTGCCACGCCCACGCATCGGGTGATCCGTGCGGTCTTGGCTAAATGCGGGCCTCCAGGCCTATTCGGTCACCGGAATCGTCCGGCAATCCCTCCGACCGGCCTCAATTGCGAGCGGCACTCGATCTTCAATGACCTGCGTGAATGATCGGGGTTAACTCGGTGGCGTCTGTCGGAGTTCGCTCTCAGAAATGGCCCAGGCCGCGTTGACGAGCCCGATGTGACTGAACGCCTGGGGGAAGTTCCCCCAAGAGCTCCCCATTGACGGGGTCGACCTCCTCAGCGAGCAGGCCGACGTCGTTGACGAACGCGGCGGCGCGTTCGAAGACGGTACGGGCTCGGGCCGGCTGGCCGGCCCCCGCCAGGGCCTGGGCCAGCCAGAAGGTGCACAAAAGGACGTGACTGGCGTTTGTGGCCCGGATCGACCAGTGGCCAGCTTCGCCACCGAGCCGACCGAAGATCGAAGGGCTGTCGAAGCGTGGGAAGCACAACCAGTCGATCGACCCGTCCCGGCTCACCAGCGCAGCGCTGTGCCGATCCGAAAGGAGCGCATAGTCGGCAATTGGGGTGGTGCTCACATGAGTTCCTTTGCCCGGACACTCGCGGGATCGGCTCTGGCAGCTCCGACGAGAACGTCGGGGTGCCGATGTGGTCGGAGATCCAAGCTACCGGCCGAGTGGCTCAGCGTATTAAGCCTGAAAGACGAGAACCGAGAAGCGGATAGCCGGCGGCGTCCCGCTGGTCTCATCGCGCTAGTGTTCCGTTCGGCAGCACCGTGACGAGAGATGTCCTGACGTTGGGTCACCTCTCCGTCAGAAGTCGGGAGGTCCACCACTGATGGGGATCCACCAAACAGGTCAGGACCGTTTCAGGTCGGTTCTGCCCGAGGACATCGACTGGGAGCCGTTTCCGGCGTTCCCGCCTTCGGCGCGACTGGCAATCGTCGTCGGCGAGCCTTCCGAACCGGGGCCCTACGTCATCCGGGTCAAACTGCCATCGGGCGTCAAGCTCATGCCCCACCAGCATCCGGAGGACCGTGTCTACACGGTCATCTCCGGTGTCTTCTACGTCGGGCTGGGGAGCCAGTTCGACGAAGGGCAGCTGCAGGCATACCCGCCAGGCGCCGTCATCGTGCTCCCCGGCGGTACCCCCCATTTCCACTGGGCGAAGTCCGGAACCTACGTCACCCAAGTGACGGCTATCGGACCGCTTGGTCTTGAATACATCGACCCGGTCGACGACCCCCGAAACCGGTGAGGACGCCAGGCAGCGCCGAGGGTGAGGCGGCGATGCAGTCCGAAGTGAAATGGGCGCGGATGAGCCGACAAAGGAGGTCGTAACCAATGCGATCGGACATCAAAGCTGGCGGAACCTTCCCCGACTACGCCCTGCCAGACCACACCAACACGGTGCGCAAACTCAGCCCGGCCTCTGGGCCAAGGACGTCATCGACGTCCAGATCGTGATCGCCAAGTTGGACACCGAGCGAATCGTTCCGGCGCTCGCTGGCTTGGGATTCGAGCAAAGGACCAACGCCATGGAACCTCCGGGATCACGTCCCAGCCGGTGGTCTGAAGCGCCTGAGGGCCCGGGGATCGACGAACGTGCGACTCTTGAGTTACGAGCCGTACGCTCGGGGAGCTTCGTGACCGCGGAACCCTGCTTCAGTTGAGGTCCACCAGGTTGGCATCGAGTGACCGACCTCTCGGCACTCACCGCCCAATATCCCGGCACGTCGAGCCTTTTGGCCTAGCCACCATGTGCCGGTCGGGGGCAGGCTGAGGATGACGTCGGTTCGCGCTCAGGGGTGCCCGGTCAGGGTCACTGCGGACGAGTCGGACTTTCCAGGGGTTCGAACATCGCCATTTGCCTTGGTTGACGAATGCCCGTCCAAAACCGGGATCTACCAGGGACAACGTTGTGAATCCGACAACGAGTGGAGGTAACGCGACTATGTTCGAACCCCTCGACACCCCTGTTGATCAGGTAGAACTCAGACGCGAAATGCCCACTCGAACGAGGAAGATGCCTAAGAGCCGACTCCAGAGCCTGTCACTCGAACCCCTGGGTCGGGCGTCCGCCAGTTGCCAATGGAGCATCCTTCCAACTGGCTCACGCGGATGGGCTTCCTCGTAGTCCTCAATTCCAAGCGAGGAAGGGCATTGCCACAGTGCCTTCGGCAGCTCGCGAACCGCTGGGCGGGCATCCTGCACGGGGTGCTCGAGCACGACTGCCTCTACGACGAGGCCACCGCCTGGAGAGTGGCAACCGACCCCGCCGCTTGACAGTTGCGGCCTAGGGATGTCTAGCTAGCCTTGCCGCTGGCTTGTCTGCTGGTGCTGGGTACATCCGAACGGCGAGCCGGGGGCACCGCCAATATCCAGGTCATCAGGATCCCGAGTACCAGCCACGCGGCACAGATTGGCAGCTCTCCCCAGCTCACCACGGCAGGGCTGCCGTAAGGGCACTGTGGCGGCACAACAGGGCCGGGCGCATTGGGGCAGGAGTGCAGTGGGTATTGCGCCCAGGAACTGGCCAGCAATAACAGAGCGACGCCCGCAATCCACGCGCCTGGCCACGCGGCTGCGCGGAGCCAATTGCCGCGCCGCCAGCCGCGAAGCCTGATAAACCCGGCAATCGGCACAGGAACAAGTGCCGCACACAATACGAAGGTGGCCAGGGCTATCACAATCTGGAACGTCACCGGAATTTCCGCCCACCCGACGATCCCGAGGTCTATGCCAGGCCACGGCTTGGTGGTGATGTAAAAGAAGTAGCCAGCGTAGACGGCTCCCGCTCCCACCCACAGCATCGACAGCAACCAGACCCAGCAGCGGACCCGGAAGCTCCCAGTAATCAAAGCCCGCGCGTCCCGGAAGGTAGGCCATCTCCGACCGGGCGGGCTGGCCTCCAGCAGGGTACCCAGCATCTCCCCGGACCGCTCACGCCGGTACCAGGCGGGATAGGCGCGCAGCAGCCACCGGCAGCGCCGCTCCAGCCCGGTCATGCGCAGCGTGTCTTCCGGGCAGCGCCGCCCCTCCGCATCAGGCCGGGCCTTTGGGCACGCGGCCCGAGGCGGCACCGTCAGCCCCGCGCATCGCCGCCGGTGGCGGAGGCTTGACCGTCGCCAGAGCTGCGAACACGCCGATGCTTCCGGCGTCGGTGCGTAACAAGCGGTACGGGGTGTTCGGGACCGCGCGGCCATCCCAGCCGCGCAGGTAGACGTTCGGGGAAGTCTGTGCATGCTTGGTAATCAGACCGGCGAGTTTGACCGCAAAGTCATAGAGCCGGGCGTCGTGGTTCTCGGAATAGAGCGCCAACAGCCCGCGGATCAGCACCGAGTCGTACTGCGGTCCGTCGGCGAATGGCGCAAGCCACTCAATGTCGTCGCGGGCACGTTGATCGGCTTCGGTGCACCACGACTGCTTGCCGGTCGCCTCGCACAGAGCGGTCATGGCGGCGACCATGGCGCCCTCGCCGTCATGCGGCATCGCGACCTGCTTGGGGCCGGCGTTGGCCTCCTTGTCGGCAGCGGCTGGGCCGGCTGTAGCCATGCCGCTGTCAGGCCTGGTCGAGTTGAAGCTCGCACCGTCACGCGTCGGCTGGCTCGGCTTACAGTTCTCCTCGCCCTTGGCACAGTTTCCGCGGGCACTTACCCTGGTGGCAATGGTGCTGCCCAGCTCACAGCCCTTGGCTCCCACCGGACATTTCACGATCACGAGCGTTCCCGGCTTGCAGCTCTTGGAGCCGGTCTTACACGGCGTAACTTCGGTCGCATCGGCCTTACAGGTGCCGCTGCCTTCCATACAAATATAAGTCCACGGCCCACCCGTTCGACCGCGATTGACATATGAGTCCGGCTCGATCAGGTACGGATACGGTGTGCTCGCCACGGGGAGATAGACGCCCTGCGGCGTGAGCAGGTGCTTGTTGGCCCAGCCGATGTAGGTCTCAGCGTCGGTCAGGTATTCGGCCTGCTTGGTGGTTTGATAGAGCCGCGCGGCCAGGTCTGACGCGGCCGCAAGCGCCTCGCCAGAGAGCCATTGGTGCTCGGTGCTCCACCACATCCCGCCGCCCTGCTCGGCGTCCCAACCGCCTGCGGCGATGAACGCGAACGCGCGCTCGGCGTTAGCGACGTAGGCGTGGTCGCCGGTGGCGCGGTACGCGTCCAGGAACGCGATCCCGATCCAGGCGTTGTCGTCGTACCAGGTCGGCTGTGAGGAGTTCTGCTCACCGACCTGTGGTGAGTATCCGGGGACTGGCCTCAGGTTCGGGTTCCAGTAACGCTGCTCGCCGCGTGCGAATGTCTCGACCGCCGCCTTGGTCTTGGCTGTCGGGTCGGCAATCGCGATCTCATCAAGCGCTTCGAACATCCCGTTGCTTCCCCACAACGTCACTTGCGCACGGTTGGGGTTCGACCCGAGCTGTTTATAGAACCAGTCGGCCGAACCGCTCCACCACTCCGAAGTCTTCTCGATCCCGGCCTCGGCCAGCTCGAGGTACGACCGCGATGCGACGGCTCTAGCGCCGGAAGTTTCGGAAGAGTCGGCGGCGACGGGGGCTGTGGAGCTCCCGGACGCCTCTGGATCGCCGAGCGACGAAAACGGGAACTTGGTTGTCGAACCGCCCGCGGTCACGAGCAACACGACCACAACGACAACGACCACAGCGACGAGGGCGGCGGCTTGGGTGTAGATGCGGTTTGGTATCTGACGCTTGGAGCGAAGCAAGCGCGCCGCCATGTGGCGCCATTTTAGCTTCGAAACCCTCCACTTACCCGGCGACCGCCGCCCTGAGACCAAGCGGACCGCTCAGGCTAGGGTCACGACTCGTGAAGAAAACGCAAGCTGTTCTTCGCTCATCGCACTCACAGCTGTCGAGCGTCACCATCCCGGGAAGTTCGTTCATGGTAACGACTAGAGGTGCGATTTCCGGTGTCACCCGTATGGGCGAATGGTCCGACGAGTGCTATGGGTGCGATTGGCACGAGGGCTTCGGCGGCCCCAAGGTCGGCCGGAGCCTGACCCGCGCGACCGGACAGCCGATCTGAATCGGACGTTCTCCCAGTTCAGGGCGGGGTCCGAACATCGCCGTTTGCCTTGGTTCGGAAGATCCAGTGAAATACCGGCTCTGACCAGGGAAAACGTTGTGATTCCGACAAGGAGTGGAGGTGAGCGGACTCGAACCGCCGACTTCCACGTTGCGAACGTGGCGCTCTACCAGCTGAGCTACACCCCCGGGACGACCGGTGACGGACCATCGGAGGGTTCCTCTGGTGCGCTCCAGCCGAGTCCGGCCGACGACTCAGGTTAGCGGAGCCACGCTCCTCTCTCACAGGGGAAGTGCATGTGGACGACCCGGCGGGACTGGCGAACGCCCGACGGCCCAGCCGCCGGCTGCCCAAGGAGCGACCGCTCAGCGACCTCCAGCCATGATCTCGTCGTAGTCGTACTCAAAGGCAGGGTCGCTCAAGTCGTCATCGCTCAAGTCGTCCTCGCCGAAATCCGCCTCGTCCCAGTCCCTCTGGCGAACGCCGACCACCACCCGAACAGGTGCAGTAACGGGAACGGCCCGGCCCGCTTCCTGGCGGAGGTCGCGGATGTCGACGACCTTGGCCTTGCGCTCCTCTGCGCGCCTGTGCATGTAGATGAGCAGAGCCAGGTAGCCGGCCGCGGCGGCAAAAGCCAGTAAAGACAGACCCCAGAGAACCCGCAAGGCGGGGATCATGCCGAGCACGAAGAAACCCAACATCGCCGCGCCGAGCACGAGCAGCACGCGGCGGCGGCGTGCCGCCGGCAAGGGAGAGTGCCGCGCGTGCCGCTCGACTGCTTCAGATCGCGACAGGTGGGCAGGCGTCGCAGAGGAGGCTCGGGTGTCGTCGTCCACCATCTCGGTGCTGAAAAGCATTGCCTCCGGGGCGGCGGCGGTCGCCGCCAGCCGGGGGTAGGCACGCCTCATACCGCGTAGCTGGCGGTGGAAGGAGTCAACCGAAGTTGTGAACCTGCGTTCGGAGAGCTTGCGAAGCATCATCGGGGTCAGGGCGACCACCCAGATGATTGCCAGCAGAGCTATCACCACCAGGCTCACACTCCTAGGCCGTCCTCACTTTGTCGGAAACGCTAGTCAAACGTCTCGGCAGACTGGTGGATCTTGTCCTTGGCGGGCTCGTTCGCACGTCGCCAAACCCCCGAGCGACCGCCGGTCTTCTCCCACAGGCACAGCTCCTCCACGACCATGGAGCGGTCGGCGGACTTGCACATGTCATAGATCGTCAGGGCAGCCACAGCGCAGGCGGTCATGGCCTCCATCTCGACGCCCGTGCGGTCCACGGCCTCCACTTGGGTCTCGACCTCGACGAAGTCGTCGCCGAAGGTGAAGTTCACATAGACCGAGCCGACGAGCAACGGGTGGCAGAGAGGTATGAGGTCGGGAGTGCGCTTGGCGGCTTGAATACCGGCGATCCGTGCCGCACCGAGTACGTCACCTTTGTTGATGGCATTGCTCGCTATCTTCGCCGTCGTCTCGGGGAGCATCCGGACCTTGCAGCGGGCGAGCGCCCGGCGGTGAGTCGCCTCCTTGGGAGTGACATCCACCATTCGAGCCCGGCCAAGCGGATCGACATGTGTCAGTCCTCGGTTCGGCATTGCAGAGCAGTCTATGCCGTGACTCTTCAGCCTGCCCGGATCGCTACGGACCAGCGAGGATGACCGGACCTCCCGACAGGATCGGCGACCGGCCTGCTGTTGAATACCTGCTCACGCTGCTGGAGATACCTGCCCACGCTATTGGGCAATACCGGCTCAGGTTCCGGGTACCACCTCATTCGAGGGGGCCGGTGAGAAGGATCTGGATCTCGCCTCCGATGCGCACACCGTCGCCGTCGGGCACGAGGGCGAGGGCATTGGCGGCCACCAAGGCGGCGAGCTGGTGAGATCCCTGGGCGCCGGCGGAACGCACGACAATCCGGCCGTCCGGGCCCATGGCGGCGATGGCGCGAACCAGGTGAAGCTTGCCGTCCGGGCGCCGCTCGAGGTCGTCGGCGGCGACGGCCGGGAGCCGGTTGGGGAGAGGCGAGCGATGACCCGCGAGCTTCCTCAGCGCCGGCAGGGCCACCACCTGGTAGCTGACCATCGAAGAAACAGGGTTGCCAGGCAGGCCGAACACCGGCACGGAACGTCCACCGGCCGTGACGGCCGCGAACGACAAGGGCTTCGCGGGCTTGATCGCCACCTTGAACTGGTGGACGGTCCCCCCCAGTTCGCCAACCAGTGTCTCGAGGGCGACCTTCACGAAGTCGAACTCGCCCATGCTGACCCCGCCGGAGGTGAGCAGGGCGTCGCAGCGCTCGATGCCCTCCTTGATGGCAGCGGAGATCGCAGCCTTGTCATCGCGGCGGAGGCCGAGGTCTACGCCCGTAAAGCCGTCCCGTTGCAGAGCCGCCAGCAGACCCTGGCGGTTGGAGTCGCGTATCTGGCCCGGCTCGAGGGGTGCCGTTGGGTCAGCCAGCTCGTCTCCGGTCGAAAGTACGCCCACTTTCGGCCTTGGGTGGACGGTCACGGTCGTCGCGTCGACGCTGGCGAGCAACGAGACGTGGGCCGGGCCGATCGCAGTGCCCGCCGGCACGGCCAGCTCCCCGCGGCGAAGGTCGCTGCCGGCCGGGCGGATGTAGGCGCCGGGCGAAACCTCTGCGAGGATCCGGACCATCCCCTCCGACGAGCCCGGCTCCGTCAGCTCGACAATGGCGATCCCGTCCGCACCGGGCGGTATCGGGGCTCCGGTCATGATCTGGACCGCGGTTGCGGGCTCGACGCCCTTCGTCGGCGCGACGCCGGCGGGGAGGACCCCGATCACCGACAGTTCCACGGGCGCAGCGCTCGTGTCGGCTGCGCGCACCGCGTAGCCGTCCATGGCGGAGTTGGCAAAGGGAGGAAGGTCCCCCGGGGCGCGCACGTCGGCCGCAAGGACATGGCCTAGGGCGCCAGCAAGCCCGATCTCGACCGGGGCGAGCGGGAGGCACGAGCCGAGCACGGTCCGTTGCACCTCCTCGAGCGAGACCAGCTGTTCAACGCCGCCTTGGCCCATAACTCCTCCCCTGGGAATCTCGATCTGGCCGCCACGATATACTTGGCACTCACAGAGAGGGAGTGCCAGTGCCAGACCGTCCGCGGGACGGTGAGGTTGGTCGAGGCGAAGGGCAGAACGGGTTCATGCCGACCTACGAGTATTCGTGCAAGTTATGCGGAGAGCACCTCGAAGTCGTGCAGTCGTTCAAGGACGCGGCCCTCACCACGTGCCCCAACTGTGGCGGGGACCTCCGCAAGGTGTTCGGGAACATCGGGATCGTGTTCAAGGGGAGCGGCTTCTACCGCAATGACAGCCGGTCGGGGCAATCGTCCACCGTGCCCGCCGCCGGCTCGGGGACAGCGTCCGAGGCCGCCACCCCGTCGAGCGGCGAAGCAGCCAAGCCGGCCGCGAGCGCACCGGAGAAGACGGCCGCACCGGCTGCGCCGGCGGCCTCGGCCTCGGCGTCATCTGCCGCGAGACCAACGAGCACCGCAGCGGCATCCTGAGAGACGGCTTCGTTTCTCCTCTGGGTCAAGACCCGCTCATCGAGACGTCGTCGATGGCGAGAGTCACTCCCGCCGCGCTGCCCGGCAGCCACTCGACGTCCGAGCCGACGGCCACGATGTTCTGCAGCATGCGCTGGATCGTCGAGGCGATGGTCACCTCGCGCACGGGCTCGGCAAGCTCGCCGCCGCGGATCATCAGGCCCTCGGCCCCTACGGAGAAGTCACCGCTCACGCGATTGACCCCAGAGTGCACACCGGTGATCGACTGGACGAGCAAGCCTCCGCCGAGCTGGGCGATGATCTCGGACTGGTCCAGGGCCCCCGGCTCGAGCGATAGCGCCTGCGGGCCCACGCCGGGGGTCGTCCGGAAGCTGGCTCGAACCGCCGAGCCGGTCGAGGACGTGCCGGCGAGGCTGGCCGCGTGGGTGTCGTAGAGGAAGCCCTGCAGCTCGCCGGCGGAGATCAGCGAGTTGCGCCGGCAGGCGAGGCCCTCGGCGTCGTGCTCCGAGGCCCCGTAGGCGAGCGGGTTCGTCGGGTCGTCGACGAGGGTCAGCTCGCCGGCACCGACCTTCTCCCCGACGCGCCCTGCGAAAAACGAACGCCCTTTGGCGACCTCCTCGCCCGACAGCGGGCCGGAAAGGATCCCGAGCAGCGCCGCCGTCACCCGGCGGTCCAAGACGGCGGTCAGCTTGGCGCTCCTGGCCTTCTTGGCCCCGAGCAGCCGTGTCGCCCTGTCGACGGCGTCGCTCCCCGCGGCCTCTAGGTCGAGCTCGGCTGGTGCGCGGCCGACCGAGTAGCCGAAGCCCGTCTGGGTGTGGTCGCCGTCTCCGGCCACGGCGTTGACGAAGAGATAACAGCCCGTTCTCCGGCTCGTGACCCCGATCCCTCGCGTCGTGGCGATCGCTGTCTCGCTGAAGCCGTCGACGTAGTCCGAGGAGACGACCTGGCGGATGCGCGAGTCCCCCGCCCGGACGTGCCGCTCGAGCTCGAGGGCGAGCGCAACCTTCTTGTCGGTCGGGAACGAGACGAGCTCGGACCGCCAGAGATCGATCACGGGGGCCTCGACGGCGTCGGGTGAGGCGAGCCGGGCGTGCTCGTCGACCGTGGCGAACCGGGCATTGTCGCGTGCCTCGAGGAGCGCCTCGAACGCGGCGGGCTCGTCGAGCGCCCCGACATAGGAGAAACCCTGTCTTCCCGCCGAGATGACCCGCACACCCACGCCCGCCGACTCTGCCGCGGTGAGCTCCTCGATCCCGCCCTCGTAGACCTTGATCGAGCTCTGCCTGCCGTGGGCGACGTAGACCTCGACCTCTTCGTCGCCCCTTGCCTGCTCGAGCACGCGGCGGGCCAGTTCGAGGAGGTCAGGCACCTGCGGTACCGCCGATCGTCATGCCCGTCACACGCAAGGTCGGTTGCCCGCAGCCGACGGCGACACTCTGGCCTTGCTTGCCGCAGGCGCCGGACGACATCTCGAAGTCGTTGCCGATGGCGTCGATCTTGGAGAGCACGTCGGGGCCGTTGCCGATGAGATTGGCGTTTCTGAGCGGCTCGGCGATGCGGCCGTCCTCGATCAGATAGGCCTCGGTCATCCCGAAGACGAAGTCCCCGGTCGCAGTGTTGACCTGCCCGCCACCAAGCTTGGCGACATAGATCCCCTTCGGCGTCTGCGCCAGGATCTCGTCCGGGTCCTCGTCGCCGGGGAGGAGGAACGTGTTGGTCATGCGAACCATGGGCAAGTGCTCGTAGCTCTGGCGCCGCCCGTTGCCCGACGAGGCGCGGCCCTCTTTGCGGGCGCGCAGGTAGTCCCACATGTACTCGGTGAGGACGCCGTCGTGGATCAGCACGTTGCGCTGCGCGGGCCGGCCCTCGTCGTCGATCGCGAGGGTGCCCCAGTTCGGGCCGAAGGCGCCGTCGTCGACGAGGGTGACGCCCGGGCTGGCGACGGTCTGGCCGATGCGGCCGGTGAAGACCGAGCTGTCCTTCAATATGTGGTCGGCCTCGAGGCCGTGGCCGCACGCCTCGTGGAACAAGATGCCGCCGCTCCCGCACTTCAGGACCACCGGCAGCACACCGGACGGGGCCGGGCGGGCCTCGAGTTTTCCGATTGCACGCCGGGCCGCCTTCTCGGCGACATGCTCGACTGGCTGCTCGTCGAAGACCTCGTAGCCGAGCGTGTAGGCAAGGCTCTCGGAGCCGGTTTGCATGCCGCTGTCGCCCGAGGCCACGCAGGTCACCGAGAAACGGGTGCGGACGCGGTCGTCATCTGCTAGCAGCCCGTCAGAGTTCGCGACCAGGATGCGGCGCCGGCTGTCGCCATAGGCGGCGCTGACCTGGACGATGGCACCGCCAAAGGAGCGAGAGGCGTCGTCGGCACGCAGGAGCAGGTCGACCTTGTCCGACTTCGCCACCATTCCCGGAGGCGTCGCCACCCGCTGACGCTCCGGCGACTGCCGTGAGAGCGCGAGCGTGCGGACGCCGCCGCCGGTCTCCCGGGCGACGGCGGCCGCCGCCCGGGCTGCGCTCAGCAGACCGGCCTCCGACAGGTCGGCGGTATGGGCGAAGCCCGTCGTCTCGTCGACGACGACCCTGATCCCGGCGCCACGGTCTCGCCCGGTGGACAGCTGTTCGACCTTGCGGTCGTCGAGGAGTATCGAAGAGCTCGAGCCGTCCTCTACGAAGACCTCGGCGAAGTCGCCTCCCCTGCGCAGGGCCTCGTGCAGCACCCGTTCCAGGATGGGCGCCTCGACGAGGTCCCTGAGCGGGCTGTCGCTGAGCGCCATGTCTCGGGGGTCAGAACTTCCGGCCGAGCATGCCTCCGATGACACCGCCGCCCATGCCTGCGGCCACCGAGCTGGTCTCGTGTTTCTCGCCCAGGTAAGGCGAAAGGGCGTGGGCGAGCACCGGGAGCGGCATGCTCTGCAGCCAGACGGTGCCCGGGCCCGTGAGCACCACGACGTGATGGCCGTCCTCGCCGAACATGTAGTTGGCGATGCCCTGCAGGCGCGTCGTCTGGAAGCTGACGGTGGCGTGGAACGCTCCGACGTGGCCCGGATGCACGCAGAGACTCTGACCTGCGGCAAGCTCGTAGGTCGAGATCTCGCCGGACAGCTCCAGCCAGGCGGTTCCTTGTCCCTCGAGGCGCTGAAGGATGAAGCCCTCGCCACCGAAGACGGCACCACCGAAGGTCTGCTGCATGGCGACGGTGGGAAGCACGTCCGGTGTGCCGCAGAGCCAGCCATGGCGGTGGACGATGTACTCGGACCCCGGCGCGATCTCGACGGGGAAGATCCGTCCGGGAAGCTTCGCCGCCAGCACCAGCATTCCCGGCGCGCCGCTTGCCTCGTAGCGGGTGAGGAAGATGCCCCCGCCGCCGGCGACCCGTTTCAGCCCCGCCATGAAACCTTTGCCTCCGCCGGTATTCGTGGTCTGGCTGAGCTGCATGTTCGCAGTCATCCAGGCGAGGTCGCCATGGGTCGAGACGACAGCTTCGCCAGGATCGAGGATCAGCTCGAGCACCGGGAGAATGGACCCTTTCACTTCGGCCTTCATCTGAAACCCCCTTGTCGTCCCGCGGCCGGCCGTCTGCCGGGTTGCCGGCCTCAGTCTGCCCTCTGTGAGGTCCGGCGTCGAGGAATCGCTGCGACCCCCCTAGCACCGCCTTGTTTTTGGCGGGTATCCCCGCCTTTTGCTCGCCTGCTCGGTAGCATCCGCGGAGGGAACCTGGAGGGAACATGGACGAGAACGAGCCAGTCGCACAAGAGCAGGTGGCCACTCCGATCTTCAATGTCTACCGGCGCGGCTACGACCCCGAGCAGGTCGATCGGTACGTGGCGGACCAGCAGCGGAGGCTCGATGACGCGTTGCACCGCGCCTCTGATTCCGAGCGGAGGCTCGCGGCGGCCGTGGGCCAGCTCCGCGAACTGCACCGGCGCGTCGCCGTCTACGAGAGCGAGACGCGCACCGCCCAGCCGCCGGCGTTGGACACCCTCGGCGAGCGGGTCCAACGCATCCTCCAAGAGGCGTGGGAGGGGGCATACACGCTCCGCCAAGAGGCCGAACGCGAGGTCAACGAGCTGCGCGAGGCGGCCACGGCCGAGGTGAACGAGCTGCGCGAGGTGGCGAGCCGCGAGGCTGCCGACATCGTCGACCAGGCCACCAGGCGTGCCCTCGCGATCCGGGACGAGACCGAGCGCCGCCGCCACGCCTACCTGCAGCGCATCGAGCAGGACCGCGAGCGCGCCGTTTCTCAGATCACCTATCTCTACGACCAGCGTCAGGAGGCCATCGCGGAGCTGGCCCGGCTTCAGACCACGGTCCAGGCCGTCGTCGAAGAGATGGCCCGCAGCCCGCTCGGGCGTCCCGCGCCCGGGGTGGCCGTTGCGGCGGCGTCGCCGGCCGCACGCGACGGCAGTCCGGCCCTGCCCCCCGAGGACGACAGTGGCCTGCGGCCCGGACGGCACAGCAGTTCCGGCGGGACCGGTCTCGATGGCGACAACGGCCGAGACGACGTGACCATCGTCGGCGAGCCGATGACCTCCCGCGAGCATCAGGCGGCTGAGGAGCTGACCTCGAGGGCGCGCTGGCCCGAAGGCCGCTCCGGGGCGGAGGAGACCGAGGTGGACCCCGGAGAGGCTTCCCGGCCGGGCAGGCGGCGCAACTTCTTGTTCGACGCCGAAGAACAAGGTTGGACCTGACACGCATCTCGTGATGACGTGCGAGGATTCGTTGCCCTTGCCGTTGCCAGCAACTGCGTGGATGACGAGCCCTTCGCGGCCACCCGGAATCCCCGGTGGCCGC
>JBKQMT010000143.1:0-14155 GCA_052146595.1 Acidimicrobiales bacterium
GTTTCGCCTACTTTGGGGAGCTGTTCTCGCGCTCGGGCGGCACTGTGCGAGTCGATCTTCACGACGTAGTCGGTGGCGAAGATCACACGATCGGCTTGCATCACGGTCACGCTGAGCGCAACGGCAGGGTTCTCGATGACCAGATCGTTCTCGTCTTCCACCTGCGCAACGGCCGAGTCGGTGAGGTATGGGAGTTCTTCCAGGACGCCGCGGCCAGCAACGACTTTTGGTCGTAGCGAGGAGATGAACGGCGACACGGCCTCACGGCGCGTCCTCCCGGCTTAGCTCGGGGCGTCCTAATTCTGTCGGGATGGCGCTTCATACAGGGCCCCCTCGCAATCCTCGGTCAGCTCGTGTGGGCGCTGAGGGAGCTGCGGCGGCGGTAGCACTGCGAGTCACCCATACGAGTCGCAGCGTCAGCCACGGTGACCCGGAACTGATGTCATGAGGAAGCGCTTCGCCGCTTCCGCGTGACCGAGCCCGGTGATGCGGGCACGGCCGCACAGATGATTCGATCGGACAGCGAGTCTTTCTCCGCTCCGCCCTCATGACCTGAAGCACGCCGGAGTCGTATTGCTCGCCGCCGCAGGGGTCGATCCGATGGAAATAGCTCGACGCGCCGGTCATTCGAGTGTGTCGTTCACCTACGACCGTTACGGCCACCTCTTCCCGGAGGCGGACACGCGGCGCTGCTGAAAAGCTCGAACTCGTCCGGGGCAGCCTCTCAGGCGTCGCGGGCGCCCGCCTCGGCGATGAGCACTATCGCTAGCGCAGAAAGAGGCCCCTACCGCGTCGCTTCGACACGACTGACACAGGACCTGTCATTTGGTATCGGTTCCGGGCACGAGGGCCTGGCACACCTTCTGCGCGCTCTGGAACTGAGGAGAACTCGGATCGACTCCGGCGCCCAAGCGCACAACGCCGGCCATGGTCGGATCGGGGAAGTTCGGCACGCCGTGGCCGCGCATGCACTGTGCAAACTTCAATTCCTTGGCGAGGGCTTGCTGGTTCTGCGCGGGGGTGGGTACCCCGCCTGGGAAGAGGTGCCGGCACGTCTGATCAGCCGAGATGTACTGCGGTGACATCCGATCGATACCGCTCGACACCGGCGCACCATCCTTTCCACCGGACGCGAACTTGACGTTGATCTGGCCATCGCTGTTTGGGTCAGGGAAGTTCGACTCGCCATGTGAGCGCATGCAGTCGACGTAGGCGAAAGCGGCCTTGTATTTCGCGGCGGTACTGCCGCTTCCCGCTGTCTGGGACGACGACGTCTGGGTTGTGGTCGTCGTTGAGCCGAGGTTTGCGACACCGGGGGAGGCGGACCCGCCCCCGCATGCAGACAGACCAAACCCGACCGCGGCCAGCACTGCGATCAGCTCAACAGTCCCTCGCGGTCGGAGGGCCTCCTTCGCATTCATGTGCTCTCTCCGGGGTCGAAATGTCTTGAGCACAGTTCTGCGAGATTAAAGGTCACACCTCGGTAACAGCTGTGACCGCGATCGCGTCGCGAAAGAACGTCGGTCCCGGTCGCACTCCCGAGTCGGGGGCGGGCGGGCGTCGGCGAGGATGGCTTCGCCGAGGTCCTCGCGGCTTAGCAGCGGCAGGTCGTTGCGGTCGGCACTCGCATCGGCGGTCTACCCGGCCCAACCGGACGCAGGGGCGCAGCCAACTGGCACGGCTCTCGAGCCCAGTTCGTTAGGTCACGTTCGGGTCACGCCACCAGATTCAACGGCCGGCTTAGACACGACAAAGGTCCCTGACCAGGGAGAACAGCTGGAGCGGGCGACCGGGATCGAACCGGCATGACCAGCTTGGAAGGCTGGAGCTCTACCATTGAGCTACGCCCGCGACGCGCGCCGAGGTTACCTCGCGGCCGCGCCGACCGGCTCGGCTGGCCGGGTCACAACCGTCGGGGAGGCGGGATTTGAACCCGCGGCCTCCTGCTCCCAAAGCAGGCGCGCTGCCAAGCTGCGCTACTCCCCGCCGCCCCGCGGGGCGACCCCAAGATCGTAGGGGCAGCGGGCCAGCCTTGTGGATAGCGCCGAGCGCATGTGGTGGGCGCCCTCGCGTGCGCCCGGTAGAGTACGCACGAACTATGCGTTCTACTTCTGAGGCCCTCGAGGGCAACCGAGTCAAGCTCACCGTCGAAGTCGACGAGGACGAGCTCAGGAAGGCAGTCGACGAGACCTTCCGGCGCTTGCAGAGAGAGGTCAGCGTTCCCGGCTTCCGCCCGGGCAAGGTGCCCCGCCGCTTGCTCGAGGTTCGCCTCGGTGCTCACGCCATCAGGGCCGAGGTGATCCGCCACGCCCTCCCGGACTACTACGCCCAAGCCGTCGAGGAGGCCGACCTCGACACGATCGCAGCTCCCGAGATCGACATCACCGCCGGCGAGGAGGAAGGGCCCCTGGCTTTCCACGCTGTCGTAGAGGTTCGCCCAAAGGTGTCCATCGCCGGTTACGAGGGCCTCGTCGTCACGGTCCCGCGCCTGGAGGCCACCGAGGCCGAGATCGATGCTCGCATCGACCGGCTCCGGGAGCAGTTCGCGGAGCTCAGCGAGGTCGAGCGGCCCGCCCGAGACGGCGATCTGGTCACCGTTGACGTTCACGGCGTCCGCGACGGGCAAGTCGCCGAGGGGCTGAGCGCCGACGACTTCGTGTACGAGGTCGGCACCGGCGGCATCGCCGAGGGTGCCGACGAGGCGCTGCGCGGCAAGAAGGCCGGCGACATCGTCGAGATCGAAGCTCCCAACCTGCAGGGAGGAGCTGGCACCTTGCGCATTCTCGTGAAGCAGGTGCGAGAGAAGGTGCTGCCCGAGGCGAGCGACGAGTGGGCCTCGGACGCGTCGGAGTTCGATACCCTCGAGGAGCTGCGCGACGACGTGGCGAGCCGTCTCAACAGCCTGAAGAGGCTCGAGGCGCGTCTGATCCTGCGCGAGCGTGCGGTCGAGGCGCTGGCAGAAATCGTCGCCGAAGAGATGCCGTCGACCCTCGTGGCCGGCGCGGCGGAGCAAGCCCGCGAGGCGCTGATCCGCCGCCTCGTCGAGCGAGGCCTCACGATCGATCAGTACCTGGAGGCGTCCGCTCAGGCGGCCGACGAGCTCACTGCCGAGCTCGAACGCCAAGCGGTCTCACAGGTTCGGGCGGATCTCGCCCTGCGGGCGCTCGCCGACGCCGAGGGGATCAAGGTCGAGGACCAGGACCTCGCGGCCGAGATCGAGCGGCTCGCACGCCAGACCAACCAGGACGCGCGGGCCCTCGCCACCCGCCTCGCAAGGTCGGGTGGTCTCGAGCAGCTACGCTCAGATGTGAGGAACGAGAAGGCGGTCGCGTGGTTGACCGAGTCTGTCGACCTCGTCGATGAGCAAGGAGCCCCGATGGATCGAATGTTGCTCCTCGAAGCTGTGGGCTCCGAGGAAGAGACTGCGGTTGCCGGCGACGCAGAGGTGGGCGGCGGGGATGAAGTCACCGTCGAAGCGCTGGCTGCGGACGCCGAAGCTCTGGACGAGGACCCGGCCGACTCGGACAAGGAGGGCTGAGCATTGGGCGCGAATGACTACCTCGTCCCCACGGTGGTCGAGCAGTCGCCGAGGGGCGAGCGTGCCTACGACCTGTTTTCCCGGCTGCTCCGCGAGCGGATCATCTTCATCGGCACGCCGATAGACGACACGATCGCGAACCTGGTGTGCGCACAGATGCTGTTTCTCGAGTCAGAGGATCCCGAGAAGGACATCAACATCTACATCAACTCGCCCGGCGGCGACATCACCGCACTGTTCGCGATCTACGACACACTTAAGTACGTGCGACCCGACAAGTCGACCTTCTGTTTCGGGCAGGCCGCCTCGGCGGCGGCCGTGCTTCTCGCCGCGGGCACCAAGGGAAAGCGGTTCGCCCTTCCGCATGCGCGGATCCTGCTCCATCAGCCCTACGGTGGTGGTGGTGGGCAGGCTAGCGACATCGAGCTGCAGGCCAAGGAGATCCTCAGGATGCGTGATCTCCTGAACCAGATGCTCGCCAGCGACACTGGCCAGTCGGCTGAGAGGCTGCAGAAGGACACGGATCGGGACTTCATCATGGATGCCGAGGAAGCCAAGGAGTACGGCATCATCGATGAGGTCATCACGAGCAGGGAGGCCGTCGGGTTCGCGGCGGCCGTCGGCGCAGCCTGAGCTACGGGGGACGATGTGGCCAAGTTCGGCGATGGTGGAGAGTTGGTCAAGTGCAGCTTCTGCGGCAAGTCGCAGAAGCAGGTCAAGAAGCTGATTGCCGGCCCAGGTGTCTACATCTGCGACGAGTGCATCGAGCTGTGCAACGACATCATCGAAGAGGAGCTGTCGGAGCCGACCGAGGTCCGTTTCGAGGACCTGCCCAAGCCCAGGGAGATATTCGACTTCCTGAACGACTACGTCGTCGGCCAGGAGCAGGCCAAGAAGATCCTTTCGGTCGCGGTTTACAATCACTACAAGCGTGTGCAGGCGGGCGCTTACCGCGACGGTGACGTCGAGATCGCGAAGTCGAACATCCTGCTTCTCGGCCCGACAGGTTGTGGCAAGACGCTCTTGGCCCAGACGCTCGCCCGGATGCTGAACGTACCGTTCGCCATCGCCGACGCCACAGCGCTCACCGAGGCCGGCTATGTCGGCGAGGACGTGGAGAACATCCTCCTCAAGCTGATCCAGGCGGCCGACTACGACGTCAAGAAGGCCGAGACAGGGATCATCTACATCGACGAGATCGACAAGATCGCCCGCAAGAGCGAGAACCCCTCGATCACAAGAGACGTATCGGGTGAAGGCGTCCAGCAGGCCCTGCTCAAGATCCTCGAAGGCACGACGGCCTCGGTCCCGCCCCAGGGGGGCCGCAAGCATCCCCACCAGGAGTTCATCCAGATCGACACGACGAACATCCTCTTCGTCTGCGGCGGGGCCTTCGCTGGCTTGGACAAGATCATCGAGAACCGCATCGGCCGCGCCGGCATCGGCTTTCGCGCCGACGTGCGCCACTCCAAGCACCGTGAGGAGGGCGAGGTCCTGATGCAGGTCCTCCCCGAGGACTTGCTCAAGTTCGGCCTCATCCCCGAGTTCGTCGGGCGCCTACCGGTGATCGGGGCAGTTCGCAGCCTGGACGAGGAGGCGCTCGTCCGCATCCTCGTCGAGCCCAAGAACGCCCTCGTCAAGCAGTTCCGCCGCGTGTTCGAGCTCGACAACGTGGAGCTCGAGCTGACTGACGACGCCCTCGATGCCGTCGCCCAGCAGGCGATGCTTCGGGGCACCGGCGCCCGAGGCTTGCGCGCCATCCTCGAGGAGGTGCTGCTCGAGGTCATGTACGACCTCCCGAGCCGGGAGGACATCGGGCGCTGCGTGGTCGACAAGTCCGTCGTGCTGCAACGGGTCGCGCCGAGCCTGGTCCCGCGCAGCACCGGCCAGGAGAAGACCGAGCGCCCGCGCCGCGCCGCTTCCTGAGCCGGTCCGCGCTCCGCGACGACCCGTAGGCGTGTCTCAGTCCGATCGCCAGTTCGGCTTTTCCGCCGACCCCCCATTGCTCCCCTTGCCGGGGGCGGGCAGTCCCTCCTTTGGAGAGACGCTGGCATGGCTGGACCGCCACATCAATCTCGAGGCGATCGAGTCGGGCCGGGCCGGAAGCCTGGGCCTGCCGAGTCTCGAGCGCATCAGCGCCCTCGTGAGCGCGCTTGACGATCCACAGGCGACATACCCCGTCGTCCACGTCACCGGGACGAACGGCAAGGGCTCGACCTCTCGCATGACTGCAGCGATACTGCAGGCCTGCGGGCTGTCGGTCGGCACGTACTCGAGCCCTCACCTCGAGCGGATCAACGAAAGGCTCGAGTTCGAAGGTGCCGAGATCTCCGACGACGCCTTCGCTCGCCTGCTCGGGACGGTGGCGGAGGTCGAGCGCTTCCTCGGCATCCGAGCGACCTGGTTCGAGCTCGTGACCGCAGCCGCCTACGCCTGGTTCGCGGAAATGGCCGCGGAGGCCGTCGTCGCCGAGGTGGGCCTGGGGGGGCGTTTCGACGCGACCAACGTCGCCAACGCCGATGTCGCGGTGGTGACCAACGTCGAGCTCGACCACACTCAGATCCTCGGTCCGACGCGGGAGTCGATCGCGGCTGAGAAGTCGGGGATCATAAAGGCCGGATCGCTTCTCGTGCTGGGCGAGGAGGACCCGTCGGTGTCCGCGATCTTCGAAGCCGAGGCCGAACTTGTCGGGGCACGCGCGATCTGGAGGCGGGGGTACGAGTTCGGTTGCTCGTCCGATCGTCTCGCGGTCGGAGGGCGCCTGGTCGATCTGTGGACACCGCTCGGGCACTTCCCGGAGGTGCACGTGCCCCTCCACGGCGCGCACCAGGCGGACAATGCCGCGGCGGCGGTCGCTGCCGCCCAGGGGCTACTCGGGACGACGATCGATCCCGACGTCGTGAGCGACGCGCTCGCCTCGGTCAAGGTGCCCGGCCGCCTCGAGGTCGTGCGCAGGCACCCGCTTGTCGTGCTCGACGGAGCCCACAACCCGGCCGGAGCGGCCGCGGCGGGTCGGGCACTCACCGAAGACTTTGCCGCCGCCCGCCGCGTGATCGTCGTGATGGGCTGCCTTCGCGGCCGTGATCCCGGCCAGCTGCTGTCGGCGCTCGGCCCTGACCGCATCGACGTCGTCGTGGCCTGTCGACCCCCGTCTCCGCGGGCCCAGGAGCCGGACGGCGTCGTTGCTGCGGCCCAGTCTCTGGGGCTCGTGGCCGAGGCGTCGGAGACGATCGCCGAAGCCCTGCAGCGAGCCCTTGGGCTGGCGGAACGGGACGACCTCGTCCTGGTGACGGGTTCTCTCTACGTCGTCGGAGCGGCGCGCACAACGCTCTCCTGAAAGGGCTCAGCCTCCGAGCCTGCCGGGAGCCCGACGTTGCCCCTGCGGGCTGGCGGCGATTAGGGTCGCCGCCCGTGGAGCGCACCCTTGTCATCTGCAAGCCCGACGCCGTCGAACGCGGCCTGGTCGGGGAGATCATCAGCCGTTTGGAGCGGAAGGGCCTTCGCATCGTGGCGGCCGACTTGCGCACGATCGACGCCGAGACGGCGAGCCGCCACTACGCCGAGCACGTCGGCAAACCCTTCTACGCTGACCTCGTCAAGTTCATCACCCGCGGCCCCGCCGTGGTCACGGTCGTCGCGGGGCCGCCGGGGACATGGAAGGTCGTGCGCACGCTGATGGGGCCCACGAACCCCGCCGAGGCGCCGCCGGGCACGATCCGGGGGGATCTCGCCGTCGAGATGACAGAGAACCTCGTCCACGGGTCTGACGGCCCGGAGTCGGCCGCACGGGAGATCGGGATCTTCTTCCCGGGCCTGGCCTAGGAGACGCCCGGCTCCACGACGCGGCCATTGTCGATGACGACAACGTCGTCAAAGGCGGCCAGCTCGTCGAGGCGGTGGGTCACATACAAGACGCTCTTTCCCGCCGTCGTGGAGATGAGGTCGTGAAGGAGCCGTTCGGCCGTCGCCTCGTCCAAGCCCGATGTCGGCTCGTCGAGAACGAGGACCGGCGTTCGGGCCAGCAAGGCCCGGGCCAGAGCGACCCGTTGGCGTTGGCCCCCAGAGAGCTGCGCACCCCGCTCGCCGACCTTGGTGTCGAGGCCGTCGGGCAGCGACTCGATCCAGTCCCCGAGCTGCGCCGCCCGGGCGGCTTGGATGATCTCGGTCTCGCTCGCCTCAGGTCGGGCGAGGGCGATGTTGGCACGGATCGTGGTGTTGAACAGATGGGTGTCCTGGGCGACCCAGGCGATCAGATGGCGAGGAGTCTCCTGGGCGAGGCACTCGAGCGAGGTCCCGCCGAGCATGGCTTCACCCGCCTCCAGCGCCCAGAAGCGCAGCAGCGTGTTCACCACGCTGCTCTTGCCTGCTCCGCTAGGCCCGACCAGGGCAACCCGATTTCCTGCCGGGATCGCCATCGTGAGGCCGTCCAGGGCCCGGGGACTGTCCGGCCCGTAGCGGAGAGAAGCGTCTTTCAAGGCGACGTCCGTGCCCGTCGGCTCGGGCAGGGGGTCGAGTCGGTCATGTACCGGCGTCGGGAGATCGGCGATCGCGAGCACACGGCGCGCAGCGGCCACGTGGTGTGACAGCCTCGAGACGGCATCGGCGACCGGTGGCACGATCTCGAAGGCGCCGAGCGCGACCAGTGGCAGGACGGCGAGCATGTAACCGGGGAGGCGGTGGGCGCCGACGGCCGGGATTGCGACCGCAAGCAGGCCGATGACGGCGACGCCGGTGAAGGTGGTGGCGAGGGCGGACACGGCGCCCGCCGTCCAGGATCGACGGCGTGCGAGGCGGGCGAGGGCCTCGTCGTCGGCGAGCGCCCGCTCTAGGTACTCACCGTCACACCCGAACGCGAGCAGGTCCGGCGCTCCTTTGAGGAGCTCGACCACGTCGGCTGAGAGCTCGCCCCGGAGCGCCGCCTCCCTGGCCCCCAGCCCGTGCTGGCGTCCCCAGGCGGCCATTGAGGTGAGACAGAGGGCGCCGGCCAGACACCCGCCGAGCACGAGACCGCCGATCGGCAGGATGATCGCCACCACGACCGCTGCGAACGCAGAGGTGGCGACTCCCACCAGCATCGGCGAGAGGCCCCGCAAAGCCAGGTCCTGAAGGGAGTCGACATCGGCAGTCGCCCGGGAGAGCAGGTCGCCGCTGCGCCACTGGCCGAGGGCAGCCGGAGTCCGCGGCTCGATCTCGTCGTAGAGCCACAGCCGCAAGCGCCCGACGGCCTGCAGTGCCGAGTCGTGGCCGAAGAGACGTTCGCCGTAGCGCAGGGGCCCCCGGCTGAGGGCGAGGATCTGCACCCCGGCCATGAGCACGGTCAAGGTGTAAAGAGGCGGTCGGAGCGCCGCCTTGTCGATGAGCGCGCCCGAGCAAGCCAAGAGCGCCACCGTGCTGATGGCGGCGCCGACCCCGAGCAGGACAGAGAGCAAGAAGCGACGCCGGGGTGGGGCGGCGATGCCGAGTACGGCGCGCAAGGTGGCCACGGCCGAACGCGACGCCACGGCCGGGCCTCGCCGGTCGGCCGACTCCTGCGCCACGGCCGGGCTCCGCCGGTCGGCCGACTCCTCCGCCACGGCCGGGCCTCGCCGGTCCGCCGGGACGCTCACGGCATTCCGCCGATCGGCTCGAGGAGTCGCGCCTCGGCTTCACCGGCCCTGCCGAGCCGCCCACCGGCCAGGGTGAGGGTACGGTCCACGCGGCCGACCACGCCCAGCCGATGGGCCGCCACGAGGACAGTCCGGCTCTCGAGCCAGGGCCCGAGAGTCTCCGCCAGTGACAGCTCGCGGGCAGCGTCGAGATGAGCCGTCGGCTCGTCCAAGAGCACGATGGGAGCGTCCCGCAACACGGCACGAGCGATGGCGACGCGCTGCCGCTCTCCGGCGCTGAGTGTGAGACCCCCCTCGCCGACCGGGGTCCTAAGACCCTGGGGCATTCGTTGGACGAGGCCCGACAGGCCGGACCATTCGACCGCGCGGGCGAGAGCTCCGCCATTGGCTCCGGCGTCACCGAGGCGCAAGTTGTCGGCGATGGTCCCGCGGACGAGATAGGGGCGCTGCGGCACCCACGCGATCTGCCTTCGCCAGTCGGAAATTGGGACGTCGCCCAGGTCGACGCCGCCCACGGTCAGATTGCCGCCCACGGGAGCGATGAAGCCGAGGAGGACGGCGAGCAGCGTGGACTTGCCCGACCCGGACTCGCCGGTCACCGCCACGTGCTCGCCGAAAGCGAGCTCCAGGTTCACGCCGTCGAGCACCGGGACCACTCGGGCGGGGTATCGGACCTGCAGATCGGACAACCGGATCGTGCTGCGGGCGAGCTTGGCCACGAGCTTGGCCCTGGCACCCCCGCGCCCGGACGTCACGGTCCCTGGCGCGACCGGCGCCGGCTCGTCGAGGACGTCGAGGATGCGGTCGGCTGCCGCCTGGCCTGCGGTGCTCGCATGGAACTCGGAGGCGGCCCGTCGCAGGGGCAGGTACACCTCGGGCGCCAGCACCAGGACGGCAAGGGCGACCCCGAGGCGCAGCGACCCGTCGAGCAACCGCAAGCCCAGGAACAGCGCCACGAGAGCCGTACCTACTGCGGCGAGCACCTCCAGGGCCAGTGACGAGAGGAAGGCCATCCGCAGCGTGCTCATGGTGGTGAGGCGGAGGTCTTCGGCGGCCTTCTCGAGCGTGCGCCGCCCGGCCCGTGCGCGGCCGAAGGCCCGCAGGGTGGGCAGGCCCTGGAGCAGGTCGTAGAAGGCTGCTGCCAAGCCTGAGAGGCGGTCCCACTGGCGCTCGGCGTGGCGCTTTGCTTCCAAGCCGAGCAGGACCATGAACAGCGGGACGACCGCTACGGTCACCCCGAGGATGAGAAACGAGCGCCAGTCTGCCCACAGCATCCACGCCAGCAGCACGAGCGGCGAGATGGCTGCCACGACGGCGGTCGGCAGGTAGCGGGCGAAGTAGACGTCCAGGGCTTCGACGCCCTGTGTTGCGGCCGATGTGAGCTCGCCCGTGCGCTCGCCGGCCAACCACGAAGGTCCGAGAGCCATCGCCCGCGACAGCAATTGCCGGCGCAGCGCCGAGGTGACGATCGCCGAGGTACGGTGCGCGGCCAGCTCGCCCAGCCACGACAGCGACGCCCGGGCCAGGAAGGCACCGGCCAGACCGGCCAGCAAGGGGACGAGGCGGGCGGCGGGCCAGTGGCCGAGAAACGCACGCTGGACGATGACACCGAGCAGGACCGCTTGGAGCACCAGGCACAGGCTCGTCGCCACGCCGATGGCTACGGCAGCCGCCAGGTAGCGGCGGGTCGCCGCAGCTTTGCGAGCCAGGCGGGGATTGATTAGTCCCCCCGGCCGTGCCCTGGTCGCAGTCAGGTGGTGCCGCTTTCCGTGAGCTGGGACGTCGCGTCCAAGGTTGCTCCAGCCGCGGGATCTGACGCCCCAGCCGCGGGACCAGAGGTTCCAGCGGGGGGACCCGGCGTCCCGGTCACGGGACCAGGCGCCGCCGGCCTGCTCACTCGGGCACGGAATACCCAGTACGACCAGCCTTGGTAGACGAGCACGAGCGGCGTGAAGATGAGCGCCACGATGGTCATGACCTTCAGCGTGTAGGGCGCTGAGGCGGAGTTGCCGATCGTGAGGTCGTACTTCGGCGAGATGCTCGAGACCATGACCCTCGGGTACAAGTTCAAGAAGATGGTGGCGACGAGGCAGATCAGCCCGACCGCGGTGGCGACGAAGGCCCAGCCGTCCAGCTTCTCGCGCAGCAGCCATCCCACGACGGCGATCGAGGCGATGGCGAGGATCGGGACGACGGGCGGGACGAGCCCGGTGTCATGGGCGTTGTGCGCGTTCACATAGGTCCAGGACAAGAACGCCACGATCGCGGCCGTGGCGCCCGGCGCGATGACTCTCGCCGTGCGGGACGCCCGCGCCTGCAGATCGTCGGTGGTCTTCAAGGAGGCGAACACCGCCCCGTGGAGGCTGAACAGGAGCAACGTGGTGACCCCGCCGAGCAGACCGTAGGGGTTGAGGAGGTTGAAGAACGATCCCAGGTAGGTGAAGTGCGGGCCGATCGGCACGCCTCGCAGCACGTTGGCGAAGGCCACTCCCCAGAGGATGGACGGGATGAGGCTCCCCCAGAAGATGGCGTTGTCCCAGGCGGTGTGCCAGGCGGGCGCGGGACGCTTCCCGCGGAACTCGAATGCCACGCCGCGGAAGATGAGCGCCGCCAGGATCAAGAACAGCGGGAGGTAGAAGCCGCTGAACAAGGTGGCATACCAGTTGGGAAAGGCGGCAAAAGTGGCGCCGCCCGCTGTGAGCAGCCACACCTCGTTGCCGTCCCACACCGGGCCGATCGTGTTGATGAGCACGCGGCGGTCGAGGTCGTCTCGGCCCAGGATCGGGAGCATGATGCCGATACCGAAGTCGAACCCCTCGAGGACGGCGTAGCCCGCCCACAAGATGGCGATGACGATGAACCAGAACACCTCCAGGCCGCTGTAGGCGGCCGGGTCGACGCCGGCGAGGATGGGGGTCATCGGAGCTCCTTTCCTCAGTAGACGAGCGCCGGCACCTGGTCGGCGCCAGGCTCGGCCTCAGGCTCGTCTTCGTCCTCGCCGGCCCCTTCCTCGCCGCGGGCAAAGCGCGCCATGAGCCCGAAGTCGATCGCCGCCAAGAGGCTGTAGATAGCAGTGAAACCGACCAGTGTCGTCACTACGTAGCCCGTTCCGATGTGCGAGACGGCTTGGGATGTCTTTAGCAGGCCATAGACGACCCAGGGCTGGCGACCCATCTCGGTGAAGATCCAACCGGTCGTGTTGGCTATGAAGGGCAGCGCCATGGCGGGGACCGAGACCTTGAGGAACCAGCCCGATCGCTCGAGTCGGCCCCGGCGCATGAGCCACAGGCCTGCAGCCAACAACAAGAGCATGAGGATGCCACAGCCCACCATGAGGCGGAACGTCCAGTAGGTGACCCACAAGATGGGCTTGTAGTTCCCCGGGCCGTACTTCGCCGCCTCCTTCGCCTGGATCTGGTTGATGCCCTGCACCGAGCCGTTCCAGCTGTTGTCGGCCAGCACGGAGAGCATGTGAGGGAGCCGGATCTGGAAGATCGGGTTGCCCGAGAGATCCCCGATGGTGAGCAGGGAGAAACTGGCACCGTTCTGGGTGTTGTAGATGGCCTCGGCCGCGGCCATCTTCATGGGTTGCTGGCGCTCCATCACCCTCGCCTGGTTGTCGCCGAAGAACATGGTGGCGACGATGGCGACAACACCGATGATGATGGCCAGCTTGGCCGAGGCGGCGAACACGGCTTCGGGAGCCTGCCCGGAGCGCCGATCTCTCCTCAGGTGCCAGGCGCTCACGCCGAGCACGAGCATCGTCGAGGTGACAAGGGCCGCGAAGAAGACGTGCAGGAACGACCCGATGAGGGTGCTGTTGGTCATGACGGCCCAGAAGTTGGTCATGACCGCTCGGTTGCCCGTCACTTTGAAGCCGACGGGGTGCTGCATCCAGGCGTTCGCCGCCAGGATGAAAAGGGCCGACAGCATGGTGCCGATGCTCACCAGCCAGATGGAGGCCAGGTGGACGCCGGCCGAGACGCGCTCGCGGCCGAAGATCCAGATCCCGAGGAAGGTGGACTCCAAGAAGAAGGCCAGGAGCGCCTCGATGGCGAGCGGAGCTCCGAACACGCTGCCCACGTAGCGTGAGTAGAGGGACCAGTTCATGCCGAACTGGAACTCCTGCACGATGCCGGTGACGACGCCGACGGCGAAATTTATCAGGAACAGCCGCCTCCAAAAGCGGGTCATGTGGTCCCACTTCTCGTGCCTGGCCGCATCAGCGCGGGTCCGGTAGGCCGCCGTCTGCATGATCGCGAGCAGCAGGGCGAGGCCGATGGTGAGCGGGACGAACATGAAGTGGAAGACCGTCGTGATCCCGAACTGCCAGCGTGAGAGGTCGAGAGTCATTGCAATGATCCAAGTCTCCGAGCCACCTGCGTGTTAGGGCCGAAGGTCCCATTGGCGATTCGCCGAACCGCGCGCCGCTCTTGTGACCTGGGCGCACATCCCGTAGCCTGGTGCTGCAAACCCGCCTACTTCTGGAGCACTTGTATGTCTGAGAGCAGGTTCTCCGTCATCGGTCGTGACATGGCCGTCGACCTTGGCACCGCCAACACACTTGTCTACGTCCGAGGCCGGGGCATCGTGCTCAACGAGCCCTCCGTCGTCGCCATCAACGTGAAGGACGGCCATCCCCTTGCCGTCGGCGTCGAAGCGAAGCGGATGATCGGCCGCACGCCGAGCAACATCCAGGCGATCCGGCCTTTGAAGGACGGCGTCATCGCGGACTTCGAGATCTGCGAGATGATGCTGCGCTACTTCATCCGCCGGGTGCACCCGCATCGGTTCTCGAAGCCGCGGATGGTCATCTGTGTGCCGTCTGGCATCACCGGCGTCGAGAAGCGCGCCGTGCAGGAGGCGGCCGCGTACGCCGGCCCCCGCAAGGCCTACATCATCGAGGCGCCGCGGGCGGCCGCGCTCGGCGCGGGACTGCCCATCCACGAGCCGACCGGCAACATGGTCGTCGACATCGGTGGCGGCACGACCGAGGTCGCCGTCATATCGC
>JBKQMT010000144.1:0-26261 GCA_052146595.1 Acidimicrobiales bacterium
CCCGTGCTTCCATCGCGGCCTGCCAGGCGGGACCGGAGAACAAGATGGTGGCCGACCGGCCCGAGCCGGCGGGCTCGTCGCTGCGCCGGTGCCCGCGGCTGCGGGAATCACCCGCCTTGGGCTTGGCCTCGGCCTCGGCCTCGCCCTCCCCCTGGTCCGCGGCCTCGGCGGGCCCGGCGTAGCGGTAGATGCCCCGGATGATCTTCTCCTTGAGCTCGGCGACGGCCGCCGCCCGCGCGACCTCGTCGGCTGCGGGCACCGGGAACGCCGGCATGGGGTAGTTCTCGTTGTACAGCGTCACGTAGTAGATGCAGTCCTCGGGCTCGGGACCGTACATGTGCTCGATCCCGTGCTCGACGATCGTCGCCATCTCGTAGGCGAAGGCCGGGTCGTAGGCGTGCACCGTCGGCACGACCGAGGCGAGCAGGTGGGACTGGCCGTCCTCGTGCTGCAGCCCCTCGCCGCTCATGGTCGTCCGCCCGGCCGTGCATCCCATCAGGAAGCCGCGTGCCCGGGCGTCGGCCGACTGCCAGATCAGGTCCCCGACCCGCTGGAACCCGAACATCGAATAGAACAGGTAGATCGGCAGCATCGGCGTCGACCAGGTCGCGTAGGAAGTCCCCGCCGCCTGGAAGCTCGCCATGGCGCCCGCCTCGGTGATGCCCTCCTCCAGGATCTGTCCCCTGCTGTCCTCGGCATAGGAGAGCAGCAGGCCGGCGTCCACGGGCGTGTAGAGCTGGCCCTCTGGGGCGTAGATCTTCACCTCGCTGAAAAGGGCGTCGAGGCCGAAGGTGCGGCCCTCGTCGGGCACGATCGGCACGACGAACTTGCCGATGCCGGGGTCCCGGAGCAAGTTGCGCAGCAGCCTGGCGAAGGCCATGGTCGTGGAGACGGCCTGGCCCCGCGAGCCGAGGGCGAACTCGGCGAAGGTTTCCGCCAAGGGCGCGGGCAGCCCCGTGAGCCCCCGCCCTCGAACGACACGGTGCGGCAGGTGCCCGCCGAGCGCCCGGCTGCGTGAGACCAGGTACCCGTGCACGGGTGATCCCGCCGGCGGGCGGTAGTAGGGCGGCTCTTCGGAGTCGAGCGCCTCGTCGGGGATCTCGTCATGCAGGCTCAACCGGTCGCGCAGCACCCGCAGCTGTTCCCTCGTCATCTTCTTGATCTGATGGGTGGCGTTGCGCGCCTCGATCTCGGTCCCGAGCGTCCAGCCCTTGATGGTCTTGGCGAGGATCGCCGTCGGTGCTCCGGCCTGCTCGGTCGCCGCCTTGTAGGCGGCGTAGAGCTTGCGGTAGTCGTGGCCGCCACGGGGCAAGGTCTGCAGCTCGGTGTCCGAGAGGTGCTCCACGAGCTTGCGCAGGCGGGGGTCCGGGCCGAAGAAGTGCTCGCGGATGTAGGCGCCAGATTCGGTGGCAAGGGTCTGGAAGTCACCGTCGAGGGTCGTGTTCATCTTGTTGACGAGCACGCCGTCTATGTCGCGGGCCAGCAGTTCGTCCCAGCGCCTGCCCCAGATGACCTTGATCACGTTCCAGCCGCAGCCGCGCAGCAAGGCCTCGAGCTCCTGGATGATCTTGCCGTTGCCCCTGACGGGCCCGTCGAGGCGTTGCAGGTTGCAGCTGACCACGAAGGTGAGGTTGTCCAGCCGCTCGCGCGCCGCCAGGCTGAGCGCGGCCCGCGTCTCCGGCTCGTCGAACTCACCGTCGCCGATGAAGCACCACACCCGCGACTCGCTCGTGTCCGCCAGCTCGCGGTTCAGCAGGTAGCGGTTGAAGCGCGCCTGGTAGATGGCCGCCAGGGGCCCGAGGCCCATGGAAACGGTCGGGAACTCCCACCAGTCGGGCATGAGGCGGGGGTGCGGGTAGCTCGACAGACCGTGGCCGCCGACCTCGAAACGGAAGTTGTCGAGCTCCTCGTCTCCGAGTCGCCCCTCGACGTAGGCGCGGGCGTAGATCCCGGGCGAAGCGTGACCCTGGAAGTACACCTGGTCGCCGGCGGTGCCGTTGTCCTTGCCCCGGAAGAAATGGTTGAAGCCGACCTCGTACAGGGAAGCGGAGCTCGCATAGGTCGAAAGATGGCCCCCGATGCCGCTGTCGCGCATGTTCGCCCGCGTCACCATCACGGCCGCGTTCCAGCGGATACAGCGACGGATCCGGCGCTCGAGGTCCTCGTCGCCGGGGAACCAGGGCTCCGAGGCTGCCGGGATCGAGTTCACGTAAGGGGTCGAGACGGTGGCGGGAAACCCGACCTGGGTGGCCCTCGCCCGTTCCAGCAGCTTCATGAGGAGGAACTGGGCCCGAGGGCGCCCTTCTGTCTCGACGACGGCGTCGAAGGAGTCCAGCCACTCGGCGGTCTCCTGGGGATCGATGTCGGGAACCTGGTGGGAGAAGCCATCGATGATCACGCCACCAGTTTCGCGCCCGACGCAAGGTCTTCCGGCCGCGCCGGGCCCTGCGGACCGGGCAGACTGGCTCCGTGACGCTGTTCGAGGGGCCGCAGACCACCGTCGTGTTCACCGACGGCGCCTGCATCGGGAACCCGGGCCCGGGAGGCTGGGCCTGGGCCGTCTCCGAGGAGGAGTTCGAGAGCGGCCATGCCGAGCTGACGACCAACCAGCGCATGGAGGTCACCGCCGTGCTCCATGCGCTGGCTGCCATAAGCGGGCACGTCCACGTGGTGAGCGACTCCACCTATGTCGTCAACTGCTTCAAGCAGAGATGGTGGGCGGGATGGCGCGCCCGGGGATGGCGGAACTCGCGTGGCGAGCCGGTCGCGAACCAGGACCTGTGGCGCCCGCTCGTCGACGAGATCGTCGACCGCCGGCGCGGCGAGATAGAGCTGAGCTGGGTGAAGGGGCACTCGGGCGACCCGATGAACGAGCTCGTCGACCGGCTCGCGGTCGAGGCCGCCCGCCTCCAGCGAGGGGCTCACGCCGGCTGAGGCGCTCGCGCAGCGACGGCCCGAGCCGGCGAGATGGCCGCCGACCGAGCCGGCGAGATGGCCGCCGACCGGACCGGCGACATGGCCGCTGCCCGGGCTTGCGGCGAGGACTCGCCGCAGCCTCCGGCGGGCCTGCCGGAGCACTTAGATTTCATTCATGGAGATAAGCGGATCAGGTGCGATCGTCTCGGGCGGAGCCTCGGGGCTGGGCGAGGCGACGGTACGGGCACTGGCCTCGAGAGGTGCCATCGTCACGATCCTCGACCGGGACGAGCCCAGGGCGAGAGCGCTGGCGGAAGAGCTCGGCGCCGGCACGTCTTACGCGGCGGGCGACGTCGGCGATCCCGAAGCCGTCGCGAGAGCCGTGGAGCAGGCGGCGGCGAGGGCCGTGCTGCGCATCGACGTCAATTGCGCCGGCATCGCCTGGGTGCAGCGCACGATCGGGAGGCAGGGCGAGCCGCACGACTTCGAGGCCTTCAAGACGGTCGTCTCGGTCAACCTGATCGGGACCTTCAACGTCATGAGGCTGGCGGCGGCGGCCATATCCAGGACCGAGCCGCTCGCGGACGGGGAGCGGGGCGTGATCGTCAACACGGCCTCGGTGGCCGCCTTCGAGGGCCAGATCGGCCAGATCGCCTACTCGGCCTCCAAGGGCGGGATTGCCGGCATGACCATGCCCGCGGCTCGGGACCTGTCCGTGGTCGGCATCCGCGTCAACACCATCGCGCCCGGGATCATGAACACGCCTCTGCTCGGGCTGCTGCCCCAGGAGAACCTCCAGGCGCTCGGGCAGGGCGTGCTCTTTCCGAAACGGCTCGGCGGGGCGGACGAGTTCGCCGAGCTCGCGGTGGCGATCATCGAGAACGGCTACCTGAACGGCGAGACGATCCGCCTCGACGGTGGCCTCAGGATGCCGCCGAAGTAGGCACCCGCCGGCCGGTACCGCCGGGGCGGCTTGCCGGTAGTGTCACGTGTGATGCGATATGTAGAACTAGGTGGTGAAAGGGTGTCGGCCATCGGCCTGGGCACCTGGCAGTTCGGTTCCAGGGAGTGGGGCTACGGCTCCCACTACGCCGAGCACGACGCGATCGACATCGTCGGTCACGCCTTGGACCTCGGCATCAACCTGATCGACACGGCGGAGATTTACGGCTTCGGCCGCTCCGAGCGCACCGTCGGCCGTGCCATCGCAGGCCGCCGGGCGGAGGTGTTCGTCGCCACGAAGGTCTTTCCGGTGCTGCCGGTGCGGGCGGTCGTCGCCCAGCGGGCCGCCGGGAGCGCCCGCCGGCTCGGCATCGCCCAGATCGACCTCTACCAGATCCACCAGCCGAACCCGGTGGTCCCCCTCAACGAGCAGATGGGGGCGATGCGCGCCCTTCAGCAAAGCGGCGTCATCCGCCACATCGGGGTGAGCAACTACAGCTTGGCCCGCTGGCAGGCCGCCGAGGCCGCCCTGGGCGGTCCCGTCTTGTCGAACCAGGTCCGTTTCAACCTCGTCGACCGGCGCCCACTTCGGGGCATGACCGAGTGGGCGGCGGCGAACCACCGCCTCGTGATCGCCTACAGCCCGCTCGCCCAGGGCTTGTTGTCCGGGCGCTATGACGCCCAGCACCGCCCGACGGCCATGCGGGGCAAGAGCGCCGCGTTCCTGCCCGAGAACCTCGACCGGGCCCGGCCGCTGCTGCAGACGCTGCGCGACGTCGCCGCCAGCCACGACGCCACCCCCGCCCAGGTGGCGCTCGCCTGGGTGATCAGCCATCCGAACGTCGTCGCCATCCCGGGCGCGAGCACGACCGCCCAGTTGCAGCGCAACGCCGAGGCGGCCGACCTCGAGCTGAGCGTCGAGGACAAGCGCCGCCTCAAGGACGCGGCCGAGGCCTACGCTCCCCTGAGCGGTGTGGCAGCGGTGCCCTCGCTCGTGCGCATGTGGACCGAGGGTTTCCGCCAGAAGCGCTGACGGCGCAGAGCCACCGCCTCGTGCGGGGCAAGGGGGAGCATGGACAGCGAGCTGACTTGGACCGATGCTAGCGAGCAGGCCGACCTCGTCCGGAGCGGCCAGGTGTCGCCGCTCGAGCTCGTCGAGGCGGCGATCGAGCGCATCGAGCGGGTCGACCCGTCCCTCAACGCCGTCATCCACCGCCGCTTCGCCGCCGCCAGCGACGAGGCGGCCGGGGAGCTCCCGGAGGGCCCGTTCCGGGGCGTGCCGATCGTCTTGAAGGACCTCGGCGCCTCCCAGGCGGGGGAGCCCTACTGCGAAGGGACCGCCTTCGCCAAGGCGGCCGATCACAGGGCAGGCACGGACAGCTACCTGGTGCAGCGGTTCAGGAGAGCCGGCTTTGTGATCCTCGGCCGCACGAACACGCCCGAGCTCGGGACCGCCATCACCACCGAGCCCCTGGCCTTCGGCCCGACACGCAATCCCTGGGACACGGAGCACTCGGCCGGAGGCTCCTCGGGCGGCTCGGCGGCGGCCGTGGTCTCCGGCATGGTCCCGGTCGCGCACGGGAACGACGGCGGGGGTTCCATCCGCATCCCGGCGAGCTGCTGCGGCCTGTTCGGGCTCAAGCCGAGCCGGGGCCGCGTCTCCAAGGGTCCCGAGGAGGGCGAGTCCTGGTTCGGGCTTTCCGTCGACCACGTGCTGGCGCGCAGCGTACGCGACTCGGCCGCCGTCCTCGACCAGATCGCCGGCTACCACCCCGGCGACACCTTCGTCGCACCGGCGCCCGTGGGCCCCTTCGCCCGGGACGTCGGTGCCGATCCCGGGCGGCTTCGCGTCGGCCTCCTCGATCGTGCGGCGGGGGACGGCTACACCGTCGACCCCGAGTGCGCCGAGGCGGTGCGCTCGGCCGGTCGCCTGCTCGAATCGCTCGGTCACCGCGTCGAGGTGGCTCATCCCGCTTCGCTCGAGGAGCCGGACTTCGATCGCCACTGCCTGGTCGTGATAGCGACCGCCGTCGCCTCCGAGCTGGCGTACTGGTCGACGGCACTGGGGCGGGAGGTCTCCGCAGAGGAGTACGAGCCGCTCAATGCTCTTTTCGCCGCGATGGGCCGCGCCATCCCCGCCCCGGACTATCTCGAGTCGCTCCTCTGGCTGGAGGGCTTCAGACGCCGGACGGTCGCCTTCTGGTCCGAGCAGGGCTTCGACCTGCTCTTGACGCCGGTGCTGGCGCAACCGACGGCGCGTCTCGGTGAGCTCGCCGGCCTGGAGGGGGAGCCGAGGGTGGTCGAGACGCTCCGGTTCACCGGCCAGTTCAACGTGAGCGGCCAGCCCGCCGCCTCACTGCCGCTTTACTGGGCGAAAGACGGGCTGCCCGTCGGCGTCCAGCTCGTCGCCGACTACGGGCGCGAGGACGTGCTCATCCGGGTCGCGAGCCAGCTCGAGCAGGCGAGGCCCTGGGCAGAGCGCCATCCGCCCGTGCACGCTTGAGCGACCGCGGCGCTTTGCGCCTGCGCGCCGGGCACGGCCCGTGGGGTGCCCCTTGTCATTAGTCTGAGGTGGTGGCTTACCAGCGGCGAGGGTGAGAACGCGCCTCCGCCCAGGATGCGGCCGAGCGGGTGCAGCGTCACGAGACTAGGAGGTGGTCCGTTTGCCAGCGGACGAAGCTGAGCCGGCGCAGTACGACGTCGTTGTCATCGGTGGTGGCCCCGGCGGGTACGCCACGGCTCTTTACGCGGGGGCGGCGGGACTGTCGGTGGCGGTCGTCGAGAAGGACAAGGTGGGCGGCACCTGCCTCCACCGCGGTTGCGTGCCCGCCAAGGAGTTCCTCGAGACGGCGTCGGTGTTCCGCGGCGTCGAGGGGGCGAAGGAGTTCGGCGTCCACGCCAGCCAGCCTTCCCTCGAGTTCTCCATCAGCCAGGACCGGAAGAACCAGGTCGTCGACCAGCTTTTCAAAGGGCTCTCGGGCCTGATGCGCCAGCGCAAGGTCACGATCGTGCCCGGGGTCGGCCGCCTCCTCCCCGGCAAGACCGTCGAGGTCACGGGGGCCGACGGAGCGCTGAGCAAGCTGGCGGGGAGCAACGTCGTGCTCGCCTCGGGCTCGGTCCCGCGGACGCTTCCCGGTTTCGAGGTGGACGGGCGCTATGTCCTGACCTCTGACGAGCTGCTGGACCTGCGCCAGCTGCCGCGCTCGGTGGCCGTGATCGGTGCCGGGGCCATCGGTTGCGAGTTCGCCTCGATGCTCTCGGATCTCGGGGTGCGGGTCACGCTCCTCGAGGCGCTGCCCAAGATCCTCCCCGGCTGCGACCAGGACGTGGCCAACGTCATCGTCCGCTCCTTCACCAAGCGGGGGATCACCGTGCGAACCGGCGTCAGCGTCACCGGGCACGAGCCCGAGGGCGAGCACACCTCGGTCGTGTTCGCGGACGGGGAGAAGCTGGAGGTCGAGACGATCCTGATGTCGATCGGCAGGGGCCCGCTTTCCGACGGGCTGCTCGCCGAGGGGACAGGGGTCGAGATCGACGAGCGCGGCTATGTCCGGGTGGACGAGTGGATGCACACCGGCGCCGAGGGCGTCTTCGCCATCGGTGACCTGGTCGCGACGCCTCAGCTGGCCCATGTCGCTTTTGCCGAGGCGATCCTGGCCGTCAAGCAGATGCTCGGGGAGCGGGCCGTGCCCGTCGACTACGGCAAGGTGCCGTGGGCCATCTACTGCCATCCGGAGGTGGCCTTCGTCGGGATGACCGAGCAGGCCGCACTCGAGGCCGGCGTGGAGATCGTCACGAAACGGGACCCGTTCGGCGGCAACAGCCGCGCCCGCATCCTCGGCGAGACCGACGGCCTCGTGAAGGTCATATGCGAGAAGGGCCCGGACGGGCGTGCCGGACGCCTCATCGGGGTGCACATGGCCGGCCCGTGGGTGACAGAGCAGCTCGGGCAGGCCTACCTGTCGGTGAACTGGGAAGCCACGCCCGACGAGATCTCGCGGTTCATACAACCACATCCGACTCTCTCCGAGACCTTCGGGGAGACCGTTCTGGCCCTTACGGGAAGGGGGCTTCACGTTGGCTGACATCACCATGCCGCAGCTGGGCGAGACGGTCACCGAGGGGACGATCATCCGCTGGCTGAAGAAAGTGGGAGACGCCGTCGTCCAGGACGAGCCGCTCTTCGAGGTGTCCACCGACAAGGTCGACTCCGACGTTCCCTCGCCCTTCTCGGGCCACGTCTCGGAGATCCTCGTGCCCGAGGGGGCGACGGTCGACGTCGGCACCAGACTCGCCGTCGTGACCGAAGCCGTGCCCTCGGCCGCCGCTGCTGGCGCTGCCGCCGGTGCCGCCGCTCCCGCGGTGGCCGCCCCAGCCGCCGCTGCTGGCGCCGCCGCTGCTGCCGCTGCCGCCGCTGTTGCCCCCGCTCCGGCTGCCGCCGCTCCCGCTGCTGCCGTTGCTGTCCCCGCCCAGGCCGACCTGCCGCCGGCGGCCGAGGCGGTGCTGGCGGCGGCGCCGTCGGCGCAGGAGGCCGAGCTGTCCGAGAGGCTTGCGCCCGGCTCGCAAGCGCCGTCCGGGTCCGAGGGGACCGAGGCGAACGGGAAGGGCATGGTGCTGTCCCCGGTCGTCCGCCAGCTCGTCTCCGAGCACGACATCGATCCGAGCGAGATCACCGGCACGGGCAAGGGTGGCCGGGTCACGCGCGCCGACGTGCTCGCCTACATCGACCGCCGCGCTGCTGCAGGCGCGGCGGGCCTAGCGCCGGCGACGGCTGGTGCCGTTTCGGCACCGTCAGCGTCATTGTCCCCTGTCGGCGCGCCGACGGTGGGCGCGCCGACGGTGGGTTCGGAGGCGGCCGGCCCGTCGTACACGCCCGTCGCCGGCCCGCGGGACGAGGTCGTGCCCTTCACGAAGATCCGCCGCCTCACCGCCGAGCACATGGTCCGCTCCAAGGCGACCTCGGCTCACACCCTCGTCGTCATCGAGGCCGACTTCGAGGGGATCGAGCGGGTGCGCAGCGCCCACAAGGCCCGCTTTCGCGAGGAGGAGGGGATCGGTCTCACCTATCTCCCCTTCGTCGCCCGGGCCGTTGTCGAGACGCTGCACGACTTCCCGCAGCTGAACGCGTCGGTCGGTGAGGACGCCCTCGTCGTCCACCGCGACGTAAACCTCGGCATCGCCGTCGACCTCGACCAGCGCGGGCTCATCGTCCCCGTCGTCCGCAACGCCGAGAACCAGTCGCTGAGGGGCCTCGCCCGCGCCATGGCCGAGCTCGCCGAGCGCGCCCGCACGCGCCGGCTCTCGGCCGACGACGTCGTGGGCGGGACCTTCACCATCACCAACCCCGGCCCGTTCGGCACGTTCCTGACGGCGCCGATCATCAACCAGCCCCAGGTGGCCATCCTCTCGACCGACGGGGTCAAGCGGCGTCCCGTGGTGATCACCGCGCCCGACGGGACCGAGGCGGTCGGGATCCACTCGGTGGGAATGCTCGCCCTCTCCTTCGACCACCGCGCCGTCGACGGGGCGTACGCATCGGCGTTCCTGCACGCCCTCGCCGGGGCGATCGAGTCGCGCGACTGGCAGGCCGAGCTTTGAGCTCGGTCGGGCGCGAGCTGCGCGTCCGCTGGCTCGGGCGCGTCCGGTACCGGGACGCCCATGTCCTCCAGCAGGCCCTGTGCACGGGCCGGGAGGGGGAGTACCTGCTCCTCCTCGAGCACCCGCACGTCTACACCCTGGGCGTGCGCGCCAAGGCCGAGCACGTCCTCGTGGACCCGGAGTCGGTCGGCGCCGAGCTGGCGCAGGCGGACCGCGGCGGCGACGTCACCTACCACGGCCCCGGTCAGCTGGTCGGCTACCCCATCTTGAACGTCCGCCTCGGCATGGGCGCCGTGCCGGCACATGTTCACGCCATCGAGCAGCTCGTCATCGACGCCATCGGCGAGCTGGGGGTCAGCGGCGCCGGGCGCCTCATCGGCTACCCCGGGGTCTGGATCGATCCCGACGGTCCCGAACCGAGGAAGATCTGCGCCGTCGGGGTGAGGATCGACCGGGGTCGGTCGATGCACGGCTTCGCCCTCAACGTGGGGCCCGACCTTTCCATGTTCGGCCACATCGTCCCCTGCGGCATCACCGAGCTCGGGGTCACCTCGATGGCCGCCGAGGGCGTGAAGGTATCCATGAGCGAGGTCGTAGACGCCATCGTGCGCCGGGCACCGGACCAGCTCGCGCCGGGGGCGACGGTCGAGCGCCAGGACTCGTCGTGGTGGCCGGGGCCCGCCCGGACCGCGTCGCCGTCGGTCGTCGCCGACCCGAGCTCGCCCGTTCGGGCACTGGACCGCCGGCTCATCGACGCGGGAGTGGACCCGGCGGGCGGCTTGGCGATCTCGAGCCGCAAGCCCGAGTGGGCCAGGGCCGAGGCCCGGATCGGCCCGGAGATGGTCCGGCTCCGGGCGACGATGCGCGAGCTGTCCCTCGTGACGGTCTGCGAGGAAGCCGGGTGCCCGAACATCTTCGAGTGCTGGGCCGACGGCACGGCGACCTTCATGATCAACGGCGAACGCTGCACGAGAGCCTGCGGCTTCTGCCTCATCGACACGAGGCGGCCCCTGGCGCTCGACCCTGACGAGCCCGAGCGCGTCGCCGAGGCGGTGGCCCGCATGAGGCTGTCGCACGCCGTCGTCACGGCCGTGGCCCGCGACGACCTCGCCGACGGCGGGGCGCTCGCCTTCGCCGAGACGATCGGGGCGATCCGCCGCCGCAGTCCCGGCACGACGGTCGAGGTGCTCATCCCCGACTGCAAGGGGGACGACGCCGCCCTCGGGATCATCTTCGACGCCCGCCCCGACGTGCTCAACCACAACCTCGAGACCGTCAACCGGCTCCAGCGCGCCGTGCGGCCCTCGGCCTCCTACGCCCGCAGCCTGTCGGTGCTGGCGCGGTCGGCCTCGGCCGGGCTGAAGACCAAGTCGGGCATCATCCTCGGCATGGGCGAGACGGCGAGCGAGGTCATAGGGGCACTGGCCGATCTTCGTGCCGTGGGGGTCGAGATCGTCACCCTCGGCCAGTACCTGCGCCCGAGCGCCGCCCACCTGCCCGTCGCCCGCTGGTGGAGCCCGGCCGAGTTCGAGGAGCTGGCGGTGGCGGCTCGGGCGATGGGCATCTCCTATGTCGAGGCCTCGCCCCTCACCCGTTCCAGCTACCACGCAAAGCGGGCGGTCACCGCCGCCGAGGTCACATGAGCATCGGCAGCCCGCTCGAAGCTGCGATCGATGGCCCTCTCGCCAGGGCGGCGCGGTTCTCCCGGGTGCGGGACCGTATGAGGGAGATGGAGGTCGACGCCCTCCTCCTCTCCCTCGGCGCCGACCTTCCCTGGCTGACGGGCTACGAGGCCATGGCCCTCGAGCGCCTGACGATGCTCGTGCTGCCCGCCGACGACCAGGCGACCCTGGTGGTCCCGGCGCTCGAGGCCCCGCGCGTGGCCCACGACGGGCGCCTTTTCGAGATGCGCCCCTGGTCGGAGCACGAGCGGCCCGCCGAGGTGGTGGCGGCACTGGTCGGCAAACGGAGGCGGCTCGCGGTCTCGGACCGGTGCTGGGCGGCGCACCTGCTGGAGCTCGAGCGCTCGATCCCGGGGGCGCACTGGCGCAGCGCGAGAGAGGTCGTCGGTCCTCTGCGGGCGGTCAAAGACGCCCAGGAGGTCGCAGCCCTCAGCGCCGCCGGCGCAGCCGCCGACGCCGTCGCCGGGGCGCTTTTGGGCGGGGAGATAGCCCTCGTCGGCAGGAGCGAGGCGGAGGTCTCGGCCGAGATCTCACGGCGCCTGCGCGAGAGCGGCCATGACCGTGTTAACTTCTCCATCGTCGGGAGCGGCCCGAACTCGGCCAGCCCGCACCACGAGCCCGGCCGGCGCTTGATCGGCCCGGGCGAGGTGGTCGTGTGCGACTTCGGCGGCTCCCTCCGCTTCGCCGGAGGGATCGGCTACTGCTCGGACATCACCCGCACCCTGGTCACCGGCGAGCCGGAGGCGGAATTCGCCGAGCTCTACGAGGTGCTGCGCCTCGCCCAGGGCGCCGCTGTCGCCGCCGCTCAGGTCGGCACCGCCTGCGAGCAGGTCGACGGCGCCGGGCGCGAGCTGATCACCGCCGCCGGCTACGGGCCGGCCTTCATCCACCGCATCGGCCACGGGATCGGGATCGAGGAGCACGAGGACCCCTACATGGTGGCGGGGAACACGACGCCCATCGTCGCCGGCCACGCCTTTTCGGTCGAGCCGGGCATCTACCTCGAGGGCCGTTTCGGTGCCCGCATCGAGGACATCGTCATCGCCACCGAGGACGGTCCCCTCGCCTGCAACAGGGCCGACCACGACTTGGCTGTGGTCGAGGCCTGAAGCCGTGCCGCGCCCGGCTGTCCGGCGGCCCAGCGGGCAGGCGAAGGAACCGGTCGCCCGCTCGAGGTGCCGGGCCAGACAAGAGCGGGTCAGGGAAAGAGAAAGAGAAGGTGAACCGTGGATCTAGGTCTCGAGGGACGAGTTGCTGTCGTGGCGGCGTCGTCCAAGGGTCTCGGGCGCGCCGCCGCCGACGCTCTTGCCGATGAGGGCGCCCGCGTCGTGATCTGTGGCCGGGGCGGCGAGGCGCTGGCGCGGACCGAGGCGGCTCTGCGCTCCCGCGGCGCCGACGTCGTCGCCGTGCAGGCGGACGTGACCGAGCCGGCGACGCCGGAGCATCTCGTCAAGGTGGCGCTCGAGCGCTTCGGCCGCCTCGACGTCGTCGTCCCGAACGCCGGCGGCCCCCCGCCCGCGGGTGCGCTCGAGGTCGACGACGAGGCGATACTGAAGGCGGTGCAGGCGAACCTGCTCACGAGCGTCCGCTTCGTGCGGGCGGCACTGCCCCATCTGCGCGAGGCGGGCTGGGGCCGCATCTGCTGCATCGCCTCGTCGACCATCACGCAGGCCAATCCGACACTGGCGCTGTCCAACACCGCCCGCACGGGGTTGTGGGCCTGGGCGAAGACGGCGGCGGCGGACCTGCGCGGCACGGGGGTCACGCTCAACCTCGCCTGTCCCGGCTATCACGCCACGGATCGCATGATCGAGCTCGGCGCCACCGCTGGCGGGCGGCCCATGGGCGACCCGGCCGACTTCGGCAAGGTCGTGGCTTTTCTCTGCTCGCAGGCGGCGGGCAACCTGAACGGCGCGAGGATCGTCGTCGACGGCGGGGAGTCCCTGGCCCTCTGAGCCGGTCTCAGCCCCCGGTGGCGAGCAGCCGCCGGATAACCTGCGGTTATGCAACTCAGCGACGTGGAAGGGGGAACCAGTGACTGAGCCGTCGTCCCTCTACCGGCTGAGGGAGGAGCCGGCACCGCCCTCGCCCGTGCTCGTGGTGGCGCTCGAGGGCTGGGTCGACGCCGGCCTCGCCGGTGCCACCGCCATGACGAGCCTGCTGGACGGTATCGACACTCGGATCTTCGCTTTGTTCGACACCGAGGAGCTGCTCGACCAGCGCGCCCGCCGCCCGAAGCTCACGATCGCCGACGGGATCAACGAAGAGCTCGAGTGGCCACAAGTGGCACTTCGCGTCGGGACCGATTCCCTCGGAGCGGGCGTCGCCATGCTTGTCGGTCCCGAGCCCGACATGCGCTGGCAGAGCTTCGCCGATGCCGTCGGCGAGCTCGCCACGGCGCTCGACGTCCGCCTCATGGTGGGCTTGGGCGGCTTTCCCGCCGGGGCCCCGCACACCCGCCCGGTGAAGCTGGCGGCGACGGCCTCCGACGGCCAGCTGGCCAAACAGGTCGGGTTCGTCGCAGGGAGCATCGAGGTCCCGGCCGGGATCGAGGCGGTCATCGAGCGCAGTTGCACGAACCGGGGCATCCCCGCGGTCGGGTTGTGGGCACGGGTGCCGCACTACGTCGCCGCCATGCCGTTTCCCGCCGCCTCGCTCGCCCTGCTGGAGGGCCTCGCCGGCCTGTCCGGGCTCGTGATCGAGACGGGGCCCCTCGCCGAAGCGGCCGAAGCGGCACGAGCGAAGATCGACGAGCTCATCGCCCAAAGTGGCGACCACCAGGCGATGGTCCGCCAGCTCGAGCAGCAGGTCGACGAGCTCGAGGAGAGCGCGCCAGTCGACTTCGACGACAGGGCGGTCCCTTCCGGGGACGAGATCGCCGCCGAGCTCGAGCGCTACCTGCGCGGCCATTAGAAGGCCGGTGACGCCAGAGGCCCCGCCGGCGGCTCGGCTCCTGCGACCGGAAGCGGGCGCGGGAGCGCGTGGCGTTGCGCTAAGTTTCCAAAGCGGATGACATAAGTCATCATTCGCTGGACGAAGGGGGAACTGCGATGAGCGTCACCGACGAGCTGCTGCGCAACAACGAGGCCTACGCCGCCTCGTTCGACAAGGGGCATCTGCCCCTGCCTCCGGGCAAGAAGGTGGCCGTCCTGGCCTGCATGGACGCCAGGCTGAGCCCTTACGCCGTGCTCGGGCTCGAAGAGGGCGACGCCCATGTCATACGCAACGCCGGAGGCGTCGTCACCGACGACGGGATCCGCTCGCTGGCGATCTCCCAGCGGCTGCTCGGCACGGAGGAGATCATCCTCATCCACCACAGCGACTGCGGCATGCTCACCTTTAGCGACGACCAGTTCAGGCACCAGATCCAGCAAGAGGTCGGCATCAAGCCGCCCTGGTCCGCCGAGTCCTTCGGGGATCTCGACGAGGACCTGCGCCAGTCGGTCGCCCGCATCAAGGCGAGCCCGTTCATCCCGAACAAGGACTCGGTGCGCGCCTTCGTCTACGACGTCGGCAACGGCAAGCTGCGCGAGGTCAAGGTCTGAGCCCGGCCGTGCGAGCCGGGCCGGCCCCGGTCGCCGCCTCGTCCTACCCCTCGGCGTCCTTGCTGTCGGCGTGTTGGCGGCCGGCCAGCACCTCGGCCGCCGCCCGGACGAGGGCCTCGAACAGGGACGGGTTGTCGTCCGCCTCGGGGTGCCACTGCACGCCGATCACGAACGGCTTGGAGGGTTCCTCGATCCCCTCGATCGTGCCGTCCTCGGCCCAGGCGACGGCGCGCAGGTCGCCGGCGAGGCGACCGATGCCCTGATGATGATGCGTCGGCACCTCGCGGGCGTCCCACCTGGCGGCGGCGTGGAGCGCGCTCCCCGGCTCGATGAGGACCTGATGCCTGGAGAAGGCACCCGGGGTCGGGTTGTGCTCCTCGTGACCGACGACCTCGGGCAGGTGCTGGACGAGCGTGCCGCCGTGGGCGACGTTCAACAGCTGCATCCCCCGGCAGATCGCCAGCACCGGCAGGCCGCAGCGCTCGGCGGCGCCGAGGAGGGCGATCTCGCTCTCGTCGCGCTCGGTGCGGGGGGGCTGGGAGCGGGGATGCGCCTTGGCGCCGTAGCGTGCCGGGTCGACGTCGGGGCCGCCGGTGAGCATGAGGCCGTCGAGGCGCCGGACGAGCGCCTCGACGGCGGGGACGCGCTCTTCTTGGACCGGGAGGATGACCGGGCTCGCGCCCGCCTCGGCGAGCAAGCGCACGTAGGCCGAGGGCACCAGGGACGCCTGCGTCTGCCAATGGCCCCACGAGGCCTGCTCGTCGTAGGCGGTGACCCCGATGACGGGAAGGGCGCCGGCTACGGCGGCGTCGTCGGAGCCGTCGTCCATCAAAGGGGCGTCACGTAGGCGGCGGTGATGCCGCCGTCGACGAGGAAGGTGCTGGCGGTGACGAACGAGGCGTCGTCGGAGGCGAGGAAACAGGCCGCGGCGGCGATCTCCTCAGGTTCGGCGAATCGCCCCATGGGGACGTGCACGAGCCGTCGGGCGGCGCGCTCGGCGTCCTTGGCGAAAAGCTCCCGCAGAAGCGGCGTGTTCACCGGGCCCGGGCAGAGGGCGTTCACGCGGATCGACTGGCGGGCGAACTGCACGCCGAGTTCGCGCGACATCGCCAGCACCCCGCCCTTGGAGGCGGTGTAGGAGATCTGCGAGGTCGCCGCGCCGACGAGGGCGACAAACGACGCCGTGTTGATGATGCTCCCGCCGCCGTGCTCCAACAGGATCGGGATCGCCGCCTTGCAGCACAGGTAGACGCTCGTCAGGTTCACCTCCTGCACGCGGCGCCAGGCGTCGAGCTCGGTCTCGAGGATCGAGTCGTCGTCGGGAGGTGAGATGCCGGCGTTGTTGAAGCAGATGTCGAGCGTGCCGAAGCGCGCCAGGGCCGCCGCGTACATCTCGGCCACGCTGGCGGGATCGGTCACCTCGGCGTGCACGTAGAGCCCGCCGATCTCCTCTGCCACGGCGCGGCCCGGGTCCGCGGCGAGGTCGGCGACGACGACGTGGGCTCCCTCGCGGGCGAAACGGACGGCGCTCGCCCGGCCGATCCCGCTCGCCGCCCCCGTGATGACAGCCACCTTCCCCTCGAGCCTTCCGGGCATGGAGATCCTCCGATCGTGTGTGGTGGAACAGAGCCGGACTGAGGTTAGGAGGCGCCGGTGGCGAGGAACACGTTTTTCAGCTCGGTGAACGCCTCGAGGGCGTCCGGCCCGAGCTCGCGGCCGATGCCGGAGCGCTTGAAGCCGCCGAAGGGCGTCCAGTAGCGCACGGACGAGTTCGAGTTGACCGACAAGGTGCCGGTCTCGACCGCCCGGGCGACCCGGAACGCCCGCCCGAGGTCACGGGTCCAGATCGAGCCCGAGAGCCCGTAGGGGGTGTCGTTGGCGACGCGGATCGCGTCCGCCTCGTCCTCGAAGGGCACGACCACGACGACCGGGCCGAAGATCTCCTCGCGCACCGCCGGCGAGGAGGGCGGCACCGGCGCGAGCACGGTCGGGGGAAACCAGTACCCGGCGCCCTCGGGGGCGATGCCCCGGAACGCCACCGGCGCCCCCTCGGGCACGAAGGTGGAGACGGCGGCGCGTTGCTCGGCGCTGATGAGCGGCCCCATCTCGCTGCGCTCGTCGGAAGGGTCGATCACCCGGACGGCCTTGACCGCCTGCTCGAAGCGCTCCATGAAAGCCTCGTAGGCGCTCGCCTGCACCAGGATGCGGGAGCGGGCGCAGCAGTCCTGGCCGGCGTTGTCGAACACGGCGTAGGGGGCGGCCGCGGCCGCGGCCTCGATGTCGGCGTCGGCGAAGACGATGTTGGCGCTCTTGCCGCCGAGCTCGAGGGTGACCCGCTTCACCTGCTCGGCGCACCCGGCCATGATCTTCTGGCCGACCTCGGTCGAGCCCGTGAAGCAGACCTTGCCCACCGCCGGATGGGTCACAAAGCGCCAGCCGATCACCGAGCCACGCCCCGGCAGGACCTGGAAGACGTGCTCGGGTAGGCCGGCCTCGAGGGCGAGCTCGCCGAGGCGGATGGCCGTGAGCGGCGTCAGGTCGGCCGGTTTCAACACGACCGTGTTGCCCGCGGCGAGCGCCGGGCCGAAGCCCCAGGAGGCGATCGGCATGGGGAAGTTCCAGGGCACGATGATCCCGACGACGCCGATCGGCTCCCGGAAGGTGACGTCGACGCCGCCGGGCACGGGGATCTGGCGCCCGAAGAGCCGCTCCGGCGCCCCGGCGTAGTAGGCGAGCACGTCGCGGACATTGCCCGCCTCCCAGCGAGCGTTCGAGATCGTGTGGCCGGAGTTGGCCACCTCGAGTCGTGCCAGCTCCTCGTTGGCCCCGTCCACCGCCTCGGCGAAGCGGCGGAGCAGCCGGGCGCGGTCGCCCGGCGACACGGCCCTCCAGGCCGGGAGCACGCTCGCCGCGCGGGCGATCGCCTCGTCGGCCTCTTCGGCCTCGACCTGGTCGACGCTGGCGATGATCTCCTCGGTGGCGGGGTTGACGACGGCGCGCTTGGTGCTCACAGGCGTTCGAAGCCTCGGTAGCGCTCCCAGTCGGTGACGGCCGATTCGAAGGCCTCGAGCTCGACGCGCGCCATGTTGGAGTAATGGGCGACGACGTCGTCGCTGAAGGCCTTGCGGGCGACCTGGCTCGCCGCGAACAGGTCGGCCGCCTCCCGCATCGTGGTCGGCAGCCGCGGCTTGTCCGACTCGTAGGCGTTGCCGGTGAACTCGGGCTCGAGCTCGAGGCCCTCCTCGATCCCGTACAGGCCGCCGGCGACCATGGCGGAGAGCGCCAGGTAGGGGTTCACGTCCCCGCCGGGCACCCGGCACTCGACGCGGAGCGCCTTTGGCTGGTGGCCGATGACACGAAGGGCGCAGGTGCGGTTGTCACGGCCCCAGGCCAGCGCCGTCGGGGCGAACGATCCCCGCACGAAACGCTTGTAGCTGTTGATGTTCGGTGCCACGAACAGCGTCAGCTCCGGCAACGTGGCGAGCAGACCTGCGATGAATTGCTCGAAGACCTCTGAGAAGCCGTGCGAGCCGTCGGAGAACACGGGCCGGTCCGAGTCGTCCCTGAGCGAGATGTGCACATGGCAGGAGTTGCCCTCGCGGGCGTCGAACTTCGCCATGAAGGTCAGGCTGTAGCCCTCCTGACCGGCGATCTCCTTGGCGCCCATCTTGAACAGCGAGTGCTCGTCCGCCTTCTCGACGAGCCCGGTGTAGCGGAAGGCGATCTCGTGCTGGCCGTAGTTGCACTCGCCTTTTGCCGACTCGACCCACATGCCGGCCTCGCCCATCTCGTTTCGGATCCGCCGCAGCAGCGGCTCCACCCGGCCGGTGCCGAGGAGCGAGTAGTCGACGTTGTAGAGGTTGGCCGGGGTCAAGGACCGGTAGCCGGACGCCCAGGCCTGCTCGAAGGTGTCGTTGAGGACGATGAACTCGAGCTCGGTGGCGGCAAGGGCGTGCCAGCCGTGGGCCGCGAGGCGCTCGGACTGGCGCTGGAGGATCTGGCGCGGGGAGGCCACGACCGGGCTGCCGTCGGCCCATTGCAGGTCCGCCACGCAAAAGGCGGTGCCGGCGTGCCAGGGGAGCAGGCGCAGGCTCGAGACGTCGGGCACCATGACGAAGTCGCCGTAGCCGCGGTCCCACGACGACATGGCGTAGCCGAGGACGGTGTTCATCTCGACGTCGACCGCCAGCAGGTAGTTGCAGCCCTCGGTGCCGCCGGTCATGACGTCTTCTAAGAAGTGGGCGGCGGCAAAGCGCTTCCCCTGCAGCCGTCCCTGCATGTCGGTGATCCCCACGACCACCGTGTCGATCTCGCGAGAAGCGACGAGCGCCGCCAGCTGGTCCACGCTGAGGGCGGGCGCAGCTTCGCTCAAGCGACTCCCCCCGTCCTGTGGCCGGCCCGGTTGAGGCCGGCTTCTATGGCCTTCAGCTCCTCCTCGGAGCCTTGGACCTTCGGGCCGGTGAACCACTTGTGGGCCGACAGGAGCCAGTAGCCGCCCGAGAACAGGAGCACCACGCCGACGGCGATCGGGGCGTAGTTGAACGTGTCGCGGTTGATCGGGCTGAACTCGGGAAGCATGAACAAGATGGCGATGAAGACCACCCAGATGATGCCCACCCAGCCGACGAGCGGGCTCCAGCGGCCGAGGCTCCAGCGGCCCCCCTTGAAGCTCGCCCCCTGCATGCGGCGCAGCACCGTCGGCAGGATGTAGGCGATGTAGAGGCCGATCGTGGCAATCGAGGTGACAGCGGCGTAGGCGACGCCGCTCCACAGGGAGGGGACGGCGAGGAGGAAGGCGAACACGACGCAGAACCAGATGCCGTTCGTGGGCGTCCGTGTGCGCGGGTTGATCTGGTGCCAGAGCCTGTGGCCCGGCACGGCCCCGTCCCGGCTGAAGGCGTACAGCATCCGGGAGTTCGCCGTCACCGACGCCATGCCGCAATAGGCCTGGGCCATGAAGGCGATCACGAGCAAGAGCTCGGCGCCGTGGCGGCCGATGGCGTCTGACCAGATGAGGACCGGGGCGAACTCCTGGGCGGCGTACTTGGTGTACACGGCCATGTTCGTCGGGATGACGAAGGTGATGGCGAGGATGAGGATCCAGCCGGCGATGAGCGAGACCACGATCGAGCTGACGATGCCGCGGGGGGCGGCGAGGTCGGGGCTGCGCGTCTCCTCCGACATGTGCGCCGAGGCGTCGTAGCCGGTGAAGGTGTACTGAGCCATCAGGAAGCCGATCAGGAACACGTACCACTTCGAGCCGAAGCCGGAGAGGTTGATGAACTTGGTGAAGACGAACGAGGCCGAGGCGTGGTGGCTCGGGGCGAAGATCAGCACGAGGGCGATGATCGCCACGCCCAAGATGTGCCACCAGGCCGACACGTCCGAGAGGAAGGCCACGAGACGTACGCCGAAGGTGTTGAGCAGGCCGTGGATTATGAGGATGCCGGCGTAGACGACGAGGATCCAGCCGGCCGTCGTCGGGAAGTTGAAGACCATGTTGAGGAACGCCGAGAAGAAGAAGGCGAACCCGTAGTCGATGCCGGCCGTGATCGCCACCTGGCCGAGGAGGTTGAACCAGCCCGTGAACCAGCTCCAGGCGCCGGGGTTCCCCTTCGCCAGCTTGGCCGACCAGTAGTAGAGCCCGCCTGCCGTCGGGTAGGCGGAGGCGATCTCCGCCATGCCGAGGCCGACGATGGCCGTGAAGATGCCGACGATGATCCAGCCCCAGACGATGTCGACGGGGCCGCCCTCGGCCATCCCGAAGTAGTAAAGCGTCAGGCAGCCTGACAGGACCGAGATGATCGTGAAGGAGACGGCGAAGTTGGAGAACCCGCCCATCCTCCGGTGTAGCTCCTGCGCGTAGCCCATCTCATGGAGCTTGGCTACGTCCGCATCCATACCACTCGTCTGTGTGGCTGCACCTTCGTCGAGCGACATCGAGGCCCCCCTCCACCACAACGGCCCGAGCCGTCATTCGGTGCGCACCATTAAAAACCTTCGCCCAGGTGCAAGTCAAGGGACGAATCCGGCTCTGCTTGTCGAGCCGGCGGCGCCTGCGGGGGGCGAGGGGACCCCGGCTTCGGGGCGATCTCCTGGCACACTGATGACCAGTGAGCGCCGTGCCCGAGATAGTCGAATTCCTCCTCACCTACCCACCTTTCAACGTCTTGGCGCGGGCCGAGGTGGAGGGGGCGGCGGCCTCGGCCGAGGTCGAGTTCCATCTCGCCGGGACGGAGATCTTCTCCCAAGGTGCCCAGCCAAGTGAGTTCCTCCGCGTCATTCGCGCCGGCGCCGTCGAGATCGTGCACGACGGCAGGGTGCTCGACCTGATCGGGATCGGCGAGATGTTCGGCCACGCCTCGATGCTCTCCGGGCTGCCGACCGGCTTCGCCGCGCGGGCGGCGGAGGACACGCTCACCTACCGGATCCCGGCGGACGTGGCCTACCGGTTGCTCGGCCAGCCCGCGACCTTGCGTTATGTGACCCGCTCGCTGCTCCAGGACCGCTACGGGATCCGCCAGGGAAGGGCGAGCGAGCTGGACCGTGACCAGCTGAGCCAGCCGGTGGGCGCCCTCGTCCGCTCGCCGGCGGTGACCTGCACACCCGACACCCCGATAGGCGAGGCGGCACGCTTGATGAGCGCCCGCGGGGCGACCGCGGTCGTGGTCGAGCTCGGCTCGTCGCTCGGCATCCTCACCGATCGTGACCTCCGTTCCCGAGTGCTCGCCGTCGGGCTCTCGCCCGACGCGCCCGTCTCGAAGGCGATGACGATGCCGGCCGAGACCGTCCCCGCCGACCGTCTGGCAGGAGAGGTGCTCTTGGACATGCTCGACCGGGGTTTCCGTCACTTCCCGGTCCTTGCGCCGACGGGATCCGTGCTGGGCGTCATCAGCGACTCCGATCTCGTCGAGGTCCAGACCCACTCCTCGCTCTCTCTTCGCCGGGCCATCGCCCGGGCCGCCGACCCGGCGGAACTGGCAGAGGTGGCGGCGGATCTGCGACCGATGATCGTGAGCCTGCACCGCGCCAACGTGGCTCCCCTCGACATCTCGGCCGTGTTCTCGATCGTCTCTGACGCGTTGACACGCCGGGCGCTCGAGTTTGCCGTCGGCGAGGCAGGGGAGCCCCCGGTGCCCTTCGCCTGGCTCGCCCTCGGGAGCCAGGCGCGCCGTGAAGCCCTCCCGAGCTCGGACCTCGACAGCGCGGTCGTGTTCTTGAAGGGCGACGGCCCCACGCTGGACGTGGACCTGGTCTGCCGCCCGTATTTCGCCGCCCTCGCCCAGCGCACGACCGACATCCTCGTCGCCTGCGGGTTCCACCCGGACTCCCATCGGGCCAGCGCCTCGGACCCGCTTTTCGTGCGCTCACTGGACTCCTGGCAGAGCGCGGGTCGGTCCTGGCTCGAGGACCCGACCCAGGACAAGGCGCTCGTGCTCACCTCGGTCCTCGTCGACAGCCGTCCCGTCTTCGGGACCCAGGTGGGCGAGATGCTGGCAGAGACCTTCCGCCCTGCCCGAGAGCACCCGACGATGTTGCGCATGCTGGCCCGTTTCTCCCTCTCGCATCGGCCCCCCACCGGTTTTTTGGGCGGGCTCGTCGTCGAGCACTCCGGGGAGCACCGCGGCCGTCTCGACCTGAAGGAGGGAGGGGCCCTGCCGATCGTCAACCTCGCCAGGTGGGCCGGCATGGCGACCGGGGTGACATGTGCCTCGACTCCGGAGAGGCTGCGCGCCGCCAGTGACGCCGGCGTCCTCGCCCGGGCCGACGCCGACACGCTCACGGAGTCCTTCGGGCTCGTCTCAGAGCTCCGCCTCGACCATCAGGCCGCTCAGCTCGTGGCGGGGACGGAGCCCGACGACTACGTCGACCCGTCCGAGCTCAGCCCGCTCACCCGCACCTACCTGAAAGAGGCCTTCCGGGCGGTGGCCGCCGTGCAGCAGCGCATCTCCAACGATCTCTCCCTCGGTGTGTGGTGAGGCTTTGGGGGACACGGGGGCGTCTGCAGGCGCCCGCTGCTGACGCCTACGCCCGGGCGCGCCTGGCGGGCCGCCGCACGCCGTGGCGCGAGGCTCCCTACTGCGTCGTCGATCTGGAGTTGAGCGGCCTCGACCCGAGGAGCGACGAGATCATCTCCTTTGGCGCGGTCCCGATCGACGGCGGGCTCGTCGGTGCCGGTCGCACCCTCTACGGCCTCGCCCGGCCCACCCGGCCCCTGCCGGAGTCCTCCGTCGTCGTCCACGGCATCCGTACCGTCGACCTCGAGGAGGCGCCGCCCCTGGACGAGGCGATCCTCCCGTTGCTCGGGGCGCTGGCAGGACGGGTCCTGGTCGCGCACGCGGCGGCGGTGGAGCGGGCCTTCCTCGGTGCCGCCCTGCGGCGCCAGGGGGTGCGGCTTCGCGAGCCCGTGCTCGACACCGCCGTGCTCGGGCGCCTGCTCATGGTCGAGCGCGGCGAACCGCCCCCGAGGCTCCTGACGCTCGGAACGCTGGCGGGCGCCCTGGGGCTTCCCGAGCACCGTCCCCACCACGCCCTGGGCGACGCGTTGACGACGGCGCAGGTCTTCCTGGCCATCGTCTCCCACCTCGAGAAACTGGGCGCTGAGACCGTCGGGTCGCTCGCCAGCGCCACGAGACGCTTGGAGAACGCGCGGCGCTATCCCTCGAGGGCTGCGTTTCTGGACAACCAGGTCGGAGCCGACTGAGGCTCCCCGGGCGGGGTGCTCCCTGTGGGGCAGGGTTCCCTGTGGGGCGGTGCTCCCGGGCGGGGGGCTTCCGGGCGGAGCTCCCTGTGGGGCGGTGCTCCCGGGCGACGGGGTTCAGGAGACGAGGTTGACGAGGCGCGGGGGACGGGCGATGACCCGGGCCGGGGCGGCGCCCCCGAGGGCCTCGCGAACCTTCGCCGAGGCCAGGGCCGCCTCGAGCGCAGCCTCCTCGGAGATGTCGCGTGCGACCTCGATCCGGTCCTTCAGCTTGCCGTTCACCTGCACGACCATCGTCACCTGCACGTCGGTGAGAAGCCGCAGGTCTGCGACCGGCCACGGTCGGGTGTGGACGTTGTCGCCACGTCGGCGCTCGTAGGCCTCGGCGGCGAGGTGGGGGGCGAAGGGGGCGAGAAGCTCGAGCAGGGTGTCGATCGACTCCTCGACGACGGCCCGGTCGGTGCCGGCGCGGATGTGGCGGGAGATGGTGTTGGTCAGCTCCATGCAAGCCGCGACCGCCGTGTTGAACCCGTAGCGGTCGATGTCCGCCGTCACGCGTGCGATCGTGCGGTGGACGGCCCGCCTCAGCTCCTCGCTCCCGCCTGCCGGACCGTCGTCAGCGTGGTGGTCGGCGGGTGCCGACGGGTCGGTGGCCAGGCGCCACACCCGGCCCAGGTAACGCGAGCACCCGTCGAGGATCTCCTCGGTCTGCGCGTTCCAGTCGACGTCGTCCACGGGGGGGCCTATGAAGAGGTGCAACAGCCGCAGGGCGTCGGCTCCGACCTTGGCGAAGTACTCGTCGGGCGAGACGACGTTGCCCCTGGACTTGGACATCGCCCGACCGCCGAGGCGGATCATGCCCTGGCAGAACAACTGCGCGAAAGGTTCGCGGACCGACTTCGGGCCGAGCGCGGTGTCGGCCAGAGCCCGCGTGAAGAAACGTGCGTAGAGCAAGTGCAAGATCGCGTGAGTGATCCCGCCGATGTATTGATCGACCGGCATGTAGTGGTGGGCGGCGGCGATGTCGACCGGGCCCGTCTCGTAGCGGGGGTTGCAAAAGCGAAGGAAGTACCACGACGAGTCCACGAAGGTGTCCATCGTGTCCGTCTCGCGAAGCGCCGGGCCGCCGCAGATGGGGCAGGTCGTCTTCAAGAACTCCTCGTCGAAGCGCAGGGGCGACTCGCCCGTCGGGCGGAACTCGACATTCTCGGGGAGAAGGATCGGGAGCTCCTCGGCCGGAACGGGCACTATCCCGTGGGTGGGGCAGTAGACCACCGGTATCGGGCAGCCCCAGTAGCGCTGGCGGCTGATCAGCCAGTCGCGCAGCCGGTAGTTGACCTTGCGCGAGCCAATGCCACGCTCCTCGAGGTACTCGATAGCCGCTCGCTTGGCCGCCCGCACGTCGAGCCCGTTGAGAAAGCCGCTGTTTATCTTGATCCCGTCACCGGAATAGGCGCCACCGTCGAAACCATCGGGCGGCTCGACGGTGCGCACCACGGGCAGTCCGTATGCCTCGGCGAAGGCGAAGTCACGCTCGTCCTCCGCCGGTACGGCCATGATCGCCCCAGTGCCGTATCCCATCAGCACGTAATCGGCGACATAGATCGGCACCGACTCGTCGTTGAACGGGTTCACGCAGTAGCTGCCTGTGAACGCACCTCGTTTCTCGAGGGATCCTTCGGAGGACTGGCGCTCGATGTCGGTGGCCTGCTGAGCCCGGGCGCACACCTCTGCGACCGCGGCGCGGTGAGCATCGGTCACGAGCTCGCTCACCAAGGGGTGCTCGGGTGAGAGCACGGCGTAGGTCATGCCGAAGCTCGTGTCCGGGCGTGTCGTGAAGACCTCGATCTCGATCTCCGGCCGGCCGACGACGACCAGGCGGAATTGGGCACCTTCGGACCGGCCGATCCAGTTGCGCTGCATGGTCTTCACGCGCTCGGGCCAGTCCATGCCGTCGAGGGCGTCGAGCAGCTCCTCGGCGTACCTGGTGATGCGGAGGAACCACTGCTCGAGGTTGCGGCGGACGACGATGTCGCCGGACCGCTCGCAGGTGCCGTCGGGGAGGACCTGCTCGTTGGCGAGCACGGTGTGGCATCCGGGGCACCAATTGACCGGCGCCGCGGCGCGGTAGGCGAGGCCGGCTCGGAGGAGCTGGAGGAAGATGACCTGGTTCCACCTGATGTAGTCGTGGTCGTGACTGCGCAGCTCACGGCGCCAGTCGTAGACCGCGCCGAGCCGCTTCACCGAGGCCTTGAGCTCGGCGATGCGCGCCTCGGTGTACACGCGGGGATGATCTCCTCCCTTTATGGCGGCGTTCTCGGCAGGCAGGCCGAACGAGTCGAAGCCGAACGGGCTCAGCACGGCGTGGCCCTGCATCGTGCGGTGCCGCACAAGGACGTCTCCGAAGGTGTAGTTGCGGATATGGCCCTGGTGGGCGGGCCCGCTCGGGTAGGGGTACATGCACAGCACGTAGTAGGGCGGCCGCGGGTCGTTCAGCTCGACGCGGTACGTGCCGTCCTCGTCCCAGCGCCGCTGCCAGCGCTCTTCAACCTCGCGAAAGTCGTACACCTCCACGGGACCAGGTTAGTTGGCGCGTCTATGAGCTCCGGGGGTCCCCACGCCGGTCCGTGGGTCGCCTTCTCCCGAGGTCGGGTAGAGTGCTCTCATTCCTCGGGGGCGTAGCTCAGTTGGTAGAGCGCCTGACTGGCAGTCAGGAGGTTCGAGGGTTCGAGTCCCTTCGCCTCCACGGTATAGTCATCACAGGTGGCCGCGGGCCGTGTTCACAAGATACCAGTGAACACGGCCGTTTCTATGCCTTTTGTGCCGCGGTGGCTTGGCGGGAGGACTTCGGGCGTGTGCTGAGCGGGTCGGGGACGC
>JBKQMT010000145.1:0-6714 GCA_052146595.1 Acidimicrobiales bacterium
CGACACCCAGTTTCCCGGCAATCGCGAGCGCGAGGCGCGACTTAGGCTCAGCCCACCGCTGAAGCTTGACCGTCCCACCATCGTGAAGATGGCGCCGCAAGTCGCCCTGCGGCTCGGGTGGCTGGCCGACGCCGCCCACGACCGTTTCCAGCTCGAGCTCGTCAACGCCGCCAGCGTCGGGCCGCCCGGGCAAGCGATGTCGACTGCGGACGCGCTTCTCCACTGGATCGCCAGGCCGCCGAGATGGGAGGACTTCACGTGGATGCGCGAGCAGTGGCGGGGCCCGATCCTCGCGAAGGGCATCATCACCGGAGACGATTGCAAGCGCGCCGTCGACGCCGGCGCCGACGCCGTCATCGTCTCGAACCACGGGGGACGCCAGCTCGACTCCCTCCCGGGCGCGCTCCGCTGTCTCGGCGAGGTCGTCGAGGCCGTCGGGACCCAGGTGGAGGTCTTGGTCGACGGCGGCTTTAGACGCGGCGAGGACGTGGTCAAAGCCGTCGCCCTCGGCGCCCGGGCGGTCATGGTGGGCCGTGCCTGGGCCTACGGGCTCGCGGCTGCCGGCGAGCCCGGTGTGGGCCGGGTCCTCGCCTTGCTCCGCGAGGATCTCGACCGTACTCTCCGGCTCCTGGGCTGCGGTTCCCTCGCAGAGCTGGACCGCAGCTACTTGCACATTCCGCCTGACTGGTGACAACCCGTACCCGCTGATGCCGGAACGGGGTATCATCGTTGTTGCACCAGTCGCCACCACGCAGGCTGAGTGCTGTGCTGGTATCCATGACTGGACTCCCGCTCTAATGTGCGTGGAGCAAGAGGAGTTCCAGAGATGGCAGTAGGTACTGTGAAGTGGTTCAACGCCACCAAAGGCTTCGGGTTCATTGCACCCGACGGCGGCGGCGAGGACCTCTTCGTTCACCAGTCAGAGATTCAGGCGCAGGGCTACCGCGAGCTGCTCGAGGGCCAGAGGGTTGAGTTTGAGGTCACCCAGGGCAAAAAGGGCATGCAAGCCAGCAGCGTCCGCGCGATCTGAAACCTCACACCCGCAGCGAAAGCTGCGGGTGTGAACAGCAGCTAAAGGAGTTCGGCGTGGCCAACAAGTCGCCACAGAAAGACTCGGGCAAGAAGCCCGGCAAGTCGCTCAAGGAAAAGCGCGCCGCCAAGAAGGCAAAGCAGACTCCGGCGAAGATCGGCACCGTAAAGCCTGCCTGAACCACAGGGCGCGTCTGTACAACCGAGCAGGCCCGATGCTCGAAGCCTTACGACGCGCGGAACCTCGGCAATTGGCTGGATGCCCTGGGGTTGTTCGTTCGCGGCAGGCATTCTGTTAGAACTGGCACCATGAGCGACGCGTACGACTACGGTCTCCCGGTGGTTGAAAAGCCCGACCCCTTCGTCGCGCCCGATGCCGCCGAGGCGGTGTCGCTCGACAGCGAGATCGACTACGACGACGAGCAAGAGGACGACCAGGCGCCTATGGACGTCGTCGAGGCGATCGAGGTCGGCGCGTTGCTCGACGACCCGGTGACCGTGAGCAACGAAGAGGCCGAGGAAGACCAGGACTGACCAGCTGAGTCGAGCGCTCAGCTACCGGCCGGCCCGGAGTACCTGCTCGGCTGTGACCCGGAGGCCGCCGTGCCCGGTGCAAACTCGGCGCTGGCGAGGACGCCCTTGGCGCTCACGACCGAGGCGGAACGGATGCTCCCGGTCCCCGACGGCAGGGTGACGGCCCAGGCTCCGTAACCGTGGTCGAGCCAGAAGGTCCCGAGCAGGACCTTGGCGCCGTCGGCGAGATTCACCTCGCAGGTCGCCTCACCTGACCAGGACCCCGCCTCGAGGCTCATGAACAGCCAGCTCGGGCTGCTCGAGCTCGGGCCCGAACCAGCCCCCCAGTAGACGGTGACATACCCGAGGGCGCGGCCTCCCGAGTCCAATGAGCGCGTGGAGGCCCGCCCGCCGGGCCCGGTGCCGAAGGCCGAGCGTGCCACTGCCGGCGGCTGGCCGCCACGTACGAGCCACCCGATGCCGGCGCCTGCCCCGAGGGCGACGATCGCCGTCAGGCACGCCAACGCCAGGGCGGGCCAACGGGTCCTCCCCCGGCGGCGCTGGAGGCCTGTGAGCTGGAGGCCCGTGAGCCGCCGGCCCAAGAGCTGCCGTCCCGTGAGCTGGCGGGGGTCGCGGCCCGCACCCAGGCGCTCTGCAAGCCTCACCTCGAAACCGAGGGGCGGCTCGACACCTGGTATCACCTCGAGCATCGAGTCGGCGGCGAGGGAGAGCTGCTCCATCTCGGCGTGGCAGCTCGAGCACCGCTGGAGGTGGGCGAGCGCCTCGGCCCGCTCCCTGCCCGTCGCTATCCCGAGGGCGAGCTCGGCAAGCTCGTCCGCGTACCGGCCGCACTCGGGCCCGGAACCCGTCTCGTAAGTGCTCACCGGGGGCTCCCTTCCCTCGTCATCGTTTCTCGCAGCCTCGTCAGGCCCGAGCGGATCCGCGTCTTCGCAGTGCCGAGAGGGATGGACTCCGCCTGGCTGATCTCCGCCGCCGTCATGCCGTAGAAGTACGCCAGCACGAGGGCCCGGCGCTGCTCGGCACCGAGGCGAGCGAGCGCGAGACGGAGCCCACGAGCGGCGTCGTTGCTCACGGCCGCACCCTCGGGCGAGGCCTCGTTGCTCACGAGCCCGAGGTTGATCAGGTCGTCGGGGTCGGTCGGCACCGCCCGGCGCATGCGCAAGGCGTCGATGGCGAGGTTGCGGGCGATCGTGAGCACCCAGGTGGAGACCGCACCGCGGCGGGGGTCGTAGACAGGCGCGTGCCTCCAGGCTCTCATCAGCGCCTCTTGGGCGATGTCCTCCGCAAGGGCGGCATCGGCGACCATCCCGAAGGCCAGCCCGAACACCCTCGCCTGGTACCTCCTGACGAAGACGAGCCCCGCCCGCTCGTCGCCGTGCGCCATGCCGGCGAGCAGCGACTCGTCCGAAGGCCCGCTCGCCGGTTCGCGCGTGCGTCGCATCACAAGAGATACGTCCGCAAGGCACGGACGGATTGCAGGTGCGGCCGGCGCCGGCTCATGGAGCTCCCGAACCGGGCAACTCAGGCGGCCGAGACAGGAACGAGAACAGGGACAAAGCGTACGGCCCGGGCGCAGCCCCACCGACCCGGAGAGCATTCGCGCCAGCGGCACAGTAGATTCCCGCAGGTGAGCGGCACCAGCGGACCTAGCCAACGGCCCCCGCTGCGGCGTCCGCCGCCCCGGCACTACCCGCCGGCGGTCTACTGGCGCCGGCGCCTGGCCGTGGTGCTCGGGGCGGCTCTCGTCGTGGCGGTCATCGTCGGGATCGTCAGCCTTTCGGGCGGCAACCCGGGCAAAGGGGCCAAGACGGCGACCTCTCATCCCACCACCACCGCCACGACCGCCCCTGTGCCGGCATCGGGGATCGGGCTCAGGACCGTCACCTGGACGGACACGAACTCGAACGCCGGCTTCGTCGTGAACCCGGCGCCGGGAGGCCACGCCCTGCCCCGCACCCTCGTCACCGAGATCTGGTACCCCGCGATCGGCGGTTCCAGGACGCAACCGACCGTTCGCGAGAAGCCCGACTACCGCGGCGGGCCCTACCCGGTCATCGTCTTCGCCCATGGATTCGACACCTTGCCTGCCACCTACACACCGCTTCTCGTCTCGTGGGTGAACGCCGGGTTCGTCGTGGTGGCCCCGTTCTTCCCCGACGAGAACGCCGACAAGATCAACTCGCTCGGGAACGCCACGCCCTTGCAGCTCGAGACCGCCGAATCAGACGTGGTGAACGAGCCCTACGACATCGCTTATCTCGTGGGCGAGGTCGAGTCCGGCGCCACCGGGGCGGCCTCGAGCGGTGCCCCCTGGCTGAAGGGCCTCGTCCAAGAGGGGAAGTACGCCCTTGCCGGACACTCCGACGGCGCCCAGGCCGTCGCCGCTCTCGTCTACGCGCAGGCTACGCACCAGGAGTACGCCACGACCTATGACGACCTGGCGACGCCTCCCTTCGCCGTGGTCATCCTGTCGGGATCGGAGCTGTCGGGCACGTACTCGCCCCCGGCCAGCCCGCCGCCGCTGCTGTTCGTGCAAAGCGCCCTCGACGCCTGCAACCTTCCCCAGCAGGCAGCCACGCTGTTGCACGACGTCGGGGGCGGATTCTTCCTGAAGCTCCTCGAAGCGAGCCATTTCTCGGCCTATGTCGGCCAGGGCCGGGCCGCCCCGATCGTCGAGAAGGTCACGGTCGCCTTCTTGAAGGCCGCCTTCAGTGGCCAGCCCCGCCTCTCCGGGCTTTCCCCCTTGCTCTCGCCGGCCCATGTTGCGGCCCTCTACCCGCCCTCCACGCCCCCGGTCCTGACTGCCCTCCAGCCCACCACGGCCGAGATCGCCCAGTCCTGCGCCGCCCCGTAGCCGGCGCCGGCCGGTCGAGTCCCGTCAGCCGGGGAGGGCGCCCGGCTGCGCCACGGGCTCGGCCTCGGGCTGCTCGAGAACACCGTCCTTGAGACTGACCGTCCGGGCGTGCTGGGCGGGGATCCGGGGTCCCGGCAGGATGACGCCCGTCAGATTGAGCGGATCGGCGGCCGAGAGCTGGACCACGACGCCGTCGCCGGGGAGCCTGGCGACGCTTCGCAGCTGCTCGGCTGCCTCAGGCAGGGCGAACTGCTCGCCGGTGAAGCCGGCGACGTAGCGCGCCCCGAGCACCACGCCCCGCGCCTCGAGGCGCCGGAGCGCCCAGAGAACGTCGCGCCAGGCGACCGCCAGCGACTCACGCCAGAGCAGATCGCGGAAGACGACCCCCCAGCGGGCGAGCAGTTGTCCTGCGATCGCCTCGGCCAGCTCGTCCGGGTCCAGGGCCCCGTGATCGAGGCCGGGGGTGCCGGAGGCGGTGCCCCGTCCGCCGCCCGGGGCGCGGGCCGCGGATCCGAGCCCGTCTCCCAGCAGCGACCACCTGCCTCCCGAGAGGGCGGGGCGCACTCGGGGCCGGCTTCGCCCCGGTCGGGGCAGCCCGGGCCGAGACCGGCCGGGGGCGGCGAGCAGCGGCGCGGCCCGGCCGGGAAACGAGGGCGTCCGCGCCCAGCGCCCGCGCCCGCCGAGCAGCGCCCGCACCGCCTGGAAACCGTCCGCTGTGAGCAGCCCGCGGGCCATCCCGTCCCAGAGGGCCTCGGCCACCTCGCCCGGCATGCGGCCGGTCATCTGGCAGAGATCTGTCACGAACAGGGCGCCGTGGCGGCAGAGGGCTTCGACGACCTCCGCCGCCGCCCCTACCCTCGGCGGGTCCGGGACGGCCCCGTCCCGGGCAGCCGCCAGCAGCCAGTCGAGGTCCTCGCGCCGGAACAGGCTGATCGGCGTCGCCGGTGAGGGCGTCGCGCCGCCGCGGCGCGCTGGGGCACCCGGGCGGTCGGCGACGCGGAGGGTGAGCCGGCCGAAGGAGACCTCGCCCCGGGCGCACCATTCGTCGAGCAGAGCGGCGTGGTATCCGGCCACCCGAGCCGGCAGGATCGAGGACTCCCAGGTCTCGACGGCGGCCTCGTAGCCCTGCAGCTGCTCGACGACCTCCACCACCCCGCCGGAGCCGAGCAGGCGGTGTCCCGGCCCGACGTGCTGCCAGGACAGCAGGAAGCGCATGAACTGCTGCGGGCTGACCGCCTCGACCGAGCGCCGCGAGCCGCCACGCATCGCCGAGTGGATGCGGGCGAGGAGATGGCGGGCGCAGAACCGCTCGGCGGGCGCGTCCCCCGGCGAGCCGGCCTGCGCGATTCGGCAGGCAAGCACGGACCCTTCCCCGACGAGCCGGGCGAGGGCGGAGCGGATCTCTCCGGCCGTGCCCGTTCCGATCGAGGCCGCCAGCTCCTCGGCGGTGACCGGCCCGAGGATCTCGAGGTGGCCGCGGGCGGCGGCGACGAGGGCGTCCTCCCTGACGGCAGGGGGCCGCGGCCCGCCGGTCTCGAGCCTGTGGTCGGGAACGAACCGGCCCCCGTCACCGAGCTCGGCGGCGAGCTCCCGGCACTCGACGGCCACCCACCGCGCCCCGGCGCCGGGAAGCTCCAACGTCATGGCACGCCCTGCGCTCACGAGGGCGTCCATCCACCCGCTCCATTCCTGCCTCGGCGGCGCGAGCACGAGCGAGCAGACCAGGTCGTGCAGCTCCTCCGCATTGCGCAGCTCGGGCCGGGCCTGCTCGACGATGCTCGCGACGACGCCGGGATCGAGCGCGGCGAGATCACGCGCTTCGAGCGGCAAGCCGCGGCGCGTCGCCACCGCCCGCGTGCGGCGCTCCTCGAGCGGCGCGTCGTCGAGGAACGTGTACGGGCGACCGTTCAAGATCTCTTCGGCGAGCACGGAGGGGATGACCGTGTCCACACAGTGCGCCCGCACTTCGCCGGAGCGGACCGAGCTCAGGACCGCGGTCAGGCCCTCGAGATCCATCGCCTCGGTGCAGCAGTCGTCGAGGGTCTGGCGCACGACCGGGTGCTCGGGGATCTCGATCGGCCCCGAGACGTTCTCCTGGCAGGCGGCGAGCGCCGGGAAAATCGCCGCCATGAGGTCGTCGGCCTCCATGCGCTGGATGGCGGGCGGGACCCGCCGGCTCCCCCGGTAGCGCGGGGCGACGAGGGAACGGGAGAGGTTCCAGCGCCAGCGCGAGCCGAACATCGGCGTCGGCAGGACCGCCTGCACCAGGGTGTCACGCACCGTCGCCGGGGAGAGGA
>JBKQMT010000146.1:0-3448 GCA_052146595.1 Acidimicrobiales bacterium
GGCTGCACGGCCTCCTGCCTCAGAGCGACTCTGAAGTTCCTCGGTCGGATCAGGTCGACGGGTTTTCCCCGAATGCTTCGACAGCGTCGGCTGCCTGGTGCAAGAGATGGTGGGAAAGTTCCGAGAGGGCCCGAGCAGCCGCTAGCTCCTCCCCGATGGCGGGCACGTCCGGGTCGACCGGGTTCCGGCGCGCCCGCCCCCAGCCGTGCAGATCGTGCGGCGCCCCGCGCAGGCGAGCGTCGGCTCGCGTCGCCGTGTCGTCTTCGGTGAAGACGATCTCTACGGTCCAGACACGCTTCTCAGCCATGTCTCCCACCTCCCAACCGTGTCCTGGTCTCGGACGTGCTTCCTGCCTTTGCCCCGACGGTTCGTGCGCCCAGCCAGTTGGAGGTGATGCCTAGAAGCTGATCTGACAACCACAAGCTCGTCGTCGCCTGCCGGTGCAAGTCCGGTCCGGGTAGCTGCCAGGAGGCCCGGTAGCAGACTGGCGGCTCGGTCTGGAAACGGGCCGGGTCGAAGCCCAGTGTCAAAGGCCCCTTTGGGGGGAGCAACTGAGCGGTCCGCAGCATCAAGCGAAGCCTGCCGCGTCGTTAGAGGCCCCGCCCTCGGGTGGGGAACAGGGAGAGCCGAGCCCGGGAATCCGGGGCGAAGGCCACGGAAGCGGTGAAGATCCTGGATCACAGCCGCGAAGAACTCCTCGGCGTATGGGGCGTGGAACGTTCAGATGGTGACGACGGGAACTGGGGAGACCCTCCCCGGCCCGGTGGCCTGCGACCCATGCCGCCGGAGCGTCGCGCCCTATAACCGGCTGCACCGGGAAGTGGGTGTCGAGCCGGGAGGGAGTCGGAGGCGGCCATAGTACCGATCGAGCCGAGCGGACAACACAACTGCCGGTGATGGGAAGGGCCGCTGCTTCGTCGATTGCGCTTTGGCGCAGGGAAGGATCGGTGAGTGCCCTCGTGGCTAGTCCCGCCGAGCAAGACAAGGTCCAAGTCCTGCAACGAACGCTTTACCGGGCGGCCAAGGCCAACCCCGGACGACGGTTCCACGCGCTCTATGACAAGGTCCATCGCAGGGACGTGTTAGAGCGCGCATGGGCACAGGTGCGACGCAATCGCGGCGCCCCTGGCATCGACCAGAAGACCCTCGCCGACATTGAGCGTTATGGGGTGACCCGACTGCTCAACGAGTTGGCGGCGGACCTTCGGGATCACCGATACCGGCCACTGCCGGCCCGCCGGGTGTGGATACCCAAGTCCGGTTCGGCTGAGCAGCGTCCGTTGTCGATCCCGGCGGTTCGCGACCGCATCGTGCAGGCGGCCGTGAAGACGGTGATCGAGCCGATCTTCGAAGCCGACTTTCAGCCATGCAGCTTCGGGTTCCGACCCAAGCGATCGGCGCACGATGCCCTCCAGGTCCTCATTGACGAGGCATGGCGGGGCAGGCGGTGGGTTGTCGAGACGGACATCGCTTCGTGCTTCGAGGCGATCCCGCACGACAAGTTGATGCAAGTGGTCGAGGAACGCATTTATGACCGCCAGGTCCTCAAGCTCCTCAGTGTGATGCTTCGTGCCGGGGTGATGGAGGACGGCGTGGTCCGCTCGGCGGTGACGGGCACGCCCCAGGGCGGGGTTGTCTCCCCGCTGCTCTGCAACGTCTACCTGAACCGGCTTGACCGGCAATGGAACGCGAAGGGTGTGGGCAAGCTCGTGAGGTACGCCGATGACCTGGTAGTGATGTGTGCCACCGCCCAGCAGGCAGAACACGCCCTCGGGCTGCTGACAGCCATGCTGGCCGATCTCGGTCTTGAGCCAAAAGCATCGAAGACCCGGATCGTGCACCTGGAGGAAGGGGGCGAGGGATTTGATTTTCTCGGCTTCCATCACCGCTGGGTGCGGGCGAGCTCACCGCGCCACCGCCATGTGCTCTTCCTTGCCCGCTGGCCCTCGGACAAGGCGATGAAACGGGCGCGCGACAAGCTTCGTGAACTCACGGACCGCCGCCGCCTGAGGGTGCCGATCGAGGAAATCGTCGGGGAGATGAACGTGTATCTCCGCGGCTGGACCGGGTATTTCCGGTTCGGGAACTCGGCCAGGCACTTCGACAAGGTTCAGAATCACGCAATAGAGCATCTGGCACTCGTGGTGGCCAAGCGGCACCACCGGTCCAGAGGCTATGGCTGGTCGGTTGTCTGCTTCCAGTCTCCGAACCGTCTCGGCCTCATCGACTTGAATGGGATCGTCGTCGCACCCAGACCCTTTCGGGCCTGGCGGGGCAGACCGAATACCGGCGGTGAACGACGTCGGTGAGCCGTGTGCGAGAGCACCGCATGCACGGTTCGACGGGCGGGCGCTGGAAACGGGGTAGGTCGGGCGGCCCTCTGCGGGTCCCGGGCCGGTGAGCTGAGAAACGCCACCACGATGGCCTGGTCGGGACCCAGCCGACCGGTTACCTGCTACCGCGCCAGCGCTCGACCCTACATAGCTCATCTGCGCCGGTCGTGACCTCGGCGTCAAAGCCGAAGGTCACCAATCGGCGCACGGGTGACAACCCTTCATGACCGCTCCTACGGCACCTGCTCGATTATCTGCAGCAACTCGTCCCGCCCATAGCCGAACCTGCGGGCCAGCTTGACCAGTTCCCGCGCCTGCTTGACGACGACGCTGCGCTGGGGGGCGGCACCGGTGACCGTCACGCCGCGGCCGCGGGAGAACTCCAACAAGCCCTCGTCGCGGAGAGTGTGAAGCGAGCGGAAGACCGTGTTCGAGTTGACTCCGAGCACAGCCGCCAGGTCCCGAGCCGGAGGGAGCCGCTCACCCGGTTTCGCCTCGCCTTCGGCGATGGCCCGTCGGATGGCGGCAGCGACCTGTTCGTGGAGCGGGACCGGGTTGTCGAAGTCGATTTCCACCTTCGGAGTGGTACCAATCACGCTGTGACTATACGCTTCCCGAGGTCCACGTCAACTAGCGGTCCGACATGCCCGTACCGCGATCCCCGAGCCACCGTGGCCGGTGCCATGATGCGAACGGTGCGCAAGCTCGGCCTCGTCGCGGTGGTGACCCTGACGGTGATGCTGGCGACCAGTACGAGTTCGGCCAGCCTTCCGATGAGGACCCCCCGGTCTACGACGACAGCAGCCGCCAGCAACACGACGACGTGGTGGGTCGATTCGACCTGGATATCCCCGCTCACAGGCTGGGTGCTCGGCGAGGGTAGAGCTAGTTGCCCGTCGTGCATCCTCATTCGGTACACAAACACTGGCGGTCGAAGTTGGTCAGCAGTACCGACGCCGGGTGCTCGACTAGCGCTATCGACAACAAGCACTTATCTTTGCGGGTCCGCTGGTTGCGTCACACGAATCGTGTTCGCCAACCGCAACGACGGCTACCTTTTCGGCCCGGACCTGTTCACCACCACCGACGGCGGGCGGACCTGGCACCGTCAAGGC
>JBKQMT010000147.1:0-14811 GCA_052146595.1 Acidimicrobiales bacterium
GGCACGACCGGCACGACAACGACCACCTCGACGACGAACCCCGCTACCGGGACGACCACCACCTCGACGACGAACCCCGCTAACGGGACGACCACCACCTCGACGACGAACACCGCTAACGGGACGACCACCACCACGACGACGAGCCCCGCTAACGGGACGACAACCACCTCGACGACAACCACTTCGACGATCCCCGCTAACGGGACGACAACCACCTCGACGACAACCACTTCGACGATCCCCACGACCGGGACGACCACCACATCGACGACGATCCCCGCTACCGGCACGACAACCACCTCGACGACGATCCCCGCTACCGGCACGACAACCACCGCGACGACAACCACTTCGACGATCCCCGCTACCGGGACGACCACCACCTCGACGACAACCCCCACCACCAGCACGACGACCACGTTTCCCAGGAGTGGCAAAGGCAATAGTGGGACGAAGAGCAAGACGACCACCTCGAGTACGACCCCACCGGCGACGACCTTGAGGTCCGCCACCACCACAACGATCAGGCGGATGACGACTGCTACCACGACGGCCGTCCGCGACGTAGGGGGCACCCGCAGTTCCGGAGGGAACGGCCGCTCAAGTGGCGGCCAGCTCGCTTTCACGGGCATGTCCACGGGGCCAATCCTCGCCACTGGGAGCTCATTGCTTTTCTTTGGGGCATTCGCGGAACGCCGCCTACGGCGACTGCGCCGACACGGCCGGAAGCTACCGCGAGCGGGCAGTAAGTCATGACACCTGACGACCGCCTTCACGGCGCGCTTCAGGACCGTGCCGCCCGCCCCAAGGACAAGGGCGTGACGGACAAATCGGCGGTGGCCGCCTTCGAGCCCGGGCGTGGCAGCCTGGAGTGGGCCGTCATGTTCTCGGCGTTGTCGCTCGTGGTACCGGCCCTCGGCGTGGTCGCCATCTGGTTCGCCCTGCGAGCGAGGCGCCTCCAGTCATCTCGATGGTTGTTGGTCCTGATTGCATCGCTGTGGTGCATCTTCCTCGGCGTCGTCGTCCGGATCGGGCTCGGGTTGGAGATCGTCCCGTGATCGACGTGCGTGGGCAGGCTGCCGGTCTGCCAGAGACACCGTTTCTTCAGGGTCAACCCGACGAATGGACTGCTCCCCTCGTCGCTGATTCGGTGAGCGCCTGGTTCGGATCGAACAAGGTGCTGGAACGAGTGTCGATGCGGATGGAGCGAGGCAAGGTGACCGCGCTTATCGGGCCTTCCGGATGCGGGAAGTCGACGTTTCTCAGAATCTTGAACCGGATGCATGAGCTGGTGCCGTCGGCCCGGCTCGCAGGCTCAGTCGAACTCGACGGCGTCGACATCTACGGCCCGGCTCAAAGTGTCACGCAAACCAGGCTGAAAATAGGGATGGTGTTCCAGCACCCCAACCCCTTCCCCGCCATGACGATCGCTCAGAATGTCCTCTCGGGACTCACGCTTGCCGGCATCAAGGAACCGAACAAGGACAACCTCGTGAAGGAGTGCTTGGAACGGGCGGGTCTGTGGAAAGAGACGCGCAACCGCCTCAACGAGTCGGGAGCGGCACTGTCCGGTGGTCAGCAGCAACGCCTCTGCATAGCCCGGGCCCTTGCCGTGCGCCCTCGCGTGCTTCTCATGGATGAGCCGTGCTCTGCGCTCGACCCGGTCTCGACTCGCGTGATCGAAGACACCATCGCCGAGCTCCGCAAGGACGTGACGATAGTCATCGTCACCCACAACATGCAGCAGGCCCAACGCGTCTCGGACAACTGCGCGCTCTTCCTCTTGGACGGTGAGGGTCAACCTGGCCACATCATCGAAGCCGGCCCCACCGAGCAGATCTTCGGCGATCCACGCGACCCGCGCACGGCCGACTATGTCCATGGGCGGTTCGGCTGAGATGGTCGCCCTTGCCCGCCCGTCCTGGCGTGCCGCGGTGGCGGAGTGGTCCGAGGAGTGGCGGGCTCGATGGCGCACCGCCTCACCACGCACGCGCACGACGATCCAGCTTGCCGTCGTCATCGCGGTCGTCGCCGCCGCCTACAACTACTCCCTCGTCACCCTCCTGCAGGAGGCTGGTCTCGAGACGCCACTTGCCTATGTGAGCCTGGTTCCTCTCATCGCGCTGGGGCTCGCGGCGGTACGCAGCACGCCTTCACGTGCTGAACCCGCCATTTACGACCGCCAGGTGGATTACATCGTGGGTCTTCCCTTCATCGGAGCCGCGCTCGCGATGAACCTGCTTCTGCCGACGAAGCTCTCGACGATGTTCTGGGTCTGGCGTATAGACCTTCTCTCACTGCCTGTGTTCGTCGCCGGCGTCATCTCGATCGTCTTCGGGGTACGCGTCTTCTGGCGCCAGAAGCTCCCGATCGCCTACCTGCTGCTCGCTTGGCCACTCCCCTACACCTTGTTGTTGCTGAGACTTCTCAACTCCTTCACGAACCTGACCCTTCTAGCCTTGGCTGCCGTCACCCGTGTTCTCCCTGTGGCCAAGTCGGCTTCGAACGGGATCTTCACAGTGAGCCACGCGGGCCATCCCTTCCCGCTAAGCGTGGTCTCGGCTTGTTCCGGGGTGAACGGTATGGTCGGCTTCCTGCTCGTGGGATCTGCCTTTGGCGCTATCGTGCGCGGCCCGTTCGTTCGCAAGTCCCTCTGGCTGATCGGGGGGATGCTGCTCCTCTGGGTTATCAACATCGGCCGTCTGGTGTTCATTTTCTGGGCAGGCAAAGAGTGGGGAGAGCACATCGCGATCGGTGTGTTCCACCCCGTCGTAGGCCTTGTGACCTTCAGTCTCGGTGTGCTCGCGATGATCTTGTTGATACGGCCGCTCGGCATGTCGATCGGCAACCTTGCTTCAGCGCCTTCTTGGCACAAGACAGCGCGGACTGCAGACACGACGGAAGCGAGACGCCCATTGGTGCTCGCAGTTCCGAACATCTTCTGTGCTGTAGCTGTCGTTGCTCTCGCTGGTGGAATCCTCGCCGTGACCAACTTCAACATGCGCACCTACGATCTCGTCGCGAATGCCTCCGGCGAGCCAAAGCTGCCCGCGCTGTCAGTCCGTTCCGCCGCTCCCCCAGGTTGGATGCCCTATTACGCCGACACGTACACCTGGGCGAAGACATATTTCGGCGAGGACTCGACGTGGAACAGGTACGACTACCGTAACCTTTCCTCCTCCAACCTCTCGGTGGGTGGGCTGCCGGTCACCGCCGATGTCATCGACACCAGCGACCTCGAGAGCTTCTCCGCCTACAGTGTCCTCGCCTGTTACCAGTTCCACGGCTACAGCTTGAAGGACGTCACCTCTGTGGACCTGGGTGGCGGGATCAAGGGTCAGACGCTGTCGTTCCAATCCTCGACAGCCGGAGACTGGTCCGTCGTCTATTGGATCGTGCCGGTGCTATCCGGCTCAGGCACTACGCGTTACGAACGTGTCGTGCTGTACCTGCTCAGCGATTCCAGTGTCACGGTACGCTTCCCGGGCTCGAACAGTGCAACGTCATCTATCGGTTTGGGTGGAGGGCTCGACCAAGCGCTTACCTCTGAGCGAGGTTTTTTGGTTACATTCGCGCGTGAGCTGATCCAGAACCAGGCTCATGGAGGGCTGCCTGCTGGTGTCTCAAGAGCACCGGCCACGAGCATCTGAGGTTAGCGGGGCCGTGACCACATATACCGCACAACCGGGAACCGACAGGTCTCGAGACGATGGCTTGCCGCGCAGACAGACGAAGCATCTCGACCTTTGCCGAGAGTTCCTCGAGGAGATCTTGAACGCCGCTCTGGCCGAGGCGGCCGCGCTCGATCCGGAAGGCGGAACGCCAGAGGTCGACTGGGATGCGATCCTCGATGCGGCCGAGCTGAGCAAGACACCCGAAGGCGCCGTCGGCGCAGTCATACTTGCCGCGACTGAGGTTGCCGCCGCAATAGTGCAGTCGGCCAGGAACAACGCCGCCGGAGCAAGGCGGGGATCGCACCCGGCCAGCAGCCAGCCCGTGCGGCCGCTCGCATATCCTCAGGCGCGCTCACCCCTTGCGCCGCCGGTCGCAGGTCCTGTGCTGCCGGTCGCAGGTCCTGTGCCACCGCTCGCAGGTCCTGAGCCGCCGGTCGCAGGTCCTGAGCCGCCGGTCGCAGGTCCTGTGCCACCGCTCGCAGCCCCCGAAGCGCACGTCACACCCCTTGCGCCCCCGGTCGCAGCCCCGGAGGTGCGCGTGGCCCCGCTTGCGCCGACCACGACTCCCCCGGAGCCGGTTGCCCTGTCCCAACCAGCCGCCCAATTCCTGACGGAGTCGGACCCCAATCGATCCTGGGACTGGGGACAAGAGAAAGTGGCGCGTCGTGCCGCGCCTGCGGCCGTCCGCCACCCGGCGGCGACGCGCAGCCGGCGACTCAAGCTCGGCATCGCCATATCCACCTGGGTGCGCAATATCGGCGTGATTGTCATCATCTTTGCGGCCTGGCAGCTGTGGGGTACCGGCCTCGTGCAGCACCAGGCGCAGCACCAGCTGGCAAGCCAATTCCACGCCACGGAGCAGGGCGCTGTTGCGAGCGCGACCTCCAGGACCGCCGCCACGACCAGCAGCCCGGATAGTGGTTCGCTACCGCTCCTGCCACCCGACGCGTCCGCGCCGGGCCCAGCGGAAGGATCGGCCATCGCGCGCCTCCAGATCCCCGCGATCGGTCTCGACCAGTTCGTGGTCCAGGGCACGGCCGAAGGCGACCTCTCCAAAGGTCCGGGGCACTACATCGGGACGCCTCTGCCTGGTCATGCCGGCAACGTCGCGATCGCTGGCCACCGCACGACCTGGGGGGCGCCCTTCAACCGTCTGGGAGATCTCGCTCTCGGGAACCCGATCTACCTCACCACCCTCGCTGGGCGCGTGCTCAGGTATGTCGTGGCGCGACCGCCGACGGCCGTCTCGCCAGGTGACACCGCTGTACTGGGCAACTTCGGCGATGATCGGCTGACGTTGACAACGTGCAATCCTGAGTACTCGGCCTCGCAGCGCCTCGTGGTGGTCGCCCGCTACGACCCCCTTGGCGTGAAAGCAACGGCAACGTCCGGACACGCACAGCAGGTAATCGACCCTCAATCGCCCGAGACACCGATCTCGACCGCGGCGATCCGGGCGGACGCCCCCAGTGGCTGGAATCTCGGGCACCTGCCCGAGATTCTGCTCGCTATCCTGCTCCTCGTTGCACTCGGGCTCGTGAACAGGCGTGTCTACCGACGCTACGGTGGATTTCCCGGGGGCTTCCTCGTGCTCGGCCTCATCTGGGCCGTCGGCCTGTACTTCCTCTTTCAGGCCCTGTCGAGCTTTCTCCCTGTCAGCCTCTGACACCGCCGAGCACAGCCGCCGGCACGAGGGCCTCGGGGCGTCTTCAGGGAGCGCCCCTTCCCCGGTAGGAAACTTCCTCGAGCGCTCTGTCAGGTCTCGGCTCGGTGAGAGCGGCACGCCCGCTGGGAACAGAATGCCCGGTCGAGACGGCTTCGCCTCGGGGAACCAGCGCCTCGGAGAGCAGCCGAAGCTCTCTCATCAGCTCGGTGTTCGTTCTGGAGAACAGCTGCAGAGCCTCCTGCAACCGGCTTGCCTCATCAGGAGGCAGGCTCGGCGCACGCTGCGCTTCCTGGATGATCGCCAGGGCATGGGCTCGGGCGGCGTTGACGATCTTTGCCGCTTCCTCCTCGGCCTCGGCGAGAAACTGCCGCGACCTCTGCTCTGCTTGGCGTGCGGCTCGCTTGGCGAATTCCTGCGCCTGCATGATCACGCGGCCGATCTCGGCCTCTTTTGCGGCAACGTTGTTGACTCGCTCGACCCAGGTGCTCGCTTCTTGGAGCTCGCGGCGCAACCCTTCGATCGTCGCCGCGGCTCGGCTGACCGTCTCGGCTATCTCCTCTGACCCCGAGTTGGTGCCCTCCGCCCACCTCTCGATGATCGCGTCAACATCGACGTCCTGTCCGGCCGTCCATACAGGCAAGTGGACGGGACCGGCCGGCACGTCGTGCTCGTCGGGATCGGCAAGCGGAGTGGGGCTCATGAGCAACCTTCCCCCATCCTACGGTGCCCAGAGCTTCGCTTGCCAGCGGCGGCCGCTAGCCACCTTCAAGTCCTGCCGCTGGGCTTCCCTGTCCCAAGACGCGGTAAAGCCGGAACGTTGGACAGACTACGTCGTCTGGGAAGGTATGGACGAGCCGGGCGAACCCGGCTCCCGTGTTGTATAGCGTCGGGTAAGCAGAGTTGATGGCGTCTAGTGTCCACAGGCCCGAGTCTGGGGCGACGAGCAAGTAGCGGGCGTGGAACAACAAGGGCGCGGCGAGCGTCTTCTTGAAGGCGCGGTCGGCCGTAATCATGAAGATCTTTGGGTCGGATGCATCCAAGACGATGTCAGGTCCACAGGCATCAAAAGTGTCCATAATGATCGATCCATTTGGCAAGTTCAGCCCTTCGAGATACTGATCGACGATCTGGACGCCCGAAAACTCGTTCGGCTGCTCTCGGTAAGCTGCCAAATTCAGTACGAAGCCCATGCGTGTCCCGTATTCCATTGTCGGGTTGAACAACATCGCCTGGCCAGTGAGAATGATGCCTGGAATCCCGAGAGCCAACGCGAGCGTCACCGATGCGACGGCGCCCCAACCCAGTGTGATGCGAGCAGCCTTGCCGCGACCGCTCACAATCGCAGCATCAGCCGGACGACGTGCGAGAGAAGCTCCGCCAGCGGGTTTTCGAAGCGGTACGGACAGGCCGCTGAGGGCACATCCGGCGAGTAGGAGCCCAAGCGGCACAGCAGTAATGAAATAACGCATAGCCCAACCTATGTGGTTGGTAAGAAAACCGATCATGTCGAAAGCAAGACCACCGCCCAGGATCCCGACGGAAGCGAGCATCCTCAAATCTCGATGCCGTCGGGCAGTGAGCAGTGCAACGATGAGCACGATCGGCAGCAGGGGGGCAAAGGCCAGAACTGCGTGAAGCTCGACCGAGAGCCGTGCCAACAAAGGACCCTCTTCGGGGCCAGGAGCCACCCTCATTTGTGCGCTGTTCCCGTACTGCGACGTGAGTTGCGGGAACGGCTGCCCCAGGATCACGTAACTCGCGATCGCCCATCCGAAGAAGCTCATCATAAAAGGTATGACGAAGATGGCCATATCCGTGATCGCGGTTGAGACCCGAGCCCGTCGAGCACCGCCGGCCCTCGAGAAGCTCACGATCGCGACCACGGCCGCACCGAATATGGCTGCACCGGCCGCCTCGTTCCGGGCGAGATAGGCGAGCCCGAGCGCCACCCCCGACAAGACCAGCCAACGAACGCGACCGTCATGTAACCATCGCAGGAGATAGCGAGTCGTGAGCAGCAGCGTGAACAGGTACATCGCCTCGCTCATGCCGTTGCCTGCGTAGTAGACGATGGCGGGGTTCAAGGCGAAGAGGGCGGTAAGCACAAGTCGCGGCGCCCGCGACACGCCGGCCTCCGCCAGTGACGCACGAAGCTGGTATACCGCACCTGCCATGGCAAAAGCGCTCTGCAGGCTCGCGGCGAAGGAATGCGACGCCAGATCGTGCCACAAAGGCCAGAACACCAAGAACGGCAAGTCCCCGACCGATGTGAGCGGGTTCCAGATAAACCCGATGGATGCGAGGTGCGGGTCCAGTGCATAAAGGACGTAGAAAGCATCGGCGAGCCGGGACGCCTCGTCGCCCCCGAAAGCCAGGTAGACGAAGTCGATCAAGACCCCGACCGTAATATAGGCGGCGAGAGCGAGAATGAACGTAAGGCACGCTTCGCTCGTGAGCCCTCGAAGCAAGCGCCCTGGAACCGGTACCGGTGCCGGGACATCGACGACGGGTCTTTTCGAGGACGGCTGCTCGAGGAGCGCGACCGAGCCCGTGACCAGCTCGCTCACTGCGGCGCGCTCGAATCAAGAGTCAGTGCAAGGCGCTCGCCGTTGCCCAGCCCATCGAGTTCGCGCCTGTTGAGTCCATGGGTCGTCTTCTCCCATAGGGAGGGTGTCATGACGAGCTGAAGGAATGCCTTTATCCCAGCCATGGACATCATCACCCAGTACAGGGGCACAAGGAGGGCGGCCCAGAGCAGGTTGCTCTTGTCCATGAGCCGGCAACATACGACAGTCATGTACCAGACAACGAAGTTACCGAAAGCCCAGCAAACGAGGCCGACATAATATACGGGCCCGGGGAAGATCGCCTCGACAAAACTGGGATGACCAATGAACCAGAGCACCGTGAGCAGCCAGAAGACCGGGTTCAAGAGTGCCAGCACCGGCGTGCCCCCGATGAATGTCACCGCCTGGAACACGCCCTTCCATCCGATTTCCGTGTACAGTTCGCGTGGCCGGCGCATATGGACGAGAAGCGTCTGCAGGTATCCCTTGTACCAACGTGAACGTTGGCGAATCCAGTTCACAAAGTCGCTGTTCGCCTCCTCGTAAGTGACTGAGTCGAGGATGCGCACTTGATAGCCTTCGCGGAACATGCGCAGGCCGAGGTCCGCATCCTCAGTCACGTTGTAGGGATCCCAAGCCCCCATGAGCTCGAGCGCCCAGCGCCGGAAGTGGTTCGACGTCCCCCCGAGCGGGATGGGCGCACGCAGCGAGGCGAGGCCGGGGAGCAGCAATGTGAACCACATCGCGTACTCGATCATGAACCACTTCGTGATCAGGTTCTGACTCGGATTGCCGTACGAAAGCTTTGCCTGCACGCAGGCAACGTCGGGACCAAGACGTGCCAAAGCGACAGCCGCTTTGCGCAGCTGCAGCGGATCCGGTTCGTCTTCTGCGTCGAATATCGTCACTAGCTCGCCTCGGGCCAGCGACAGCCCGTAGTTCAAAGCCTTCGGCTTGGTGCGCGGTTCAGCTGCTGGCACGAGCACGATCTCGAACTGGTCTCCACAGCCAGACTCCTTGACAGCCTGGATGGTCGCCTCGTCGTCCGCCTCGAGGAGCAGTTTGACATCGAGACGGCTGGGAGGGTATTCGAATTGGCCGATCTGTGCCACTAGATGGCCGATCACCTCCGGCTCGTGGTAGGCCGGGACGAGCACGGTGTAGATGGGAAGCTCTTCGTCAGGGACCTCTCGTGCCTCGCGATCGGTCACACGTTCGGTGACGTCCGACCGCGTCGAGCGGACGAAGAGAACCACACGATAGGCGGTCGTGACGAGATAGGTAAGAGTGAGTATGGCGATGAGGGCGACGGCCGTGTCGACGAGAGAGAGAGCCGCACAAACGACCAGCAACAACAGGGCTGCCAATAGCGAGACGCGCTGTCCATGTGAGAGGAGCGCCTTTGAGGAAACATCAGGGGCTCGCAGAGCAAGACCCTCCGTGCTCGCATCCAACCGCAGTCGCGCCTCGACGTCGTTCACGGCCACATTGCGCACGTGGCGACGGTAGCACGCAGGTCCGAGCTCCCATAGAGCGCGCTGCGTGGTCTACCGATTGTTCAGACGCCGTTAACGTCGATGTTGTATAGCACCGTCAGCAGCGGGTCTCCAGGGTAGGTTTGGAGATCGCAGTCCGAGGTTTGTTGCGGGAACCAGTCCCATATGAGCACACCGCTGCTTCCCGCCTGCAACTGCGCCTCGATCCGGTTCGCGAAGTCTGTGGCACGTTGGCCGAGCGAAAGGCAGCCGGCGGCCGGACCGGCGACTATCCCGGTTTCGCCGGCGATGATGGGCTTGTTCAAAGCAGCCGCCTGCTGCAAGCGGACGGCCAGGCCGTTCCACTGGTCTCCTCCCATTACCTGTGTCGCCGGGTAGTAGTCGTGGTAGGAGAGCACGTCGATGCCGGGGCTGGCTGACACGTATTCGTAGTCTCGGCCCTGTGTGCCGCACTGTCCGCTCCCGAGGAGTCCCGACTCCACGAGGTGGTCCGGGTCAAGGGTATGGATCTCCTTACCGACGACATCGAAGAAATAGCGCAGGGCCAGGGCAGCTGCCGCTTCGTCGGGACAGGTCTGATGGCCCCCGCAACCGGTCGGCTCGAACTGAGCCGGGCAGGTCGAGGCTTCTGCCTCCGATATCGGTTCCCACATTCCTAGCGCGGGTGCATTCCGGTACCGCTCGACTATCGCCTGCATGTAGTCCCAATACGACAGCGGCATGAGGGTGGCGGGCCCGACGGGATTCTCCACGTCGACACGTGGCGAGCGGAATCCGCCCAGGTACCAGGTCGGGTCGTACCATTCGTTGCCGTCGCATGCGCCACCCTGGTCGGTCAGCGACACGATCAATCGCTGGTGATACGCGCTGGCCGCTGCGAAGACGCGATCGAGAGGCGCCCAGTCGATCTGCCCGGTCTGAATGTTGATCGCCATAGAGCCTTCAAAGGCCCAGAACCGTACCAGCGAGTTGGGACGCAGCGAGGCGAAGAACGCGTCCAGCTGGGCGTCGGTGAGCATCGGCCCACATCCATAGTTGACGCCCCAGTCGGTCGCGAGCTCGTAGGCGTTCACTCCGACGAAGTTGTATGGCTGGCCGTCCAGCTCCAGCTGGCGCCCCGAAGCCGTGATCACGCCGTTCAAGTCGTTTTGAGCCCTGAAGCCAAGAGTCCGCCGATCGGTGCGCTGGACCGGCTTCACGGCGACGGGCGGACGAGAAGGATCTGCGAGCACGGCCGTCGGCACAACCGTGACCCCCCTGCTGGCGTTTCCGCTCCTCACCCGACTTCCTCGAGCCCAGGTGGGAGTGAGCAGCGCACCGAGGCTCACCAAACAGACGATCGCTACCAACCCGGGGGAGATGAAGAGCCCGCGAGATCCTCTTCGGCCGCCTGGATCGGGATCGCCCACTCACTCCTGATCGGCATCCCTGTGCGCCGCTTGAGGAGATCTACCACGCCAAGCATTGAGATTCACGCTGAGAGCGCGAGCTCTCGCGGTGCGGTCGTTCTGAAAGGGTTACTCCGCTTCGCACCAGCGAGGAAGAAACGCTCAGGTCACGGAGCGACCTGACGCCTGCGCCGTACCAGCACCGACACACCGAGCAGGGCCGCGCCCGCGATCGGCAGGGCGAGCGTGAACGGAGCCTCGGGCACGTTCGTGCCGACCTGCAGCGGTCCCCAGTTGGGTTCCTCGTCTGTCGTGTAGTTCGGGGTGAGATCGTCCTGCGAGCCAGTTGCGGTGGTCTCGTCCTCGATGGAGACGGTGTAGGCGTCGTAGACGTCCTGGCTGTTCGGACCCGGGCGGTCGTAGGTGATCGCGTCAGCTTGGGGGGAGAACGCAGGGTTCTCGTCCGCTTGGCCGGTGCACGCCTGCTGACCTGTCGGCTTGCCTCCGGACATCGTCTGGAAAACAGGCGCCGGCGCGGTCCCGTTGTCCGTCATCGTGTACAGCTGCAAGTAGCCACAGGCGCGGTCGGACTGAAAGACAATCCTCTGTGTCGTCGCTCACGTTGCTCCCGACCGAGACGACCGTAGGCGCGACGGCGGCGGAGTCACCGGCCGAGCTGAGCGGCACCGTGAAGAGCTCGCTGTTCGCCCCGTTGCGGGTGCTCGAGAAGACGACTTCGGTGCCGTCCGGCGAGATGAACGGGTGAATATCCTGTTGACCCGTGCAAGTCAGCTGCTCGGGCGTAGTGCTGCTCGGGAGCGGTATGAGCCACAACTGGAGACCTTGATAAGGCTCTCCGCAGTAGGTCGTCTCGGCGGTACTACTACTTACGTACACGATGGGGCCGTCATTACCGCTGAAGGAAGCACCTGCAAGCGACGGGGCCAATATTGGAGCCAAGATCAGGCCAAAGCCGGCAAGCAACGTCGTTCGAAACAACCATGGACCTCGCACGCCATGAGTTTTGAACCGACAACAGGAAATCTCAAGTTGATTAGCATGAATTGTCGGTGATTTTCCGGTCCCAGTTCTGACGCAAAGATTGTCTTGACATGAGACCGCCTCGACCCTTGCGTTCGCCCCTCAGGGCCCCTCCGTCGCCTGGCCCGTTGTCCTGCGCAGCCGCCTCCGCAGAACGACCCCGCTCAGCATGGCGCCCGCGGTGATGGGCAGGAGCAGGATGAAACCTGTTTCGGGGACAGAGCTGGGGCTTGTCTGGGACACGGGAGTCCCAGTCGCGTTGCCTCCGGTACCGCTGCCCTTGCCTCCACCCAATGTGCCCGTGATGTTGCCCTCGCCCGATCCCGAGTTGCTGCTGCCCCCGCCCGTGCCGGTTCCGCTGTCGTTGCCGCTGCTGCCCCCGCCCGAGATGCCGATGCTCTCGTTCTGAGAGCCTTTTCCGGAGGGACCGGCGGCGGCACTCCCCTTGCCCGATGCAGGCCCGGGTGTCATCGTGGTCGTCGTCGTGGTGGTGCTCGTGGTGGTGTTCGTGGTCACGGCGGCAGCGTTAGAACTGGGTGTGCCGAGAAGCTTCATGCCGCCGACGACCGACACGGCGGACAGGGCCACGAAACCGCCGATCACCCACAAACGCCCGATCAGGGCCTTGGAGAAGTAGCCAGACAGCCAAGAGCTCGTCAGCCCCGTGCCTCGCATCACACCTCCTCCGCCTGCCCGATGGGCTCGTGCTGCTGGGCTCCGTCGCGGGAGGACCCGCCGGAGAATATCTGCAAACATTGACAGCGGCAATAGAGGTCACCACCGTGATACCGACTGTTCATATTCACGTCATCTGTTTGACGGAAACGACCTTGCCATGACCCTGGAACGAGCACAGACAGCGCACTGGATGCGACTGGACCGCCTGCCAGCCAGCGCGCTACCTTGCTGCCGTGCCTCGCCGCCCGATCGTCGCACGATTTGGCAATCGCGGCTTGCGAGTGGTCTTCCCGCTGTTGGCGATCTCCCTGCTGATGCCGCTGGCGAGCTGTGGTGGCGACAGTGGTGCCAGCTCGGCCCGCAGCTCAGCCACCACGATCCACAGTCGCTACCAGAAGATCGTCCTCGGGATCGACGGGAACGAGAAGCAGTTCCAGCACAACCTGGCGAGTCTCGTGAGCCAAACCAAGGCCAGCGGGAAGCTCCCGAGCCAGAAGAAGCTTGCCATAGCACTCAACCCGCTTTACGCCGGTGTGAGCCAGAGCATCGTGTCGCTGAGTGAGTTGGGAGTACCCAAGTCCGCCGCCAAGGACATGGGCCATCTGCTGGAAGCACTCGCGAGCGTCACGACAGACATGCGCGAGGTGGTAGCGACGTGGCCGAACACGGCGGCGGTCGGAAGCCAGCTCAAGCTGGACGTCGACAAGGTTGGCACGTTCTCGATACTCGAGGGCAGGGATCTGTCCAAGTAGTCGCCTGGTCACGCGGCGGGCGGAGCGGTCACCGCCCCCTCGGCGCGGCGTCGCGTGCCGCGCTTGTCCCAGCTGCCTCCAGCTCAGCGGCGGTGAACACCGCGCTCACCTCGAGGCCGGCGGCACGTAGAGAATCGTGGCGGCCATCGCTCCGGTCGATGACACAGAGCACGTGGTCCACGATGGCGCCGAGCCGACGCAGATCCTCGGTCGACATGACGACCTGACCGCCTGTCGTGATCACATCCTCGACGACGAGCAGCCGCCGGCCGGAGAAGTCACCACCCTCGGCGAGCTTGGCAGTCCCGTACTGTTTCGCCTCCTTGCGGACAAACACGGCCTCGAGCCCCGTCTCTAGGGAGAGCGCGGTAACGAGCGGGACGCCCCCAAGCTCGAGGCCGGCGAGGACCTCCGTGCCGGCGGGTATCAGGGGTACGGCCTGAGCAACTACCTCCCGCAGCAAGGCTGGGTCTACTTCGAACTGGTACTTGTCGAAGTAGTAGCTGGCGATCTGACCCGAACGGAGGGTGAATGTGCCCACGAGCCGGCAGCGATCATTGACAAGGGCAGCGAGCATCTGTCTGTCCATGGCCGCTAGTTTGCCGCGCGGCAGTGGGGGCGGCGCCAGTTCCTCCCGCGCAAGCGATCGCGCGCCCCTCACTCTCTTATGGGTCACGACGTGATCCTCAAGCTCCTGAACGAATTGGTCGATAGCCATTGCGACTGTCCACCGCGGGCGCCGGTCTTCACACGGCTCTCACGGTGACACGGATACGTGCCTCGGTGGTCATTTCGGGGATTGGTGAATACCGAGGATCGGGCGACCCTGAACCTTGGAGTGAGGATAACTTGATCGCTCTAACAGGGCTGGCGGACACGAGAAACAGGGTCGGCTCGCACTGCGACGCGGGGTCGACGTCAGCCCCGAGCGCCTCCCATCGCGGACAGCTGGCCGTACCGGCCGGGCGGAAGCTTGAAAGGCTGTGAGAAGGTGAAACTGTCGCGAAAGTTCGCCGCGGCGACTTTGCAAGTCGCCGCGATAATCGCTCTTGGCGTTGCCCTCGTGGTCATGGTGCCGAGTCCCGCACGGGCACAGACGCCGATCGTCCAGACCCCGCCGGAATCGGGCACGACTACGACAACCGCGAGCTCGGGATTCACTGATCGACTGGAGACGACAGGTGGCAATGGAGGAGCAATAACGTTCCCCACCACTCTAAGCGAGGTTCCGTCGGGGTCAACGGGCGTGATCCAAGTCGACCCGTCAACCGGCGACATTTCGACGACGGGCGCGCTCGCGGCGGGCACCGCCACAATTTCGGGCACGGACTCCGATGGCGACCCCAGTGACGACGGGACTTGGGCCTACATCCTGACGATCAACGGCGTGCCGCTCACCCAAGGAGCGCCGACCTCCGGCACGACGCCGGCGGGCACCGCCTACAGCGGCGGCCAGCTTTCGACCTCGGGCGGCACCGGACCGTACACCTACACCCAGTCGAGCGGGTCACCGGAGGTGACGGTCTCGTCCTCCGGCGCGGTCTCG
>JBKQMT010000148.1:0-9618 GCA_052146595.1 Acidimicrobiales bacterium
TCGCGGGTCCCAGAGACGAACAGGCAGGGCACCTCGATCGCCGCGAAGTGCCCGACCCGGAGCTTGTCGGGCTTGCCCGGGGGATGGAGCGGATAGCTGACGAACACGAGCGCTGCCGCCGGGAGGCCCTCGGCCACGGCGATCGAGCACATGCGCCCGCCCATCGAGCGACCCCCGAGGGCGATCCGGCCCTGGGGCACGCCCAGCTCGGCGGCGAGCTGCCGGGCGGCGACGACGACGCTTGCGACGAGAACGGGCTGGCGGTCGGGCGCCCGGCGGCCGGCGAGCCGGTACGGGAAGTCCATGCGCTCGACCCGCAGACCGTGGGCCGCCAGAGCTTGGTCGACGGCCACAAGGGCGCTCTGGTCCCGGCCGGCGCGCGCCCCCGGGGCGAGCAGCAACCCCGAGACCGCCCCCCGGCCGCCGGTCACGTCTTCGCCTTGGCCTTCGCCTCCACCGTTCTCGGGCGGCTGCGCCGCCCCGGCCGGGGCATGGCGGCGGTCGGGCCGGTCAGCGGCGCGAACAGGTCGCCGACGGACTTGACCCGTTCGAGGACCTCGCCGGCGAGGAAACGAAGCCTGTCTCTCCCGCCCTTCGCCCCCTCTGCGACCTCTTCCCAGGTCAGCGGTGTCGAAACGGTCGGCTGCGGGAAGGCTCGCAGCGAGTAGGGGGCGATCGTGGTCTTGGCGGCGTGGTTCTGGCTCCAGTCGATGAGCACCTTTCCCGGGCGGAGGTCCCTGCGCATGTTGGACAGAGCTTGCCCGGGGTGCTCGCGCTCCATGAGCAGGGCGATGTCGCGCGCCGTGGCATGTGCCTTCTCCCACGACCAGGGCGGCTCCAGCCGGGCATAGAGCTGCATGCCCTTCAAGCCGCTCGTCTTCGGGAGGGCCGCGAGCCCCCGGCTCTCGAGCTCGACGCGGAGCCAGAGCGCGACCACGCAGCACTCGACGATGGTGGCCGGCGCCCCGGGGTCGAGGTCGAACACGATCAGGTCGACCGGGCCGTAGGTGCCGTCGGCAACAGAGCGCCACTGGGGCACGTGCAGCTCCAGCGCGGCGAGGTTGGCGACCCAGATCAGGGTCGCCAGGTCGTCGACGACGAGCTGCTCGATGAACTCGGGCCCTTTGGACCTGTCGGCTCGCGGCACGCGGACGCAATGCGCCCACGCGGGCGCCTTGCGGGCGGTGTTCTTCTCGAAAAACGACTTGCCGCCGACCCCGTCGGGGTAGCGGGCCATGGTCAGCGGGCGTCCCTGCAGGTGTGGGAGAAGGACAGGGGCGACGTGCAGGTAGTACCAGATGACATCGGCCTTGGTGAAGCCGGCCTCCGGGTAGAGCACCTTGCCGAGGTTCGACACGGTGAGCTGCCTGCCCTCCACCTCGATGACCTGGCGCTGCTCAGGGCTCAACGGCGACCTCCTCCGGACGCTGGTCGGGGCGCAGGCCGCGCCAGGAGGGCTGGCGCAAGCGGCCCGCGCGGGTCCACTCGGTGAAGCGCACCTCGCCGACGAGCTCGGGCTCGACCCAGGTCACCCCGGCGGCCTCCTGGCGGGAAAGCGGGCGCGCGAACGGAGAGGTGGTCCGGGTGAGGCCGGACAGCCGCTGGCGGAGGATGGCCCGCTCGGCGGCGTCGAAGCCCGTGCCGACGCGACCCACAAAATCCAGCCCGCCGCCGCCCGGGATCCCGAGCAGGAGGGCACCGAGATCTCCCTCCAGGTGCCCTTGGCCGGCCGCCCATCCCCCGATCACCACCGACTGGGTGCGGAAGTTCTTCACCTTGCGCCAGCTCGGGTCACGGATGCCGGGCCGGTACAAGCTGTCGAGCCGTTTTGCGACGACGCCCTCGAGCCCGGCGTCCCTTGCCGCCTTCAGCACGGCCGCTCCCCCGCCGGTCTCCGAGGGGGCCGTCTCCCAGTGGGGCCCGGACAGCTTCAGGCCCTCGAGCAGGTGCCGGCGTTCCTGGTAGGGGATCGCGAGTGCCGAGTGGCCGTCCAGGTGCATCAGGTCGAAGATCATGTAGGTGATCGGGACGCTCTCGGCCAGCCGGCGGACACGGCTCTGCTCGGCGGTGTTCATCCGGGGCTGCAGGGCCTCGAAGCTCGGCCGACCCGTCTTGTCGAGGGCCACGATCTCACCGTCGAGGACGACCTGCAGGGAGCCGAGCGCCTCGCCCAGGGCCCTCAGCTCCGGATAGGAAGCCGTCACGTCACGATCGTTCCGCGACAGGGCGCGGGGCCGGCCCCCTTCGACGTAGACGACCGCCCGCACCCCGTCCCACTTGAACTCGTAGGCCCAGTCGCTGTCGGGGCGGGGAAGCTCGTCCGAGGGGGTGGCCAGCATGGGCCGGATGAGCTCGGGCAGAGGTTCCCAGCCGGCCGGGGCGGGGTCGACACGGTGGATCATCCAGTCGTCGCCGTGGGTCCGGAACAGACCGTAGCGGCCTTCGACACAAGACCCGTGCAGGGTGAGCTTCACCGACTTGTCTGTCCACTCGCTGCACTCGTAGGTGCCGTGGTCCCAGATCGTGACCGTGCCCGCCCCGTACTCGTGATCGGGGATGCGTCCGGCGAAGCTGGCGTACTCGAGCGGGTGGTCCTCGACGTGGACGGCCAGGTGGTTGACGCCCGGCTCCATGGGCAGGCCCTTGGGCACCGCCCAGGAAACGAGCACCCCGTCTCGCTCGAGCCGGAAGTCCCAGTGCAGCGAGCGGGCGTGGTGCTCTTGGATGACGAACGACGGCTCTTCCCCGGGCCGGCCGGCGCGCGCCTTGTCCGGCGGAAGGTGCTTTTTCGCCAGCGGCTCGTCGGATGGGATCGGCTCTGGAGTCTTCTTCGGGTCTCGCTTGGCACGGTAACGCTCGAGCGGGCTCACGAGCCGGGGCCCCTCCGGGGCCATTTGCGACGATCAGTTCGAGCGCAACAGCTCCACGGCGACATCGGCGGCTTCCCCTGGCGACAACCCGAGCACCCTCGCTGCACGGCCGAGGAGCCCGTCTAGGTAGACCGCCAAGTTCAGCACAAACAGCACAGGATCCGCCACGCGAAGCGGTACCGGCTCGGTGGCGGTGTCGAGGCCGGAGACCGACAGGAGCGCCCCGCGGATGCTCAGCACGGCTCCGATCGTCTCGTCGAGGCTCAGCCCGTGGCGCTTCATCGAGGCGCTCAGCCCGAAGGGAAGGCTGAGCGAGTCGCCCACCGGGCCCTCGTCGGAAAGGCGGGCGAGGAAACGAACGACCTCGCCGGCGAAATCGGCTCCCGTGTCTCCTTTCTCGATAGCTGGTCTTGGCTCGGCCACTGCTCCGCTCCAATGCTCGGTGTCTTTCCCGGTGCCAGTGTCCCAAGCAGGTGTATCAGTGTGGTGGATCCCCGGGTATCCTGCTCTTTTCTGACATAGGGGGAACCAGGATGGCCAAGGCGATATGGACCGGGTCACTCAGTTTCGGTCTTGTCAACGTACCGGTCGGCCTGTACTCGGCGACCGAGGACCGCTCGATCCACTTCAACCAGTTCCGGGCAGGGACCCCGGAGCGGATCCGGAACAAGCGTGTCGGCGAGCAGAGCGGTGAAGAGGTCGCCTACTCGGACATCGTGAAGGGATACGACCTCGGCGGCGGCGAGTACGTGATCCTCACCCCCGAGGAGCTCGCTTCGGTCGCTCCGGGCCCCTCGCGCACGATCGAGGTCACCGACTTCGTGGAGCTCGCCCAGATCGATCCCGTCTACTTCGACAAGCCTTACTTCCTCGCCCCCCAGGGCAAGAGCGGCGACCGCGCTTACGAGCTGCTGCGCCGGGTGATGGCCGAGACGAACAAGGTGGCGATCGGGAACTTTGTCATGCGTGACAAGGAGTACCTAGTCGCAGTGCGGCCGGAGCAATCCGCCCTCGTGCTCGAGACCCTGCTGTTCGCAGACGAGGTCCGTGACCCGGTCAAGGAGATTGACGGCCTCCCGGTCCAAGCGAGCTTCGAGCCCCGCGAGCTCGATACCGCCAAGCTGCTCCTCGACTCGATGACCACGACCTGGGACCCCCAGCGCTACCACGACACCTACCGGGAGCGGGTGGAAGAGCTCATCGAGCAAAAGCGCCAGGGCACTCTCGTCATCAGCGAGGCCCCGCGGGCCGAGCCGGCCCCGGTCGTGAACCTGTTGGCCGCCCTGCAGGCGAGCGTGAAGGCCGCCCGGGCACGCTCCGCAACGCCTGGCGCGAGCAGCGGGAGCACCCGGCAGGCACAAGAGCGACCTCGTCAACGTACTGCCACCCCGAAGGCGCCTGGGCAGAAGGTGGCTGGTCCGAAGGCGGCCCCGGCACAGAAGGCCGCCGCGGAGGACGCCCCGGCGCAGAAGGCCGCCGCGGCAGAGAAGGCCGCCGCGGAGAACGCCGCTGGCCAGAGCCGAACCGAACTGCTCCGCCGAGCGGGCGATCTCGGCATAGCGGGACGTTCGAAGATGAGCCGCGAGCAGCTCGAGCAAGCCGTCGCCGACGCCAGCGGCGCCCGGCGTCAAAAGGCATCCTGACGGCGAAGGCCCGACCGGCCGGGCGCCGGTCCTCGGGTGCGGCTCGGAGCGTCCGCCGGTAGGCTTGCTTGTCCGGCAGATTGCGTCGCTCATCAGTGGCGCGCGGCGACGACTGGGAGGAACGATCCAAGATCAGGCGGGCAGAGGGCGCTCGGCTCGATGAGACCCGTCCCGATCGCGTTATCTCCCCAACGCACTGCGGCGCTCGCGATGCCGACCACCGGTCCCCTCGTCGACTCCTTCGGCCGCGTCCACACGGACCTTCGGATCTCGGTCACCGACCGTTGCAACCTGCGATGCGTCTACTGCATGCCCGAAGAGGGAGTGGCCTGGCTGCCCCGTGCGGAGATCCTCACCTTCGAGGAGATCGAGCGGGTCGCCTCGGTCGCGCATGAGCTCGGAGTCGACTCGGTACGCCTGACAGGTGGTGAGCCGCTCGTGCGGGCCGATGTCACCGACCTTGTCGCCCGCCTCGGCCGGATCGGTTTCTCGGACCTCTCCATGACGACCAACGGCACCGGCCTCGCCCGTTTGGCACCGGCCTTGGTCGCGGCGGGCTTGAAGCGGGTGAACGTCAGCTGTGACTCGCTCAAGCCGGAGCGCTTCGCCTCTATCCGCCGCCGGGGGGCGCTCGCAACGGTGCTCGAGGCGATGGACGCCGCCGAAGCGGCCGGGCTGCCGGCGGTGAAGGTCAACGTCGTGGTCATCGCCGGGGTCAACGACGACGAGATCCTCGATCTTGCCGCCTTTTCCCGCGATACCGGTCGGATCGTGCGCTTCATCGAGTTCATGCCCCTCGATGCCGACGAGACCTGGGAGCGGGCCAAGGTCGTGCCGGGCGAGGAGATCCTGGCCCGCATCAACGATGTCTGGCCGCTCGAACCTGCGAGCGAGCGGGCTGTGGAACCGGCGCCGGCAGACCGTTACCGCTTCTTGGACGGTCGCGGTGAGATCGGCGTCATCACGAGCGTGTCCCGCGCCTTTTGCGGCTCGTGCAACCGCCTCAGGCTCACCGCAGACGGGGCCATCCGCAACTGCCTGTTCGCCATCGGTGAGCACCCGGTGCGGGATCTCCTGCGAAGTGGCGCCAGCGATGCCGAGCTGGCGTTGCTGGTCCGTCAAGCGGTTTGGGCCAAGCGGGCCGGGCACGGCATAAACGACCCGTCGTTCTTGCGTCCCGCCCGCTCGATGTCGATGATCGGCGGCTGAAGGAACGACCGCGAAGGACCGGCTTCGCGCGGCGACGTCGCCTCTCAGCGCCGTGGTCGAAGCCGTGGTCAGCTCAGCCCTACTGCCAGGATCCCCAGACGGACTTGCTTGCCTGGTCGCCCCGCGGGAACGCCCCTCTTCCATCGAGCCGAGTGGGAGTCGGGACGCCTTTCCCTCTCGCGCCGGGGGCCGAGTGCGACAAATGCGTGTCCTTCCTGACCCCAGAGGGCAACAGCCAGGCCGAGGCGTCGTCACGTTCGGCGAAGAGCCGTTTCACGGCAACGAGCACCTTTGCCAGCGGCCTGTCCGCCACCGCGCCCGGCTCGCCGGGAGCGGCGAGCGTGCTACCCGCGGGCGCACGGTCTCCCGGCAGATGACAAGGGTCGAGCCTGGACGTCTCGCTGCGGGCGTACAGCCACGCGACAAACGCCCGCTCAGACTGGGACTGCGGAATGCTCGCCATTCGCCTTCACCTCGCCCGAAGGTCCTGAACACCTCGTGAACCGAGCAAGGACGGGTTCGCTATTGGCTCCGCCCAACCCAAGCGACCACATTAAGGTTGGGTATCGACGCTTCCCTCGCAGACAAAAACATTGCCATGCTGGAGGGTCTATGTCAAGCGGGAACGGCAAATGACACTAAGGTCTTAACGGCCTAAGGTCTCAGGAAGCCCCGAAAATCTGAGCCGAAGGGGATTTCCTGTTTCCCGCCCATGCACGCAGCGTGGCAGTAAGCGTGCTTGTCTGGGCTGCCCGAGTGGCGGCAACCTCCGCTCAGCCGGTCGGCCCGAAGCGCTCGACACGAATCCGTTCGCTGGGGACCGCCAGCCGGGCAAGCAGACCCGTCACGTGGTCGGCGAAACCTGACGACCCGCACACATAGGCAGTCGCCTCCGGCAACAAGGCTTTGCGGAGGCCGGCCTCGCCGAGATGGCCCGGTGCCCGTCCCCCTGACGGCGGTGCCTCCCGTGTGTACACGACCGTCGTCTCGGGGCCAAGAAGCTCGTCGGCGTAATAGAGCTCGTCCTGGCTGCGAACCGAGACGACGAGACGGACCAGGTCGGAACGGCCCGATCGGCGTGCCAAGCGAAGCATCGACATCAAAGGCACGATCCCTGATCCCCCGCCGACGAGGAGGGCCGGAACGTCCCCCCGCCACACGAACCACCCCCCTATGGGGCCGCGCACCTCGAGGCGGTCCCCGGGGACGACCACGTCGTGCAGATACGAGGACACCTCCCCGTCCTCGAGACGCTCGACGGTGATCTCGATGCATCGCGCCGATTCGTCCGGCGCCGAGGCCACCGAGTAGGACCGCGAGGCTGTGTAACCGTCCGGCGCGGTGAGCCGCACGACGTAGTGCTGCCCGGCGAGGTGCCGCGAGGTCTCGGAGAGCGCGAGGCGGAAGGTCTTGGCACGCTTGGTTTCCTGCCTGACCTGCTCGACCGTCGCCATCTGCCAACGGCCAGGCGCCGGCGCGTCCACCTCAGTCGCCCTGGTAGCGCTGCTCGAGCCAGGGATCGCCGCGGTCGTGATAGCCGTTGACCTCCCAGAATCCCGGTTCGTCGTGATCCAGCAGGCGCAGCCGGGCCACCCACTTCGCGCTCTTCCAGAAGTAGAGGTGCGGCACGAGCAGCCTGGCCGGGCCCCCGTGACCGACCTCGAGTGGGCGGCCGTCGTAGTCCCACACCACCCACGCCTTTCCGCCGGTGACGTCCTCGAGCGGGAGGTTCGTCGTGTAACCCGTGTGCGAGTGGGCGACGACGTGGGTGGCAGAGGGGAGAGGCTCGGCCTGGGCGAGCAGGGTGTCGACCGAGACGCCGCCGAAGCGCACGCCGAACTTGGACCAGGTCGTCACGCAATGGATGGCGCCCTCGTAGCTGGCCGGAGGCAGGGCGTGGATCTCGTCCCACGTCCAGGTCACCGGGTGCCGGACGAGTCCTTCCACGGCGAATGTCCACGACGAGGTCGCCAGGTTCGGTGTCGCTTCCGCCGTGAGCACCGGCCAGTCAGAGCCGATGTCGTACTGGCCGGGCGGCAGCCTCGCATCACGCTCGGCGTGGCCGCGACCCTTGAATCCCCGTGTGAAGCTCAACCTGGCCCTCCCGGCTCGTGCAGGGGCGATTCCTCTTCCTTTGCCGGCCCCTCGGCCGCTGCCGGCCCCTCGGTCGCTGCCGGCCCCTCGGCCGCGTGCGCGCCACCTTAGGGCTCTTCCTGGCGGCATCGGACCGTCCGGAGGGCAGTCCGCCGACGGCTGCGCCCAGGCCGTAGATTGGGGGCATGGCGGGATCGGGCCGATGAGCACCGAGAAAGCTGGCTCGCCGCCCGGGGGCGTGTTCCGCGTAGGCAGCGCCATCGAGGAGCGGACACTCGAGACGATCGAGAATTTCAACGACCCGCGCCAGGCGTGGCGCCGGCTTTTCGCCGAGCTCCTGGGCACTTTCTTCCTCGTCCTGGCCGCCGCAGGGGGCGGGATGATGGGGCACGCCTTCCCCGACACCATCAGCCGGAGCGCCGCGGTCGTGGCGCCGGCGCTCACGGTCCTGGCGGTCATCTTGGCCATGGGCAAGGTCTCCGGCGCTCACTTGAACCCCGTCGTGAGCATCGCCTTCGCCTTGCGTGGCGACTTTCCCTGGCGGCGCGTGCCTGGCTACATCGTCGTGCAACTGGGGGGCGCCTGCCTCGCGGCCTGGTTTCTTCAGGCCGTCATCCACGTCTCTGCGCTCTTCGGTGCGAACTACCCGGCGCCTCATTACTCGGGGGTAGACGCCTTCTTGATGGAGGCCATGCTCACTCTCGGCCTGGTGAGCGTGATCCTCGGGACGGCCTCCGGCGCCCAGAACGTGGGGCTGTTCGGCGCCTTCGGCGTCGGCGGCTACATCGCCCTGGCGGGCCTGTGGGCAAGCCCGATATCTGGTGCTTCGATGAACCCGGCCCGCACCTTCGGGCCCGACGTGGTGAGCAATCACCTAGCCAGCTACTGGGTTTACGGCGCAGGTCCCCTGGCAGGCGCGTTGTTGGCAGTCGCCGTGGCCTTCGTGCTGCGGGGCCCGGGCGGCGGACCCGTCGGGTCGGCCGCCGCCCAAGGGGCACTCTCTACTCGTCACCACCGGCAAGGCCAGAGCTGAGCACCGGCAGCCGAGGCCCGAGGTAGACGAGCTCTTCGACCTCGGGACGGCCCCTCCAACGAACGGTGACCTGTCCCGCGAGGACCCATCCGCAGCGCTCGTAGAGGCCGATCGCCGCCTCGCGGCCGGTCACCACGTCGAGGATCGGCGACAGCCCCCGGGCGTGGGCGTTCCGGCAGGCGACCTCGAGCAGGGACTGTCCGAGCCCGTGCCGGCGGTGACGGGGAGAAACGAGCAGCCGGGCGACGACGCCGAGCCGGTCCGCCGGCAGGCCGAGGGCCTGGCTCGCCGTTGCCATCACGGCAGGGGAGCTGCGCGGACGGAGGGCCACATGGCCGATGATCTCCCGTCCTCCTCGACCACCCAGGCCGCGAGGGCGTCGGGTGTGGCGATGAAGCTACGGAGGTCGTCTGGGAGTTGTATCGGATATCGGTCCAATTCGTGGACCACGCGTGCAAGTTGCACGCACGCGTCGAGGTCCGCGTCGACCCTTTCCCGCAGCGGCACCCAGCAACAATCGCACAGCTCAGCCGGTCCTGCACCCAGACTCGGGCTCGTCCGGCCCGCCCTTAGCATCGGAGCCCACGCGCTTGGACAAGTGGCTGGGCGCTCTCCGCGAGCGCCTCCCATGCCCGCCGCGCTCGGCTCGGCACCCTCTCGGGATCTGGATCGCTCCGGTCGGGATCGGCCGCAGATCAGAGCTGCCATTCACTACGGTTGAGCCATGGCATCGGTAACAGAAGCCGGGCGCCGATGAGCCGGCGCGCTC
>JBKQMT010000149.1:0-17842 GCA_052146595.1 Acidimicrobiales bacterium
ATCGCCTGCTCCAGAGAGCAGGCGAACCCCGACGCCGGGACCTCGAGCCCGATCTCACCCATCGCCTGCTTGAACAGGTCGCGGTCCTCGGCCGTTGCGATCGCCTCGGCCTTCGCCCCGATCAGCTCCACCCCGAATTCTTCCATTACGCCCCGTGCGACGAGCTCCATCGCCAGGTTCAGGCCGGTCTGGCCGCCGACGGTCGGAAGGATCGCGTCGGGGCGCTCGCGCTCGACTATGGCGGCGAGAACCGCGGCATCGAGTGGTTCCACATAGGTCCGGTCCGCGAGGTCGGGGTCGGTCATGATCGTCGCCGGGTTCGAATTGACGAGCACGACGCGGTAGCGCTCGGCGCGAAGCACGCGGCACGCCTGGGAGCCCGAATAGTCGAACTCGCACGCCTGGCCGATCACGATCGGGCCCGAACCGATCACGAGAATCGTCTCGATGTCACTTCGCCGGGGCATCAGGAACTGGCCTCGATCAGGGAACGGAACTCCTCGAACAGGTAGCGGGCGTCGTGTGGGCCGGGGCCTGCCTCGGGGTGGTACTGCACGCCGAAGGCCGCCAGATGGTCGCAGCGGATGCCCTCGACGACGCCATCGTTCAAGTTGACATGGGTCACCCGAGTGGCGGCGGCGCCGCTGTCGGGCAGGGAGGCCGCTTCGACGGCGTAGTTGTGGTTCTGGCTCGTGATCTCGACCCGGCCCGTCTCCAGCCGCCGAACGGGGTGGTTGCCCCCGTGGTGCCCGAAGGCAAGCTTGTAGGTCCGGGCGCCGAGCGCCGCGCCGAGCAGCTGGTGGCCGAGGCAGATGCCGAACACGGGCACCTTGTCGAGGAGCTCGCAGATCGTGCCGACCAGCGCGCCCAAGGCAGCGGGGTCGCCGGGCCCGTTGGACAAGAGCACGCCGTCGGGCTCCAGTTCCAGGGTCATCGCGGCCGGGAACGAGGCCGGGACGACTGTGATACGGGCGAGTCTGCCCAGGGATCGCAGCATGGTCTCTTTCACGCCGAAGTCGTAGGCCACCACCCGAAGCCTCCCCGAGCCTCGCTCGTAAGGCGTCCTGGTCGTGACGCCCGAGACGAGGTCGCACCCTGTCGTGCCCGGCTCAGCCGCCGCGGCCGCCCGGAGCTGGGACTCGTCGGCGGTGCCAAAGGCGCATCCCATGGAGCCGACCTCACGCAGGTGCCTCGTGAGCCTGCGCGTGTCGACTCCCGATATCCCAGGAACGCTGTTTCGGACGAGGAAGTCCTCCAGCGACCCGGCGGCTCGCCACGACGACGGCCGCCCCGTCAGATCGCGCACCACGATGCCCCGGCACCACGGACGGCAAGCCTCGTCGTCGGACGGGCTCACGCCGTAGTTACCGATGTGGGGATAGGTGAAGGCCACGACCTGGCCGGCGTAGCTCGGGTCGGTGACCACCTCCTGGTAGCCGGTGAGCACGGTGTTGAACACGAGCTCTCCGTGAGCCAGCCCCCCCAGCGGGGATGCCCCGACAGCTTCACCTTCGAACACCTCCCCATCGGCGAGAACCAGCAACGCCCTCGAGCGCTCCCTGTCGGTGCCGCTCCATCGGCCGGAATCGTCGGTGCCGCTCCATCGGCCGGAATCGTCGGTGCCGCCGTTTGGGTCAGTCAGTGTTGGCAATTGCGATCCATCCCGCCCAACGATTTGCTTCCCGCCCGAGGCGGACGTTGTCCATGCCCATACCGGTGAGCCACACGTCTGGTGCCTCAAAGCCGTACATGGCCAGGTCACACACAATAGGTGGCTTCTTTAGCTTCTTCACCAGCACAATACGCTCAACGCGCAGCGCCCCGTATCCGTACAAATGCCGCTCGGTGAAATCAGTGGTGCCGCCTCCGTCGACAAGGTCGTCGAGCAGAACGACGTGCCGGTTCGTCAGCTCCCTGTACTCAGGGGGAAGGTCGGTAACAAGCCGAGGCTGGCCTCCCTCGCGGCTCGAGCCATAGCGGCTGACGATCATGGACTGAACATTCGGGTGGAAGTAAGGATCACGATGCTGGATCGCCCGCATCAACTTTGCGGTGAACGGCTGGGCACCATTCAGCAAACTGACGAACAGGGTGTCCGTGCCCTTGTACCTGTGCGTGATGTCCACCGCCATCTCGGCAATCCGAGCATCGACCTCAGACTCGGTGTAGAGGATCTCTTTGTAAAGAGGCGTCTCGCTCATAGCTGCTTCTCCACTTCGGGCACGTCACTCCTCACCTATCGGGACCTCGGCCGTTCTCTCCTGAGTGCTGGCAACATTAGGCAGCGGTTCGTCATCGTGACGTCCAGCCGTTCGACGAGCGGTCGGCCGACTACGAGAGCGGGTGGCTCGGCGGGCGGCATAGGGGAATCGCCGTCCGCTGTCCGGCGGGCAGTCGAGCTGTTTGGCGTCGATCCGGCACGGGGGATGATCGAAGTTGCGAGTTCCGCCGGCGCCGGCGACGAGCGACTCCGTTTCTCGATAGGAGTCGCCGAGCAGCTTGCCTACGCAGCGGCGCTCCGTGACCGCTGAGCGCTAGCCGAGCTCGCGGATCGCGGCCTCGAGGTCGGTCGTGTCCGCCCCCCGCTCCCGCAGGTCGCCGAGGTTGATGACCACGTTGGCGAGTGAGCCCTCCCGGGCCGCGTTGAGCAGTGCGAGGGCGGTGATCCAGTCGCTTTTCATGACCGGTCGGACCCTGTCGGCCAGATCCCGGAGCTCGCGCGCACAGTTCCAGGCGAGCCGCGCGGTCTCGAGCGGCACCTCGGCGGCGTGCCGGATGGCGGCCGTCCAGGCCTGCTCCGCCTCCGGCCCGGGCTGGCTCTTCGTCGCCCGGCGCGCCGCGATCGTGTCCGCGTACGCCTGCGCGTCCTCCTCGACCAAGCCGAGAAAGCGGCTCCGGGCGGCGGTCAGCAGTTGGCGGGTCGCGTCCGGCGCGGCGTCGTCGCTGCCGGCCGAGTAGGCGAGCAGCATCTCGCCGAGAGCGACGCCCATGGCGCCGGCGGCAGCGGCCGCGCTGCCGCCACCGGGCGTGGGGGTTCGCGCGGCCAACCGGGCGGTGAAATCGGAGAGCGACTCCGCCGGAGGCTGGCTGCCGCGCAGTTTGCGCTCGAGGACGGTGCTGCGGTCGAAGCTGTTGAGCTGCAGGTAGTACTCGGCGGCGTCGAACAGGGCGTCCTCGGGCACCAGGCCCACGACCTCGGTCTCCTCCACCCCCGCCCCGAAGCGGGCCGCCTCGCGCCGCACGGCCTCGACGGCACGGTGGATCGGGGTTCTTCGGTAGTCGGTCAGGTTCATCGAGACCTGGGCGCGCTGGCGCTCGCGGATGTCGAACCCCAGCGCCTTGACCTCGGCCAGGCCGCCGTCGCGACTTCGGACTGCCTTTGCCACCTTGTTGGCGACGGCGACGTCGGGGGTCGTCAAGTAGGCGTTGTAGGCGATGAGGATCGGTCGGACGCCGATCGCGACCGCGCCAGCCGTCGGGTGCACCCGCGGTTCGCCTATGTCCGGGCGCCGAGCGGGATCGGTCCCGATCGTGTCCCGGATACCCTCGAACTGCCCGGCGCGCACCTTCGCCAGGTCCTGGTGCTCCGGCAGCCGGGCGGCCTCGCCATAGAGGTAGACCGGTATGCGCAGCTCCTCCCACACCCAGGTGCCGAGCTCGACGGCGAGGGCCACGGCCTGCTCGGTGGTGGCGTCGCCCAGCGGCACGAAGGGGACGACGTCGGTAGCGCCCATACGGGGATGCTCGCCATGGTGCCTCGTGAGGTCGATGATCGCCGTCGCCGCCCGCATCATGTCCTTCACCGCGTCCACGAGCGCCGGCCCCTCACCGACGAGCGTGACCACACAGCGGTTGTGGTCGGCGTTCCGCTCGACGTCGAGCAGCGTCACCCCTCGTCTTTGCTGCACCTCGGCCACGATCCGGGCGATCCTCGTCTCGTCCCGGCCCTCCGAGAAGTTGGGGACGCATTCGAACGAGCTCACGTGAGACCTCCAAGATCTGCCGCTAGGCGGACAGCGGCGAGACTAGTCGGGCTTCTTGGTCGAACCCCAGACGACGAGCTTCCTCTTCGACGACCACGTCGGTCCGGTTCGAGAGGGCGGGCAGGCAGCCCTCCGAGACGACGAGACGCTCCACATCCAGCGTGGACCTGATGTGCACGAGGCGCAGGTCCTCGGCCGTAAAGGGCCGCAGGGTGTCGAGCATGGCGCGGATGGCGTCGCGCTCGTTCGGCAGGGTGAGAGGCAGGCGCATGTCCTCCGGAAAGCAGGCCGCGATGGCGTTCACAGCGGTCACCTCGAGGTCGACCTTCTCGACCAACTGCGGCGTGGTGACATCGACGAAGCCGAGGCCGCAGGCGTTGCCCTCCGAGGCCCGGCTCAGGTCGCGTACGAAGATCCGCGTGACACGGGGGCGATCCCGTTTGACCTGCCAGGGCCCGAGGGAACGTCCGATGACATAAGGGTCCAGTCCCGCGCCACTGATGTCCTTGCCCATCTCGTCGATGATGAGCAGGTCGATGTCGTCCAGGGGCAGGCCAGGGAGGAGTCCCCGTGCGACGTCCTGGAGGGCCAGCTCGGCAGACTCGATCTCCGGGCCTGGCACGAGCCGCACGTCGCAGGCCCGGTGTTGCTGGTTCTCCAAGATGGCCACCCCGAAGGGGACGGGCACCCGCCCCAGGATGGCGACACCGGCCTCGCGCACGATCTCGCCCAGGTCGCGAGCCACGCCCTCACGGTGCAACCGCTCGGCACCCTCCCTGTTGCCCAAGCCGATGCACAGCATCTTCATCAGACCGCTGCCCATCGGCCCGGCGAAGTCCGTGTGTGGCTTCACCCGGTTGACGGGCACGATGCCGTCCGACTCGGCGGCCAGGCGGTCGAGGTAGAGCGGGACACCGCCCACGGCGCCCGCCGGCACCACGTCCATGCTGGCCCGGATCGGTGCACCGACCGCCTCAGCGGTGACACCCAGATTCGACAGCACCTCTGTCTGGCCGGCCGCTGTCGCCCCCCCGTGCGAGCCCATGGCCGGCACGATGAAGGGCTCGCAGCCGGCAGAACGCAGCTCGCCGACGACGGCCCGCACCGCCGCCAGCAGACCGTCGATACCCCGGCTGCCGACCGCGACCGCGATCCGCGCCCCCGCCATGGGGCTGATGCGCGGGCCGAGCCGCCGCCATTCGCCGACGACCTGCGCGGCCACGTCGATGGGCGGTGGCACCTCGAACAGCTGGCGCGCCAGGTGCACCTGCGGCAGATCCAGCTCACCGCTGTGCAACGAGTGCACCACGGGCGCGACGGTCACCGGATCGTGACGGCTTCCTGGTCGGAGTCCACCTCCAGCACGTCACCGTCGCGGATCCGCACGAAGTCCTGAGGGGCACAACGCACCAGTGGCACGCCCATGATGACCGCGGTGGCCACGAGGACCGTGTCGAACTCCTTGACCACGATGGCAGCCGGAGCGGTCCCGGCCTTGGACAGCTGGTAGAGCCCGTCGGCCTGGACCACCGAGCTGCCCTTGCCGCCCGGGCAGACCAGGACGCTGCCGCCTATGGGCCGGCCCTCGATGGCATGGCCGGGCTCGATGACCTTTCCGGTGGGCGGGTCAACCAGATAAAAACAGATGGCGTCACTGGACACCACGGCCGGACCGGAGGCCCTGCCGGGCGCCGCCCCCCGGCAGCCCATGACCGTCACTTCTCGGGCACTCATCACGCTTCTCCCTTGACAGCTGCCTCGACGCAGTCCCCCACGCTGCGCAACACGAAATCCATGTCGCGGCGCTTGGCGTAGTAGGCGCCCTTCAACGAGTCGGTCACGCCCTTCTTGCCGAACAGGTGCTTCCAGGCCACCTGGTCGATGCAGGTGTCGGGGACCAGGTGGCCCCCGGCCTGCTCGATCACCTGGGCTATGCCCATGCGCTCGGCGAGCTCCTTGTCGCGAAACGACGTCTGGACCCAGAACTCGGCCTTGAAGTGACGGCCGTCGATCCGAGCTGCGATCGCCCGCAGCTGGTCGAGCGACAGGTGCGGACAGCCGAGCAGCGCGAACTCGATGGGGCCTGCGGCGGCCGAGAGCATCTCGCGCTGCTCGTCGAGATCCTTCGCCGTGACGACAAAACCGTCACCGGGCGGGCACCCGTGGAAGGCGGCGTCGAGCGTCGGTGCCTCGGGCGTCAGGCCGACGACGTGGTACATGGGCACGTTTCCGCCCGTGTTCAGCTCGGCGCCCAGGTTCATGTGCGCCTCCGGGGTCATGGCCGATATGCCCGTGAACACAGGGATGAAGGCGGTCTGGATGCCGGTGATGCGGGGCACGGCGTAGCCGAGAAGGTGGTAATCGAACTCGTCGCTGAGCGTGGGCTCGACGTGCACGTGCACCTGGCCCTTGCGGTTCTCCTCGAGCAGGAGACCGTAGACCGGCACGCGGCCGGTCACCGCCGCGCACAGCGCGCTCTGGGCCGACTCGCGGTTGGTACGTGCTCCGTAGACCGAGTTCATGTAAGGGGTGGCGCTGGACTCCGAGTACGCCGTGACCTCGCCGAAGTACGGCACGTTGCCCTGCAGATAGGGCGTGCAGCTGTAGGTCAGCTGCGCGCCCAGCGCCCTGTACGCCGCCTCTGTCCTCTCCATGGTGCTCATGTCCTCAGGTGTCAGACCGGGAACGTGCCGGAAGAACTCGAGGCAGAAGCCAGGGTTCACCGTGGGCGGGACCTTGCACACGGCGTCGCCGGCCACGAGGCGCTCCGCGAACCAGATGTCGGCGTCCTGGTTGCTCAAAGCGACGTGGGCCCTCGTTATGTCGCACATCTCCTCGGCATCGAAGGCCCGGCCGATGGCGACGAGCACCTCCATGGCGAGGGCGGTCCCTGCGCCATGAGCGCCCTCGAGCATCTCGGCATCCCGTGGCGTGAGCTTCATGCCGGCTCTCCCGCCTCGCCGTGCTCGTGCATCGGGACCCGCAGGCCGTGGGCGGCAGCGACCTCCACGGCCTCCGGGTAGCCGGCGTCGACGTGTCGGATGACGCCGCTGCCCGGGTCGTTGGTGAGGACCCGTTCGAGCTTCTCGGCGGCGAGCGCCGAGCCGTCGGCGACGGTCACCTGCCCGGCGTGGATGGAACGCCCGATCCCGACCCCGCCACCGTGGTGGATCGACACCCACGAGGCACCCGAGGCGGTGTTGAGCATGGCGTTCAAAAGCGGCCAGTCGGCTATGGCGTCGGATCCGTCGTTCATGCCCTCGGTCTCGCGGTAGGGCGACGCGACAGATCCGCAGTCGAGGTGATCGCGTCCGATGACGATCGGCGCCTGCAACGTCCCGCGGGCCACCATGTCGTTGAAGCGCAGACCGAGCCGGTCCCGTTCGCCGTAGCCGAGCCAGCAGATCCGCGCCGGCAGGCCCTGGAACTGCACGCGTTCGCCGGCCATCCTGATCCAGCGGCGGAGCGATTCGTTGTCAGGGAACTCCTCGAGCACAGCCCGGTCGGTGGCGGCAATGTCGCCCGGGTCACCGGACAGCGCAGCCCACCGGAACGGGCCCTTGCCCTGGCAGAACAGGGGCCGGACGTAGGCGGGAACGAAACCGGGGAAGTCGAAGGCCCGTTCGCAGCCGCCGATCTTCGCCTCGGCGCGGATCGAGTTGCCGTAGTCGAACACCTCGGCCCCCCCGTCGAGGAAGCCGATCATCGCCTCGACGTGCCGCGCCATCGATTCCCTGGCCATCTCGGTGAGCCCTTCGGGGTCCTTGGCCCGCAGGTCCGCCATCTCGTCCACGCTCACGCCCCGCGGGACGTACATGAGCGGGTCGTGCGCTGAGGTCTGGTCGGTGACGACATCGATCTCCGCCCCGATCGCGAGCAGGTGGGGCACGACGTCTGCCGCGTTGCCGAGGATCCCGATCGACAGCGCCTGGCGGCCGCGCTTTGCCTCCATTGCCCGCTCGAGGGCGTCGTCGACGCCGTCGGCGAGGACGTCGAGGTAGCCGGTGTCCAGGCGGCGCTGGATCCGCGACGGATCGACCTCGACGCACAGCACGGCGCCCCCGTTCATCGTCACCGCCATTGGCTGGGCGCCACCCATCCCGCCCAGCCCGGCGGTAAGGGTGACCGTGCCGGCGAGGCTGCCGCCGTGGCGCTTGTCCGCGATGGCGGCGAAGGTCTCGTATGTTCCCTGCAGGATGCCCTGGGTGCCTATGTATATCCATGATCCGGCCGTCATCTGGCCGAACATGGTGAGCCCGAGGGCATCCAGGCGACGGAACTCCTCCCAGGTCGCCCACTGCGGCACCAGATTGGCGTTGGCGATCAGGACGCGGGGGGCCCACTCGTGGGTCCGGAAGACACCCACCGGCTTGCCGGACTGCACGAGCAGCGTTTCTTCGGGCCCGAGCTCGCGCAGGCTGGCGACAATGGCGTCGTAGGCGGCCCAGCTACGGGCCGCCTTCCCTCCGCCCCCGTAAACGACCAGCTGATCGGGGTGCTCGGCGATGTCGGGGTCGAGGTTGTTCATCAGCATGCGCATCGCCGCTTCCTGCGGCCAGCCCTTGCACGAGAGCTGACCGCCGTGCGGCGCCCGCACGGTGCGAGGTCCGCTTGTCACGGCGTCATCGCCCGGTCGAGGCCGTAGTGCGAGCCGAGGCTTCGCCAACCGCGCCAACGGGCGCCTTTGGCGCCGGCATCACGTCGACACCGAGGTGCAAGAGCCAGTAGAGGCCACTCGCCACGATCAGGCCAAGGATCCAGGAGATGTCCCCGCCCCCGAGGTGGGAGACCATCGGGCCGGTGTAGAAGGTCGTGCTCATGAACGGGATCTCGACCCCGATCGCGACCAGGTAGGCGACCATCGTGCGCCAGTCGAGCCGGCCGTAGATCCCGGCCGGGGTGAAGATGGAGTCGATGTCGTACTGCTCCTTGCGCACGAAGTAGAAGTCCGTGAGGTTGATCGCCGTCCACGGGATCAAGAAGTAGGCGAGGAAGAGGATGAAGTTCTCGAAGTTGGTGAGGAAGCTCGACGTGGCGGCGATGGCGATCACGGTGCCGATGACCGCGGCGACGAGCACGAAGGCCGCCCGGGCCGGGCGGCTCACCTGCATACGGCGCAGGGCAGTGATCGTCGTCGTGGAGGACATGAAGATCCCGTAAAGGTTCAACACGTTGGCAGCCACGATGCCGCCGATGATGATGAGGGCGATCAACCAAGCGGTGTGGTTGTTGCCCAGCTCCGTGAAGAAGCTCACGTTGCCGTTGCCGAAGAGGTTGGGCGCCACGGCGAATGCGACGGCACCAAAAGCCATGAGCCAGTACGAGCCGATGACCGAGCCCGCCGCGGTCCACCAGAAGGTGGCCGGCTTGCTCGTGTTCTCGGGAAGGTAGCGGCTGTAGTCGGCGACATACGGGGCGTAGGTGATCTGCCACGTGGCAGCCAGCGTGATGCCCAGCAGGAAGATGCCGTAAGGAACGCTCCCGGAGTGCCACACCGAGCTGATGTGGTGCACCGTGAGTAGCCGGATCGTCAGGTAGACGAAGCCGAGACCGCTCACGAGGCTGATCCAGCGCTCGTACTGGTGGATCATGCGGTAGCCGTAGATGGCGAGCACCGCGCACAGCGCCGACACGACGACCGTGGCCAGCTTGGCGTTGATGCCCCACCAGGCGGCCAGGGCCGCTCCCCCGAGGATGGCGCTGGCGGCGAAGTAGCCGACGTACATCAGCAGCACGAGCACCAGTGGCACGATGGCGCCGTAAAAGCCGAACTGGGCCCGGCTCTGGATCATCTGAGGGATGCCGAGCGTCGGGCCCTGGGCGGAGTGGGCGGCCATGAACGTCACGCCGAAGAGGTTGCCGATGGCCAGGGCGAGCAGCGCCCAGGGCAAGGACAGGCCGATCACGACGGCGATGGCCCCGGTCGCGGCTGCGGTCACCTGCATGTTCGCCCCGAACCAGATGAAGAACAGCCGGCTCGGCGTTCCATGTCGCTCTGCGGGGGGAATATGGTCGATCGAGCGGTGCTCGATCTGCAGGCTGCTGGTGTAGTTCTGCTGTGTGTCCATCACACACCGCCTCCTCACTTCGACGCTGGACGCGGCTAGGCAGGGGGCTGGATACACGATATTCACCCGCGGGCCTACCGCCGGGAAAAGGGTCGAGGGTCCTGTGTGTCCCGGCATCTCACCGCTACTGGGGGCCGAGGGACCTTCGCCGCTCGATGAGTCATCGCAACGGTTCACACGTGCATGCACGTTCTACCAGATCGCGGCTTTGTGCACAAGAACACAGCGCAGCCCGACGAGGGCGTCCCGGAGGCTCCTGAGTCGTTATCCACAGGCTGTGGATGAAGCCGCGGCACGCCGTTGCTGCCAGTCCCTACCGCCTTGTGCAAAGAGAGACGACCGCCCGGTAGCGCTACCTGCTATTTCGACCCAACCAGCAGGTCGCGATATCGCCTCGAGACGGGAGCGCGGCACAGCACAGCCATCGCCGGCCAAGACGCCACGCGACAGCGCGCGTGAGGGCCCCGGGGCGCAGGATACGGCTCGGGCTTGGTTCGAGGAAGGTGGCCGGCGCGGACCTCACCTGGACAGCGGCTCCGGAGTCGCTGTGCCTCCCATGCCGTAGGATTCGGCGCGTGTACACCCAGATAGCCAGCAACAAACGCCGAAGCGTCATCTTGATCTGCCTATTCTTCCTGGTCTGGGTAGCCATCGGAGCAGCCTGCGGCTTCATCTTCGATGCCGTCTCTGCACCGGTCAACGACGGCTCGAGACCGGTCCTGACCGGCATGGCTATCTGCGGATTCCTAGCCCTGTGCGGGATCCTCTACTCCTGGAACTCCGGTGCCGGGATGGTACTCCGGGTCTCCGGAGCCGTGCCGGCCGACCCGACCCAGTACCAGCAGCTGCATGACATAGTGGAGGCCCTGGCCATCGGCGACGGGATCCCCAAGCCAGCCGTCTATGTGATCAACGACCCCTCGCCCAACGCCTTCGCCACCGGAACCAGCCCGGACAAGGCAGCCATAACCTTCACGACCGGTCTACTGACCACAATGAACCGCGAGGAACTGGAGGGCGTGGCCAGCCACGAGATGAGTCACATCAAGAATCACGACATCCGTCTCCTGCTACTGGTGGGCACCATGGTCGGCCTGGCGGCAATACTGGCCAGCATCCTGTGGAGGAGCGCCTTCTATGCCGGAAGCGGGCGCGGCAACAACAGGGGCAATGCGATCGTTCTCGTTGTCTTGGCCGCTGCCGCCATGCTCGCGTTGGTGGGCTTCATCTTGGGCCCACTTGCTCGCCTGGCGCTCTCACGCCGGCGCGAGTCGTTGGCCGATGTCAGCGGTGTGGAGCTGACCCGTAACCCAGCAGGGCTGTTGAGCGCACTCAAGAAACTGCAGCAGAACGACAAGCCGTTCAAGCACATGAACCATGCCACTGCTGCGATGTGCATCGACGACCCGCTGCAGCACCACGATGCCTGGTACCACCACCTCTACGACACGCACCCTCCCATCGAGGAGCGGATCGCCGCGCTCGAAAAACTCGCCTCGGGCCAGTCGGTCTGACCGGCCTGCAAGCCTCTTCGATGATCTCAGCTGGCCTGTGGAGGTCCCTCGGAACCAACGGCCGGCGGGGGCCCCTCGGTGCCGCCGGCAGGCGGCCGGCCCGAGGTTGCCGGGCCGGCCGCACCTGGGCCAGGACCTGGGAAGCTCACCTGAGGCACGGAGCGGCTTTCTTCGTCGGTGGCGAAGTAGGCCACAGGCTTGAAACCGAACGGTCCTGCGATCAAGTTGCGGGGAAAGGTCTGCAGAGCGATGTTGTAGTCCCGGGCGCTCGTGTTGTAGTAGCGGCGGGCGTACTCGATCTTGTCCTCGGTGGCAGTCAGCGTCTCTTGCAGTTGCAGGAAGCTCTCCACCGCCCGTAGCTGGGGGTAGTTCTCTGCGACTGCGAACAACGAGCGCAGAGTCCCCGTCAGCGCGTTCTCGGCAGGGGCGATCTTGGCCGGGTCGCCCGTTGCACCGGCAGCGACCGCGTTCGCCCGGGCCTGGGTGACCGCCTCGAAAGTCGACTGCTCGTGGGTGGCGTAACCCTGCACGGTCGACACCAGATTGGGAATGAGGTCGTGGCGGCGTTTGAGCTCGATGTCGATCTCGGACCACGCCTCCTGGGTCCGATTGCGCTTCTTGACGAGGCCGTTGTAGGCGGCCCACAGACCGAGGGCGAGAAGTACGACGACGATGATGACGACTATCAGCACAACCATTGTGGAGGTGGACCTCCTCGGAGCTTGGCTCGCGTGAACTCTATCGGCTGTGCCACCGCGCGGCCACGGGGTGGACCTCCGACCGTCTCGGAGGCCATTGCCACCACGCTTGTGGCTAGAGCGACAGAGCAGCGCCGCTGCCGAGCGCTTCAAGGGTCGCTGTGCGACCCAGTTCGATCATCTCCGCAGCCCGGTGGAAGTCGATCGTGCGACAGGCGTCCTTGGAGATCGTTATGAGAACATCAGGTGGATTGGAGGCCAACCTGAGCCTGGTGATCTCGCTCTGCATCGTTTCGAGCGACTGGTTGATCACGTCGAACTTGCTGAGACGGGCAGGCAGGGACTCGACTGCGGCTCCGCCTGGCGACGTGGCCTCATCACCCACCGGAATCGAGCTTGATGCTCCGCCGAAACGGCTCATCACCGACCGGACCAGGTCGCGGTCGATCAGATGAGCTGGGCCCCTGCGGAAGCGCTCGATCCATTCTTCGATCGGACGCTCTTCAGCGGTCTCCCCGGCAGAACCTCCGTGGGGCATTCCACTGCGCTCTCCGCCGAGATCGATGGCGATTGTCACATCGGCCGCGGACGAGGCGATCGCCGCGAGCGGAACCGGGTCCATCACGCCACCGTCGACGAGCAGTCGCCCGTTCAACATCACCGGCGTGAACACGCCCGGGATGGCGATCGACGCCCGCATCGCCGTCTCCAGCGGACCTCGTTGGAACCACACGGCCTTGCGCGCGAACAGATCGGTGGCCACGGCGGTGAAGGTCACCGGAAGGTCCTCGATCGAGACATCGCCAACGAGTTCGTGCACGTGGGCGAATATCTTCTCGGCCCTGATCACACCCGGCGCGGCGAGCGAGGGGTCCAAGAGACGCAGCACGTCGACCTGGGTGAGGCCACGAATCCAGTCCGTGTACTCCTGGAGCTTTCCCGCGGCATAGAGCCCGCCGACCAGGGCGCCCATCGAAGCGCCGGAGACAGCGACGATCTCGATGCCTCGCTCCTCGAGCACCTGGATTGCGCCAATGTGCGCGTAGCCGCGGGCGCCCCCGCTCCCCAGCACCAGCGCGGCGCGCGTTGCGTGTTCCATTCACCCTCCTAAATACCCGGGCCGCTGCCGGGCTCACCGAAGGTCACTTGACCCGGTCGCGGTGCGGGACGCAGCCATGGTAATCCACCGGAATCAGGTGTTATCCCCCTGTTGTCCTCTAGGAAGACACAATCCGACCCGCTTATGATGGGGCGGAGAGGTCTAGTGGGAGCGGTCCCGGTCGGACGGAAAACGCTTCCACCAGCGCAGCCAGCAACGGGGGCCGGCTTGACGGCGGCGGCCCCCTGCTGGCTGTGGCCGGTATGACGACCGCTCCCCGTGGCAGGTGCGACGCCTGCGCGTGATCATGACCGAGCGACCCGGATACGGAGCCTCGGGCAGGCCGCCCGGGCACGGCCCTGTCGAGCCGGCCGACGACTTCGGCATCGCTGGCGACCCCTCATCGCCGCCACCGGCGCCGACTCAGAGATCTTCCAGGATCTGGTGCAGTCTCAACGTGACCTCTTCATAGTCCATATGTCGATCAAACCTGACCGGATCCCCAATGCGGACGGTGACCTTGCTATGGCGCTTCGGCCACTTCGAGTGCAGCGGCACCGTCCCAAATAGACCGACCGTCTTCAGCGGTACCACGGGAACATCCAGATCCACGGCGAGCAGTCCTATGCCCGATTTGAACGGCTGCAGGACGCCATCGGTGCTCAAGCGGCCCTCCGGCGCGATAACGACGCTCCAACCTTCATCCACGAGAGTCCCAACGTACTCCATACTGGGCAAATACGGCTCAGAACGGGCGAAATTGAAGCCAGCGAAGCAGAACCTGATGATGAGGGCCAGCACCTTATGCTGGCGCATGACATCATCCGCCGCCGCGACTGTCAAATGCTTCCGGATACGTCTCGGTAGCGCCTGATACACCACTGGCCCGTCGAAGTCATCGCTGTGGTTGAAGATGTACAAAGCCGGCGTGGTCAGATCGTCGAGCTTGCCGCGTCCTTCGACACTCATTCTGACCCAGATTCCCACTATCGATCTCACGACCACTTCGCGAGTGGCGTCCCCCAACAGTCTCACCCAACGCCGGTAAGGCCAGGAGGGACGAGGAATGGGCCGCTCGGCCGGGCCGCCAGCTGCCACCAACCGCCTCAAGTCCCCGACGGTCGTGCTCTTGGTCACTTCCTCTTCCGGGACGCTGATGCCCAGCTGATCCTCAATCAAGGTGACAACTGTCAGCCTTCGCAGCGAGTCGAGGCCCAGGTCGGCCAATCGGTCCGACTCCTTGATCTCTTTTCGTGGCTCGTCCAAGCTCTCCCGAATGATGTTGTCCAGCACCTCTTCCCCCGGCGCCCTCTCCGGCGCCTTCGGCTCCTCCTCCTCACCCGTCTGATTCGCCCATTGCTGGACCTTCTTCCGGTCCGTCTTCCGCATTCGGTTGAGGGGAAACATCGCCTCCGGCCAACGACGCCAGGCGCTTATGTGCTGAAACGACTCCAACTGGTCGTTGATTGCGTCAATCGCCTGGCTGATCTCGCTATCGGAGCCGTCAGAGACAACGACGGCCACGACCTCCTCGCCGTCGGGTCGCCTCACGCCAACGACGCAGACCGCAGAAAGAACCGGATAGTTGGCGGCGACGAGCTCGATGTCCTCGGGAAAGACCTTGAGACCGCTGCTCAACACGATGGCGAACTTGAGACGCCCCTCGATGTACAACCAGCCATCTCGCAATTGCCCGGCATCACCAGTTCTGAACCAGCCGTCCGCGGTAAACGCCTCACGCGAGGCCGTCGGATTGTGCCAGTACTCCTTGAAGACGGTGGGTCCTTTGACTTGAATTTCCCCGTCCTCACCGATTCGCAGGTCCACGTTGTCGAGCGCACGGCCCGGCGAGTCAAGACGGCGGTCGTGTAAAGGGTTCATCGTCAAAATCGGCCCGGTCTCGGTCAGACCGTAACCCTGCAACGCCCGAACCCCCATGCGCTCCCACGCCCTGCCGACATCGACAGGAATCGGCGCCCCTCCGGTGATGACGAGGTCCAACCTGCGCCCCAGCTGTGAGTGGACACTCCTGAACAGTTGCCGGCGGAGAGCGAACGGCAGCACGGCGGCCAACTTCGAAGCCGTCGCCAGAGCCCCGGCCTTGCCGTCAGCCGCGGCGACTTGTTGTATTCGTTTGAGCAGTAGAACCAGGAGCTGGGGAACAGCAAGGATCGTGGTTATGTGGTATTCCTGCAGGGCGCGGGCCATGGCGATCGGCGACACGCTCGGCACATAGAAGATGCTGGCGCCGTGCGCCAAAGGAGCGACCGTGCCGCCCGTGATCTCGTACATGTGGGAAAGCGGCAACACGGACAGGAACCGCCAGTCCGGGCCCACGTTCACTACCCGCAGTGCAGTCTCGGCGTCGGCCAAGATGTTGCTCTGGCTCAGGACGACGCCCTTGGGGTCAGCAGTGGTTCCTGAAGTGAACACGATCACCGCTGGGCAGTCACCGCTCAACTCAGCGGCCGGGGCCGTGGCCGGATACTCGGCAATACGCTTGTCAAGGTCGTCGAGCAAGCTGACGATGGGAAGGTTGTCGAGCTCAGGGTGCATGTGCTGGTTCCGAAAGACGAGCTTCGGCCCGGTCTCGTCGATGAACCTCAGTGTCGTTGCCGGAGTGCTGCCGGCGTCGATTGGCACCAGAATCGCGCCGAGAAGCTGGGTGCCCAGGAACAGTTCTACCCAGGCGGGCGAGTTGTTGGCGACGACTGCGACTCGGTCTCCGGGTTGAACATCACGAGCCCGGAGGAAGTTCGCCGTTTGATAGGTCCGTTGCTGCAGCCCGCGATAGTTGAGCCTTTCGATCTGGAGGAAGGGCCGTATGGTCATCGCCAGCCGTTCGTCGTGATTCGCAAAACCGGCTACGAACTCGCCGAAATGGCGGCTGGTCATGTGCCCATCCTGTAGGCGACGGCGACGGCGTAGTCACCGTGATGTGAAATCGACACGGCGAACTCTTGTGCTCCGATTCGGGCGTGGGGCTTTCCAGAAGCATCGTGACTGATAACGATGTCAGTCCACTTGTCGGGAGCAGTTGCGGCAGCCTTCACGACCGCCTCTTTGGCCGCCCATAATCCTGCCAGATGTTCGAGCTGGTGACCGTTTATCTCCGATGGACTGAAGGCCTTTTGCATCAATTTGCCGGCGCTGACCTCGAGTCGTTCTCGAAATTCGGGTATGAAGACCAGGTCAATTCCAACCATGCGACATTCTATGCCGCACTCGGTCTCGTGGATCCAAGCGGTTCGGATGTCTCCGAGAAGGCGCTGCGACGCCGCGACGGCCTCTTGCACCAGAGCTTCCAGCTCCTCCAGGGGCCCTGCGGCCACGGCTGCAAGAGTTCGGGATGATACGCGAAGCGAACACTCCCCGGCTTCGTGGGAGCATGAAGACAATGAGGTTGCGACCCGTCGTGCCGGTCGTCTTGGCCCTGGCTCTCGCCGCGTGCAGCAGTTCCCCGACGATCTCGACGAAGCCGGTCCGCTTCCCGTTCAGGACGCAACCACTGCACGCCGTCGACCTCTCGGCCGCACCGGCTTCATGGGTGCCAGTCGCATACGGCGATGCCCAGGTATCGGTACCGCCGACGTGGGCGGTCATGACGCAAGGGTGGTGCGGAGGGGCTTTGTCGCCCATCATCCAGCTCGGCGTCGTCGTGCAGGACCTCGGCTGTCCAGTGGCTGGGGCTCTCCCGGCGGTGCGGATCACTCCACTCGGTTCTGTTCCGGCTCCCTACCGATACGAGCCGCCGGTTCGCCTCGACGGCATCTCTGCCCTCCTCGGACCGAAAGACGCCACGTCCGTCACCTACTTCGTGCCGTCGCTGCATCTAGAAGTATGGGCGAATGGTGGCTCGGGCACTCGGGTGACAGACACGTTGGCGGCCTCGCCACGAGCGGTTGTGCTGGCTGCAGGACCGGCACCTGCAGTCCCGTCATCATGGCAGTGGCTGAGCTTCGCAGGTCTGGCGTTCTCGGTCCCGGCGTTGTGGCCCGTCAACAGGACCTCGGGAGCGGCATATGGCCTTGGGACGTCGTGCCGGGCATCCGGCGTGGCCTTTCCCGACAGTGCCGCGTCCCTGCTCAGCTTTGGAGTGACCCTCAGTACCGATCAGCACCTTCTACCGCCCCCTCCGTGTCCCGAGGAGTTGCACCCTTATGCGCCCCAGCCCCCCATCGACGGGGTCGAGGTCGACTCTGGACCCCATCTCCAATTCCACGTCACATTGTCGTTCTCGAAGCGCTGTCTTGACCTACACGGGTTGACCGCATGCCCGGCGGCCTCGCCCGCCTACTCGATCCTGGTCCTTCTGGTGAAGGTGCCGGGGCGGGCTATGCCGGTCGAGGTCTCAATCGGACTCGGGGGGACCGGCGAGGTCGCCAGGACGATCCTGTACTCACTGCGGGCGGGGTGATGCAAGTTTAGAGAGGGCCTTGGAGTTGGCTCGGCGGGTAGTGGGTGAGTTTTTAAATAAAAA
>JBKQMT010000150.1:0-5118 GCA_052146595.1 Acidimicrobiales bacterium
ATGAAGACGTCACCGGCCGAATCGACTGCCACACCAATCGGGAGATTCACTGTCGTCGACGAGGCGAGCCCGCCGTCGCCCCAGAAGGCCGCATTCCCTGAACCGGCAGAGCTGATGACGATCACGCTCGAGGCGGCGGCGGGGACGGCAAGCGCCAGCACGAGCAGGAAGGCTTCTGCGAAGGCAACCAACCACCTGGATATCAGCACTACGCCCCGCCGGGTCGAGCGTGGGCTCAACTCTGCCCTCCCAGGCCGACTTCTTGGTGCAGCCGCGGGGCCTGTTCGCTGCGAGCCGAAGCTTTGACGGCGTGCTCAGGGGCTCTGACGCCTGGGCGACGCTTGCGCCTTCGGGACTGACGAAAGCGCATCACGCCAGCGGTGAGGGCGCACCCGATGCCGGCCGAGAGGAGAGCTATGAGCCAGGTTGGGACGCGCAACGGGGAGCTCGCGTGCTTTCGCGCGGTCTGGCCCACCGTGTTGGTCGATCCGCCGATGTTCACAGTGGCCGAGTTGCAGATGGTGCGCCCCAGACCGGCGCCTGACACACACGACGTGATCGTGTAAAGACCATGGAGGTGGTCAGGCCAGTAGACCGGGAAGTAGGCAGTCCCTCCCGGCAATATGGTGTCGAGGTTCTTCTGGAGCGTCCTGTCGTAGCCGTCGGGTCCTTTGAGCGAGACGCTGTCGACCGGCTTGCCGATCAGACGACCGGTGTCGGTGATGGGGGTGACGACTTCGCCGATCTGCTCAGGCCCGCGTCCGATGGTGGGTTTGCCGACTTTCACGTCGAACGATGCCGGCCCGGGGACCCGAACCAGGACGCCCACCACTGCCCTTGTGATGACGTCGACTCGTAGTTGGCCGGAACCGGACTGTGTGGGCGTGCCACTCTGAGCAACGATCCCGGCCAAGTGATCGCCGGGTGTCGCGTTCCTGGGGACGGTCACCTTGAAGCGAACCGTCGTTTCCCCCTCGGCTCGGACCATGACGGTCTGGGAGGCAGGTGTCAACCACGTGCCGGCCGCCCCCAACGGCTGCCCGAGGTTGCTGTAGACGGCTCCAGAGGAATAGGCGGTCAGGCCGTCTGCGGCATAGACGACAATGGGCGCCGCCTTCGAGCTGTTGTTGGACACGAGGAGGACCGAGGTCCACGTGGAACCAGGAGCGAGGGAGGGAGCGAAGTAGTCGCCGCTGGCCAACACTCCAGGGGCCCCTGGAGGAGGCGCAGCTCCTACCCCACCGCCTCCACTGTCAGCTGCGGACAAGGCCGGCCAGGCGAGCAGCAGCACCAGCGCGCACACCAGCGCGCACACAATTGTTATTGCCAGCCGTCCTGTCATCACCAGAACCCGCCTTGGTCCTAAGCGGAGCAGAACGGCACTCACGTCTCTGGTCTGGATCTCACGGAGATGGTCAGGTCCTCTCAGGAGCTGTTCCAGATCCTACGAGCCCAGGTGCGACAGCAGCGTGGATACCGGGGCGAGAACCCGGTACCCACGCTCAACTGGTTCGCAAGGCCCTCTGTCTCAAGGCCCGCTGACGAGGCTGATCGTCCAGGTCGAGGTGTATGTGGCTTGGACCGTGTTGGCCAAGATCGTCAGCGCGAACGTTGGCGTGACGGTCTGGTCGCCCAAACCTGTCGAGCTTGCAGCATCGAAGAGCTTGGCCGCAGCCGGTGGAGTTGCACCCGCCGGCAGCGAATACGGGTAACCGATGCTGTTGGTGGCGAGTGTGCAGGTGGCGCCGCCGTCGCAGACGTCAGTAGGGGCACCGCTTATGGTCACCGCGTTAGCCGGAAGCGTTATGGCTCCCGGGGAGGTGAACTGGGTTGAGGTCGCAGTCAAGTTCCAGCCGGCTCCTGACCCGGTGGCATCCTTCACGTCAACTGCCAATCCAGCCGTGACGGTCTGGTCCTGCCCGTTCAAGGTGTCGGAGAAGTTGATCGCGCCCGGTACCGAGACGCTGAGGGTACCGGCACCGATAGTTGCAGTGGCAACTGTCGAAGCGGAGGCCGGACCGCCGGCGAGCGGAACCACCAACGCGCTACCCACCAGGAGCGCTGACACCAGGACCACCATTCCCAGCCGGCCCCCGAAACGCATTATGTTCAATTGGGCTCCCTCACATATAGGCACGCTCACTCGGACGCGCCAATCAGCCCCGGTACCTCTTGCCGGTGCCCAATACAGTCCGTAGCGCGAGGTACGGAACCCGTCTTCATTCTTCGGCAAGGCCTTGGACAGCCTTTAGACGTTTCTTGCTCAGCGACGCCTGCCATGGATTAGATGCCATTAGCTACCCGGAAGGTGAACGGAAAGCGACCGTGTCGTTGGCACGCGCCGCGGAGCGACGGAGAGCCTCTTGTCCTAGATGGGCACACGTCTGCAGCTGTCGGCGCCGGGCAGATCTGCTTCCGGCGTTGCTGTGCCGGGTGTGGTCCATCTATCCCTAATGGCAGGAACTTTCGCGCAGTAGACAGGTCCGAGACTCAGGTTTAGGCTGACATTCTAAGTTCGGCTTGGTGAAACGCGAGAACTCTCTGGCGGATACTTCCGAGGGTCCTGGGTGGTGGCTGGCATCGGATGACAAGTGGTACCCGCCCGAGCCCGGCCCGGACGGGCCGCCCAACAAGAACAAGAAACCGTGGTACAAGCGGTGGTGGTTCTGGCCAATCGCCGTCATCGTGCTTTTCATACCAGTGCGACTGCGACGCCTCTGACGCGGGGCGCGGCAAGCCGCAAGAGGCGCTGAGCCCTGATGGGGGTGCGGGACGGGAGTGACCGCTCGTCCGGCGGCTAGGGCTGAGCGCGGCCGGTGGACCGCCTCGTTAGGTTGGCACCGGCTCCTACTGCGGGATCCTCTGAAACAGGCGCCCGCTGATCATCGTGGAGGTGATTCGGACGATCTGGTCGGCGGCTCCTTCTACCGCCCAGGGCTCCACGGTCAGCTGCAGCGCCCGCTGCAGCTCGGTCGGTTCCGTCACGAGTCTCGCCACGCCCTGAACAAGAACGCTCCACCCGCTCAGGCCGTCAGTCGAATAGCCGTCAGCTTCGAAGGCAAGGACTCTGCCGGCCATGGCGGCGTGGAGCTTTGTGCCCTCTGCGGTGCGAAACACCACGTCACCGTCGAAGACTGCAAAGTTAACCGGCAACACTGCTGGTAGCGCTTCGACGCTGAGGCCGACCCGTCCGATTGGCGAGGTTGCGAGCAGACGCAGGCATTCGTTGCGTGACAACTCTATGCGCCTGAGGCCGCCCATAGGTACATGATGGTTTGCCGCTGCAACGGTGGCTAGGGCCGAAAGTCTCCTGAGATTGGCAAGCGGTAACCAAGGGCGTTCACCGCCGCCGGGCGCGACTGGACCGTGGCACCCGATGGCTCGAAGCGGGATCCTGCCCTGCCCGGGGCGTCCGTCGCCGGCCGGGCCCCCTGGCCCGGCTTGCGCGTTCGTCCTGGTCCCGGGCTCACGTGGCGCTTTTGTTGCGGTTCGCCGGTTGCTGCAAGGCGTCCGCTTCGGATATCAGGCGCGGGAAGCGGGCGCGGCACGTCTCTAGGTGGGTTCGCGCGGCAGCCACGATCGATAACCTGGCGGCAAGCCGGGCTTGCCTCGGGGGGCTCCCGGAGCTGATCATCAGGCTGCAGCCAGGCACCTAGGAAGCCGGACCGCCGGCGTCGACGTCGAGAGGCACGACGACGTGGCGGAGTGTTCGTCTTCACTAGGTTGTCGGCGTGGCTGCGACTTCAACTCAGCGCCCGCGGACTATCTACAGCGTTGGTTACGAAGGCCTCACTCTTGAGCAGTTCTTGCAGCGGCTTGCCGAACACGACGTGACGACCTTGGTCGACGTCCGAATGACTGCTGCAAGTCGACGACCCGGATTCTCCAAACAGAAGCCGCAGAAGGCCCTTACCGCGGCCGGCATCTCTTATGTTCACGAGCGTGATCTTGACAACCCTCGGGACAATCGAGAGAACTTCCGTACTGGCGATCGAGAACTTGGCCGCGCGCGAATGCGAGCGCGCCTGAAAGACGGATCAGGAGAAGCCTTGCGCCGCCTCGTAGATCTGAGTCGAACGGAGCGTGTGGCTGTCTTATGCGTCGAGCGGCTCGCCGCCTCGTGCCACCGTCAAGTCGTCACTGAGATGGCTTGTGAAATCGAACCGTCCTTGGCTGCGGCCGGCGCGAAGCTCACCAGGCGCCCGAACAGAGCAAGGAAGGCGGGGGCCGACGAGCACGAGGACGAGGGGAAACCGGGACTAACTCAGGGGAACTACCCGGCGAAGCCGGAAGTCACGCTCAGAGAACCGGACCCGTCGGTCCATGAGTCGCGCTGAGTTTCTCGGAGGCTTCATTCTTTGGAAAGGATGGAGTCATGCCAGCACCGAGGAAGTTCCCAGCTGAGCTGAGGGAACGAGCGATCCGCCTCGTGTTCGAGATCCGGGCTGAGTCCGGGGAGCAACGGGGTGCGATCAGCAAGGTCGCCAAGGGCGACCCGGTGGTCTTTGCCACAAAGATCGCCCTCTCCTTGCTCGGTCACCGCGTGCTGGTCCTTGACGCCGAGCGCGAGCGCCTGAACCTTCTCGTTTGCGAGCTCGTCAGAAAGACCGCGCCCCAGTTGCTCGAGATCCACGGCGTCGGCGTCGACACTGCGGCTACTTTGCTCGTGACCGCCGGCGACAATCCCGGGCGGATCCGCTCCGAGGCCGCCTGGGCGCATCTTTGCGGCGTTGCCCCGATCCAGGCTTCCTCGGGAAAGGTGAGCCGCGTCCGGCTCGATCGGGGCGGAGACCGCCAGGCCAACTCTGCGCTGTGGGGCGTGTGATCACGAGATTGCGTTCCGATCCCCGCACCCAGGCCTACATGGAACGCCGCTTAACCCCGATCATTCACGCAGGTCATTGAAGATCGAGTGCCGCTCGCAATTGAGGCCGGTCGGAGGGATTGCCGGACGATTCCGGTGACCGAATAGGCCTGGAGGCCCGCATTTGGCCAAGACCGCACGGATCACCCGATGCGTGGGCGTGGCAGGTCCAGGCTCGTCCGGTGCTCGCGATCTCGAAACGATCAGGTGATGGCTTCGATGTGGCGGTAGGCGCGAAGCAGAATGCCCGCCTG
>JBKQMT010000151.1:0-5025 GCA_052146595.1 Acidimicrobiales bacterium
GACCTACCGCGCTCCAGATCTAGTGCCCGATCCCGAGCACGGCGCCCGAGAGGTCCACTACGGCGCCGACTTCGTGTTCTGCAACCGCACCACGAGCGACGAGCTTGCCTCGAAGATTCTGGACCGGGTCCAGCCGATCCACGACGAGCACGGGCAACTCGGCTACTGCCGGTGCGGCGCTCGGATAGGCGCGGACGGCTTCTTCATTCCCGGCGGCTCCTGGACGCGGACAGTGGGTTGCTCGCCCTGGTGTGCTGCGCGAGCTGGCACCGCCTACGTCGATGCCGACACGCTTGAAGCAGAGCTGAAGTGACCGACACGCTCGGGGGACCGCTCCCGTTGCGCTCGTGAGCGTCCGGGCACGATGGCGCTGACTCAGTTGCTCGACCTCGTCGGGCCCCAGGAGATCGCCTCTCGACTCGGGGTAGCGCCAAATACCGTTTCGATGTGGCGTGCTCGTGGCCTGTTGCCCGAGCCGCTCGCGATCGTGTCGAACACGCCCGTCTGGCACTGGCCGCTCGTTCGGGAGTGGGCTGACCGGACTGGCCGCCTACCCCGGCTGGCAGGTGACGACGACCAGTCGATCAAGATCTCACCCGCCGACATCGTCGCCGCCGAGACTCTTGCGAAGTCTGCGTCACGGACACTGCACAAGCTGGCGAGCCTGCGCCGACCGAAGAAGACCGATGTCTCAGGTGAGTACGACTGGTACCGGGAACTGGCTCCGGCAGAGCGCGAACGGATTCGGTCCAGGTGGACCGTGCCAGCGCCTCGTGGCGTCGGGCCAGACGTTCTTGCCGAGGAGCTGGCAACGATGATCGGGAGAACAGTCGTCGCCACGGTGGACGTCGAGGACGTCATGGGCGAGTGGGTGCAACTGACCAGGCTGGCTGACGCCGCAGGTTCGCTGCGCAACCATCGCTACAACCCGGCCCGCTACGGGGGCCGTTCCCTCAGTCAGCTCTTTGCCTTGTCGGAACCTGGTGAGGACGACGCCGAGTCAAGAGGCGAGGCTGACTACCTGGCGGCGTTCGCTCCGTGTCGCCTCGGTGTCTCGCCGCTTGCGATGGACTTCGACGGATGGCGCACGGAGTACGAGGCGCTCGTGAATGAGTCTCTGCGCATCTCGGAGACGATGGACGCCGATTCCTCGCGGTTCCTGACCGCAGACGAAACCGAACTCTTCGACCGCTTGCGGGAGCTAGTCCCCGACCCGATCGGCGACCGATTCGACCGAGGCGAGATCGTCGGTCCCGTCCAAGTCTTCGATTCCGTCCGCACCGGCTACTTGCGAGTCCTGCTTCTCGTCAACTGACGCCGTCCCGAGGATTCGCCGACCGCGCTCTGCGCGTGCCTTCAGATCTGGCAGCGTCGGCTGTTTTGCCACGAGCCCATGGTACGGGGCTTTGGATCACTTAGGGTCCCTGCACCAAAAGTCTGAAGTCTGCACAAGAAGTCCTGGCCAGGACCAACAGCCTCGTAGGATCGAATGCGTGGCCATGCTGGGGTTGGTTAAGGCCGCTTCGGCGGTGTCGACGGGTTATCACCGGTACGGGCTTGGCCTTGCTCTTGTACCCGCCCTGGTCGGCACTGCGCTGGCGGTGCGACCAGTGAAGCGTCGATGGGTCCAAGATCTCCTGGCTGGGGTTTGTTGGCTTGCCGCGGCGGGCTTGGTGGTGTGGGCCGTGGTCCCAGCCCATTGGTTCGGATGGGCACTGGGTCTTGTACTGATTGCGACGGTCGGCGTCTTAGCCCTCATCCGGGGGCGAAATCGTCATGGGGCGAGCGAATCGCCGCTCAGTGTTTCAATCAAAGGTGTTGAGTGGCGAGAGTCAGGGGAGTCCACGTGGGCAGACGTTACGGTCAAGGTTGAAAACACCAACGATCAGCGTGTGCGTCTCCGACGCGTCAGCCTTACGCCAAGCACGGATGGCGAAGCGACTGCATCTCCATCCGTGCTTGATCCTGGACAGCGACGTTTCACCCCTGCGCCGGGCAAGGTCAAGGGGCACAGGTCAGAGTCTTGGATAATGCGCCTCAACGTCCCGAAAGGGTCTGGCCTGCGCCTAGAGGTAGTCGATGAGAACGACCGATCATACGACGCAACGTGGCCGCGGTGACGTCAATACAAAGTTGCGTCGCCCGTGAGTCACTGAGGCGGTGGTTAGACGTGCCAGCTCTTTTACAGCACTTCAGTTGTGTCGCGGTTGCCTCCGACATGGTCGCCCTCGCTAATGACCTAAACATCTTCTTCGCTGACCTCGGACTGAAAGAGCCGATGCCATGACCCCTTAGGATCGCCCAGGACGCACCGAACCGGGCGCAGGCTCCCTAACCACCCTCCTGTCGGAAACCTGCCCGGTAGGCGCATGGTGAGCATCGTGCGACCGGTGGACGCCGTCAAGTTTTGGAGCGTCGACTTGTTCTGGTAGGTCACCGTCCTATGCGTCGCCGGAGCGGCGTGGTTCGCCTTCCGGGGTGCGAGCGAAATCGAGACGACCCAGGTCACGCCAGCGCGCACTTGTCCCGCGGGGTACACCTATGCGGCGGGAGCCTGCGACGCGACATCGGGTCAAGTGCAGTTTTTCGGCCTAACCCCAACTCCCACCGGCACGAAAGCACCGGTGGAATACGCCTGCTCGACCGTTTGGGATGAGTGGGTTTCCAAGCCTGGATTCGTGGCCGGAGACGGCACCACCTACCCGGACCTCACCGGGGGTCGAACTCCTGACGGCCCTATCTACCAGTACGACGTGACGCTAGACAGCGCGAATGCGGCTGCGCGTATACCGATCGTGGGCGTTTGCACCTGGTTTGGACTCTCATCGTTGTGGGTGCGTTGTCCTTAGTCCTGTCCGAAGTTGCTCGCCGTGCCGCCGCCACCGCCGAAGATTGGGAAGACGCCAGCTCCTGAACTACCTCCCGGGCGAGAATGGCGCAGGAGGCTACGGCCAGCCGCGGCAGAGAGCGCGCCGCTCGCCTTCGGGTTGTTGGGGCTGTTTCGCGTCGTCTTAGCCTCGGTGTGATGAGAGGCGCTTGAGAGCGAACCAGATGAGGGCCAGGCCGATGAAGCCGAGCAATAGGGCGGCGACATCTACGGTTCCTCGCCATCCAAGGTGCCACGCGAACGAGATTGCCGGGGCGATGACGAAGATTGTCAGGCAGCCCAGAATCGAAAAAACGATGACGAACTTGCTAACCGCGCTCCCAGCCTTGGAGAGTCCTGGATTCGTCTGACGAAAGCGCATCCGGCGCTCGTAGTCCAGCTCCGTCTCGCCGTCCAGGCGGTCACTCCACGCCATGCAGCGGACTGTACCACCGCGGGTCAGCTAACGGCCCCGACGCCATCCGCGTCCAGCGCAGCTATCGCGTTCGTGATCTCCAGGCGAGCATTGCCCGAGGCGCCCACGACGCCAGTACGAGAGATTGCCTCGGGAACGGAGCAAACGATGGGCAGTTCCGTCTGGAGCCCGACGACGAGGTGTCGCATCTTGTTGAGTTGCTCGCGCAGTGGGTCGGAGATTTGTTCAACGTCGGGGGTGTTATCCCTGGCTCGGAAGAATATCTCCTCGTTCATGACCGCAATCCGCTCCAATCGCAGCCGTTTCCGCTCTCGCGCGACTTCCCTCCGCGCTGTCACCGCCTCGGCGACTGCCTTGCGCCCTTCCTTTGTCGCCAGCCACCCGAATACGAGAGCCACGCAAGCCGCAAGCGCCGCGATCGCGGCTGACACTTGACCCAAAGTAGTCACAAGTGAAGAGCCTACGCGAGAGGTGTGACAGGTGAGTTCCACGCTGAACTTGGGGTGACGCTGCTTCGCCAGCCTGGCGCCTAAGAACAGGCTACGGCGCAGTGATACCGAATCCCTTGAGGAAGTCGCGCCAAGCCTGTACACAATCTTTGGCAAGATCGAGGGCGTCAACGGTCGGTGCCGACGGTGAGGACATATCGGTCTTGATGGTGGCGCGAGCACCATTTGAGGAAAGGAGGTTGATTTCATAGACCCCAGCCTCAGTCTTGCCGGGGTCCCGTCCATCATGCTTGTACGTATTGCAGACGTCGCGGCACGTACTAAGCGGAGACCCCTTGACGCTGATGTAGGCATCGACGCTCGTCGTGATTCCGGGCACGGTGCTCAGATCACGCCGGAGTGAATCACGAATGTGGTAACAGTGCAGAAAGAATACCTGCACCCTGTGCTGGACTTCCTCCCATCCGAGCGTCTCGCCACCAGGGGAATACGCAACTTTCAGCTGTTCGAGGCAATGAAGGACGTCTCGCCACCTGTCGGTCCAGGGTCCATGACTGTCTCTGAGGATCGAGAGGTCCGCCGCTGCCGTCACCGTGCAGGTGACCGCGATGTCGGCTTGCATCGGGATCGTCCGATTGTGTCCACCGCATCCTGGGCAGTCAGCCTCCACCGCCACGTCGCCCAGGTCTGCGTGACAGTCCGTGCAAAACGCCATAATGAGCGACCTTAGCCCCAGCGCAGTCTGGCGAACAGCCCGTGGCGTGGTGTGGGAGTCTCTGCCTCAACTGCGTGTGTTCGTCTGCTCCGACCAGCGTCTTGGTGGCTGCCGTCATCGGTGCCGCAGTCGTGCCAGCAGTCCCGGCTTACTCGCATCAGCCGGGGCTGCTTCGCGTCCCAACCGTTCGCTGCCGCTCGGCGTTACAGGTGTTGCAGTGCCACCGCTGGTAGTCCGTCCGGTAGCGCACGTCATGATCCAGAGCGACGCAGCGAGCCGCGTGTTGAGCAGGCGTGGCAACGAGGAACTGCGGCCGTCTCAGAGTAAAGAAGAGATAACCCTCAATGTCGGGCGGACGTTCCGTTATGTCAGTGCCACCGAGCTAGCATCCGATGCTGTATACGACAGGATATTATTCTGTTCTTGAATCCTCAATCGTTAACGGCAAACTGGCTCTCGACCAGGGGAGACTCCGGTGGATCTCGCGACATCTCGATACGCAGCGAGGGATCTTATCCTGGAGTCGGGGCGTGTTCCCATCGGCATTACCGTGGGCAAC
>JBKQMT010000152.1:0-58661 GCA_052146595.1 Acidimicrobiales bacterium
CGATGCAGTTGTACTCGATCCCGGTGTCGGCGAGATCCTGGGCGAGCGCGGCCGCAGTCGGCTCGTCCGAGATGCAGTTGAGCTTCGAGTCACCTGCCTGGATCAGTCCTGCCGGGCGGCCGCTCGATCTTGAGGGGGGAACCGTTGTTGTCGTCGTCGTTGTCGATGTCGTGGTGGTCGAGGTGGTCGTGGTCGTCGTCGGTGGGACCGTGGTCGTCGTCGGTGGGACCGTGGTCGTCGTCGGTGGAATGGTGGTCGTCGTCGGTGGGACCGTGGTCGTCGTCGGTGGAATGGTGGTCGTCGTCGGAGCGATCGTGGTCGTCGTCGGATCGACCGTGGTCGTCGTCGGTGCGATCGTGGTCGTCGTGGTCGTCGTCGGACGCCTCCTAGCCGGTGGCGCGACCGTGATCGGGGTCGGGCGACGGCCGTTTCCAGAGGACAGAACGACCGTGATCGGGGTCGGGCGACGGCTGTCAGCCGTGGACCGACGAGTCCTCACCGGCCGCGTGGGCGCAACGAGCGGACGCGTGATGGCGATAGAGGGACGTATCGTTCTCGTTGACAGACCTGCTACCCGCGCCGGAAGACGCTTGGTCGTCGTGCGCCTCGCACGAACCAACCGACCGGGGACGATTGTTGACGCGCTCCCAACCTTGGCTGGGGAACGAGTCGCCCTGGTCGGAACCCTGTGCAAGAACGCCACTGCGGAGAGGGGAGCGCCCCTCGGAGCCAGGGTCGTCGAGTCCGCTCGATTCTGCGACTGCACGCGGGCGTCGGATGTGGCACCGGACGCGCCCGTGAGGACGAGAGCGTTGACCGTCGCAACCAGCGCGACGGCCACGGCCAGGCTGCCGGCCAGAGCTCGACGACGACGGATCGTGGCGGCGCTGTGGAAGTACTCCTCGCCGTGGAAAGGACCACGTCTACCCGGCCCTGTAGCGCCTGTGGCGCTTGGCATCGACCGATTGGACTGCGCGCCCGGAAGGGATCTTTCCCTGAGATTCTTTCCGGACGCGACCTTCGACCAAGACCTGCCGTTCCCTCGCATGTGAGCAATATCGGCACATTCGAGGGCCACCCTGAGCACTTAGCGCAGTTGTAACACCACTCTCCGTGTCAGAATGGGCTTAATTTGCTGGGGACTAGTGCCTTTCGGCCCATTCTTCACCACTCTAAGTAGTGGCCCAACGCAGGGAGTGACTCCGAGCAGCTCCCCGCCATCACGTAGGCTGGAGCCAAAGGCGGGTGGTGAGGAGGAGGCGCTCCCTGAATCGGGGCTAGCGGCTCGGGGCAAGACAGATGATCTCGAATACCGATTGGAATCATCTCGTGTATGAATGCGGTGCTTGGAGCATCAGAGGGATCGCAGGGCGAGCTGGAGCATTTGACCCTGCGGCTGTCGGTGCCTCTCTCTCATGATCTCTTTCGTCGTCATCGCGTACAACGAGGAGAATCACATTCGCCGCTGCCTGGAGGCCATCGCGGCCCAAGATGGGCTCGGAGCACACGAAATCATTGTCGTTGACGATGGATCGACGGACGCCACTGCCGAGATCGTGCGGGAGATGAGAGCTACGAATGACTCCTTGCGCCTGGTCGATCAGCCGAACCGTGGTCGAGGAGCGGCGAGGGCGGCTGGCGTGGAGGCTGCGGTGGGCGATCTGATCGCCATGGTCGACGCGGACATTTGCCTGCCACACGGTTGGCTTGCAACGTGTCTGGCGAGCATCGACGGCCACGACGTCGTCGGTGGGACTGCAGTGCCAGACGGCGACGTCACCTTCTTGTACAAGACTTTCCGCTTGACACCTTTGGGTGCAGCGGCGACGACGATGATCACAGGCAACAACGGTCTTTACCGTTCCCAGGTCTTCGAGCACGTTCGCTTCGATGAGCAGCTACGCGACGGAGAGGACATCGACATCAACCATAAACTTCTCGATCGAGGCTATTCGCTCATCTGCATACCTGGCCTCCAGGTCGAACATCGCGAAGACAAATCGCTGCTCGCATCGGTCGCCTGGTTGTACCAGAGCGGGCGCGGTGCAACTCGTCAGCTTTTTCGCTATCGCCTGATACGTACGCCAGACATCGCCTTCGGCGGTGCCGTGGCCGTCGCGGCCACGTCATGGCTTTCCCGTTCGAGGTACCCGTGGCTCGCCCGACTGCTGCCGCTCTCTTACCTGCTCGTTGCAAGTGAGCGCCATCTGCACGGCAGATTCGAGGCGTCGGGCCCGAGAGGCTACCGCTCTCGCTACGTCGGAGCCGTCGTCGTCAACATGGCCTTTCTTGCCGCGTACTTTGCAGGACGCGCGGTCGGCATCGTGGAGCACTCAAGACGAAGGGTCAAACGATCCGTCACTTCGCTGCAATAGGTTGCAAAGCCCGGGGGCCCCGCCAAAGGACCTTGTCGCTCCTGGCATGCCGCGATGCTGGGCTTTAACTAGGGTTGCCGCGGTAGTTTGGCCCTGTCCCTGACGACGAGGAGAGCTGTCCAAACGTGAACTCCGAACCATCTGCCGCTGTCGCTCCCCGCATCAGTGTCGTCGTCTGCACCCTGAACGGGGCGAGGCGGCTCGAGAGATGTCTCTCTGCGGTCCGACGGCAGACGATCGGAGACGATCTCCAGCTCATCGTGGTCGACGACGGTTCGAGCGATGACAGCGCCGAGGTCGCTTCCGTATACGGTGCCGAGGTGATCCGCCACCCGGTCAACCGGGGCCTTGCGGCGGCGCGTAACACCGGAATCGCCGCCGCCTGCGCTCCTGTCGTCGCGACTTTGGACGACGACTGTGACGCCGAAGCGGGCTGGGCCGAACGTCTACTGGGTGGGTTCGTCGACGGAGTCGTCGGCGTAGGAGGAGAGGCGACGCCAGCTTCAGGAGGCGGCTACCTCGGCGGCTACCTCGAGCGTAACAATCCCTTGGCGCCACTCGAGATCGACTTGGCAGCGGACAACCGCATCGCTTACCGCTTCGCCCTCTACCTGTTGCGGAATGTCAAGAGGGCGCCGTCAGGCGAGAGAACTGTCCAGGCCTTCGCCACGGCGAACGGTGCGTTTCGAACCGCCGCCCTGCGCCAGATCGGGGGGTTCGACGAGGGTTTCCGCAGCGACGAGGGGGGCGAGGACCTCGATGTCTGCTTGCGCATCGGGGACGCGTACGGCCCCGGTGCCCTTCGCTTCGAGCCCTCAGCGGTCATCCACCACCACTTCGATACCGATCGCCGCGCCTTTTTCAGGCGTTATCGCTCCTACGGGATGGGGGCGGCGCGGCTGTACTGTAAGCGGGCGGACCTGGCTCCGACGATTTTTCCCTTCCCTGCGCTCATCGCCGGACTGCTCGTCTGGTCGCGTGGTCGGGTTTCGCGACTGACTGTCGCCGCGGTTCTCCCCCAGTTGCTCTTCCCGAACGGTTGGCGGAACGCTCTTCGATGGCGGTCGCTGGCTCCGCTCCTCGACTGCTACCTGAGGCTCGCCGAGGAGACCAACCTGAACCTTGGCTTCTTCGTAGGTCTGTGGCGCTGCCGACATCAGCAACGGTGACCTCGCTTGGGCGAGTGCCGACGAGCAAGGTCACAAAGGCCGACCATGCACATTCGGGGCCGGCCGAAGGGCACCTTGCGACCGCGCCCGGCGGCTCATCGTATGGCTGTCAGCCATTCGAGATACTGGGAAGTAGGATCATCGTCCTAGTTTCCTGCAAGACATCACTGGCGCCGATGCTCACCACCGCAAAGCTGACGACTTGACATGTCCTTCCGATCTCTTCTCCGCGGAGTCGTTCCTGTAGCAAGGGCGCGCCTTCGAAGGATTGCGATTGCCGTGGTCCTGGCGATCCTTCTCCTCGTCCTCCAGACGGGGCTCGGCCATACTGCGCTTCAGGTTGCTGGTCTTTCGCGCCCGGCTCCATCTTTTGTCGAGCTGTACTTTCCCGACGCGCGGGCATTGCCGCCGACGTTACCGGCTTCGCATCGGGTCAAAATAAGCTTTGCCGTGAGCAACGTCGGACTGACGACGCACACGTTCCTCTGGCAGGTCTCGGAAAATAACGGGAAGTCTCGACTTGGGCTGGCGTCAGGTCGCGCCGTCGTCGCTGCCAATGAGACATACGAGGTAGCGAGGAGCCTTCGCGTCGCTTGCTCAGGGACGCGCGCCCAGATTCTTGTCTCGGTCGAGCGCCCTTCGGCGAGGATCACTCTGTGGTTGGTTTGTCCCAGTCACAGTTGACGAACGAGGCGCCCGCGTGGTGGCGACGCCTCGTCGCCGACCGAGGGACCATGTTCCTGCCCACTTGGCTCATCTGCCTCGTCGTCCTGGACATCGCCGTTGCCGGGAACTCCCTCTGGCTGTTGCGTGCGGCGTCAGTCCTTCTCCTCGCAGTGCTCCCAGGGCAGCTGCTTCTCCGCGCTCTCAAGATTCCCGCCTCCGCAGTGCGCCGATACATCGCCTATCTGCCGTGCGCCTCGGTGGCCGTCCTCATCGCCACCACTCTCGTCGTGGATCTTGCCGCGCCTTTATTGGGTGTGCACGAACCGCTGCGTCGATTGCCTTTGCTCGTGGGGCTGAACCTGGCCTTGCCCGCGCTCGCGATCATCGGCAACCGAGCTGGGCCCCTCTACGAACTGAAGAGCTCTGACCTCATAGGACGTTTGCGTTGGCTTTGGCCGTTGCTGCTGCCACTTCTTTCCATCGTGGCCGCGGAAAGGCTCGACAACGGCCACGGCAACGCTCTCGCCCTTCTGGTCCTCGTTCTTGTCGCCGTAATGATTCCGGTCTGCACCGTCCTGGCCAACCGACTGCACAGCCGGCAGATCGGCTTCATCCTCTACGCCAGCGGCCTTTCCCTGTTGCTGCTCACGAGCATGCGCAGCGCGTACGTCATCGGCTTCGACATCAATTCCGAGTACTTCGACTTTCACCAGACCGTGTTGAACGGCATCTGGCACCTCGGGCACATGAACGCATACGAGGCCATGCTCAGCCTGACCGTGCTGCCGGCTTCACTGCACGCCCTCGTCGGGGGCCAGGATGTCTGGATCTTCAAGCTCGGTTATCCTGCCCTCTTCGCCTTGTTCCCGGTTGCGGTCTTCGAGCTCGGAACGCGCTTCCTCTCTCGCCGCGCGGCGTTTATCGCCGCCGCGCTTGTCGTCTCACAGGCGTACTTCTTTCAGCAACAGCCGGAGATCGCCAGACAGGAGCTCGCTCTCCTGATCTTTGCCGGCATGATCGGCGCCCTGTTCGACACGTCATTGGGACGCTCGCTGCAGTTGAGACTGGTCTCCGTGCTCGCAGTGACGCTCGTAGTCTGCCATTACTCGACGACGTACGTCGCGATATTCCTGTGCATTTCGGCCTCGCTCCTGGCAATACTCATACCGCGAGGCAAGAGGGTACGACTTCCAGTCGCGCCCTGGCTCGTCGCTGCGGCGGTCATGACCGTATCGGCGGTGATCTGGTACCTGCCAGCCACACATTCAACGAGCGACATCACCGCTACTGCGCAGTCGATCCACCGCAGCGGTTTCGAATTCCTTCCGGGTCGTCGCAAGGGAGAGAGCATCCTCAGCGCCTATTTCAACGGGGTTCGGGAACAGCCTTCGTCCCCGAAGCAGTACCAGCAGAACGTCGCCTCTTACTACTCCGAGCATCTCAGCTTCCTCATTCCGCTGCCTGCCGCCACAGACCCCGCGTACAACCTGCACGCAGCGCCGGCTCCCCAACTTCCTGACCACGCCCCATTCATCGTTTCGATCCTGAGCGACGCCGAATTGCTCGTACAGCAGACGATAAACGCGCTCGCCGCCATCGGCGCACTGATACTCACATTGCGCCGCCGCGAGCTCCCTCTCTCTCGGATGATCGGGGTTATGGGCTTCGCCTCGCTCTTCGTCCTCGCCGCGAGTCGCCTGAGCGGGTCTCTTTCTGCTGACTACAACTCGTCGCGGCTCTTTCTCCAGTGCCTCCTGGTTCTGGCGCTCGTCGAAGCCTCCCTCATAGAGAACCTCGTGACGCGCCTGAAGGGGCGATCATGGGTCGGGCCCCTGCTCTTCGGTGGCTTCAGCCTGATGCTGCTCGTCGCCTTTCTGGGCAACTCTGGCCTTGCGACGCCCATAGTCGGTGGTGACCCACCCTTGATTCTTTACAACAAAGGCGAGGACTATACGGACCTCTACCCGAGCGCGCAGGAAAAGGTGACGGCTCAGTGGCTTGCTGCTGTCGTGCCCCCTCACCGGGTGATATACGCGGACTACTTCGGGCAGCTGCGGTTGGACCAGTACACCGACCTTCGTTCTGCGGTGTTCAACGACATCACCCCCCGCACCATCGACCAACACGCGTGGGTTTTTGCATCAAGGGCGAACGTCGTCGACCATGTGACATGGGGTTTGACGAGCGCGGGACCGCTGGACATCACCTTTCCCGCGTCCTTTCTCGGCACCTACTTCAATATCGTCTACTCGACAGGTTCGACCGAGGTGTTCCATCGCTGAGCGCGTCCCCGGCGACCAGCAGACAACCGGACAGCTCTCGCAGCAGGCCCGCCACGGCCGCTCGAGGACGCCTACTCCAGCTCTTCGGGCGGCGCGACCGCTCCCCCGCCGTGGCCGGCCCAGCCGGCAGCGCGCGCGAAGGTGTGCTTGAAGCCAGTGACCATGAGCGCGTAAATCCCCAACCCTATGACCGCAGGAATCGCACACAGCACGAGCCCCGCCAGGCCGTGTGGGGCCGCCTTGAACGCGGGGACCTCCAGGCAAGCGGTGGTGAGCACGCCGACGGTGACTGCCAGTTTAGGCACGTCAGCGAAAAAGCTACGGAGCTTCGCATCAATCTCACGCCGGGCGATGTGCAGGAAGTAAAAGTTGCTCGCAACCTGACCGAGAGCGGTGCCGATCGGCACGCCGAGCATGCCGATGGTAAACGCCAGGGGGACGGTGAAGGCGACGTTGACGAGCATTCCGACCCCGAGATAGCGCGACTCGAGGCCGGGGCGCTTGATCGACTTGCCGAACTCGGCCATCACCTGGCTCAACAAGGTGATCGTCTGGCCGACGAGGAGGATGGAAGCGACGATGCCGGCGAGACGCTCCTGCGGCCCGAGCCAACGCAGGATGGCGAAGTACACGCTCACGGCCCCGATGAGCGGGTACGCCGCGATCGCCCGAACCCAGACTCGCTGGATGTCCACGAACTCGAGCAGCGTGGTCTGGAGGTCGGAGCGTCCGTAGGTTCGTGACAACGTCACCGCTATCGGGCTCACCGCGTTGACGGGCAGGCTCCCGAGCTGGCTCGAGAAGTTCGCGCCGATGCTGTAGAAGGCCACGTAGCGCACAGGGAAGATCAAGCCCACCAAGAGCGAGTCGATCTCGAAGTTGAACGAGCTCGAGACCGCGGCCACCTGCACGCGACTGGCGTAGCGCACGATGTCACGGATCTCGCCCCATGGCAACAGGCGGCACTCGCGCAGATTCACGAAGCCGCGCGAGCCCACAACCGAGGCGAGCACGAGGACGAGCTCTTGGCCCACGTTCGCCCAGAAGAGCCCGATGAGCCCATGACCCTGTCCGACGAACACCAGGGCGAGGACCACGTAGACGACCGTGGAGACGGTCCTGGAGACGTTCAGGTAAGCCCATCGGTGCTGCGCGCTGATGATCTGCTGGAACACCGCGCGCAGAGCCGCCGCGAACATCAGCGGCATGAAGGCTCGCAGGAGCACGGCAGCTTCCCGATGGAGCGCGGTCGAAGCGTGGACGAACACGGTGATGTCCGGGGCGAAGATGGCGACGAGAGCCGCGATCGTGCCGACGACAAGGGCGAGCAGGGCCGAGATCGTCATGAGCAGCGACGAGGTTGCCCTACGGTCGCGCGAGCCAGCGAAGACCGCGAAGTAGCGTGACGCCGTGGGGCCGAGGCCACCGTCGAGGTTCGACAGCAACCCACGGAGCGAGCTGAGGAGCGCGTACAGCCCGTATTGGCTGACGCCTAGGTGGATCAGCAGGAATGGCGTAACGAGGAGATTGAGCGCGGCCGTCGCGACCTGACCCCCGGTGTTCCAGCTCAGTCCCGAGAGGATCCTCGCCAGCCGGCCACGCCCTGGGTCACCTTGGCCGTCCGAGTGCGGCCCCGGCGTGTCGATCGCCACGTCAGGGCTCTCCTTCCGTCCTCGTCGGAACGTCCGACCCCGTCCTTCGCTTCGCCTGCAAGAGACTGTCTCGACGGTCTCCTCGTCGTTTCCCGCTGGCCGATCGCTCGACGGGCGGCACGACGCAGCGCGGGGCGAGCATCAAGGCCTGGGAAATTTAAGGGCCTTGAACGACCACGACGCCGTAGGGGATATCGTCCCCGGGCGTGACCAGCAGCCGGACGGCGTTGCTCATCGAACCCGCCGGGCTGGCTCAGGGTGAATTGCCTGCTGAAGCCGGCGCTTCGTCCTAACGAGCCAGGGGAACAGCATCTCGTCACGAAACACGCGCACGGGCGTGAGCACCTCGAACACAACGTGGTTGCCGACCGCGAAGTTGCTCGAGATGAAGTCGCGGTGCTTCTTCACGAACCGCCAGTTGTTGATCGACACCCACAGCAGGCGTCTCCAGCCGATTTGCGAGTAGACGCCGCCCCGGTCGTTCTCGAGCATGTAGTTGAAGCAGATTGCATGGGGACAAGAGACCAGCTTGTAACCGAGCTCTTGGGCAGAGAGCTGGAAGTCGCTCTCCTCGCGCCAGAAGTTGACCTTGTAGCGTTCGTCGTACCGCACGCGCCGGAACACCTCGGCGGTCGCAAGCATCGGGCCGGCAAGCAGGAGCTGTGCGGTGTCATCCGCGAGCCGCACGCTCGTCTCGATCCCGATCGTCCGAAGGTTGACGGCCGGACCCGGTATCGTGTCGGTCCGGGCTATGGCTGACTGGCTGGTCTCGTGCTCGTAACGCCAGATATTCCTGCCACAGATCACGTCGGCGCCAGACGCGTTCCGGTGGTCCAGGAGCGTTCGAAGGAACCCGTCGGTGAGCTCCACATCGTCCTCGCCAATGAAGATGTAAGTCGAGCATGCGACGTCGATCCCGGCGTTCTTCGAATACGGGATACCGCGGTTGACGCCGTTGTCGATGCATCTGATCTTGTGATCAGTCGAGGCCAGCTCTTGCAGGTAGGTCGTCGTCCCGTCTGTGGACCCGTCCACGATGACAATGATCTCCTCTACTTCCGGCTGGGCGAGGTAGGTGGGAAGCACGCGACGAAGCGAATTCAGGCGATCTTTAGTGGGAATAATGACCGAGACGCTCACGTCTAATTCCAAGATCCTTGCTCCTCAGGGGCGGCCGAGGCGGCCGCGAGGACCCTGGTCACGACCTCGATCGTAGCGGTTCGCCGCGAGACGAATCTGCACATCACGACTGCCCCTTCCAACCGCTTAGCTCGCGCGTCGAGGCACTAATCGTCGGAGCTTGCTGAGCTGGCGATTGACCGGCGGAGGCACGAGAGCGACGGCCCGATCACGGTCGCGCGGAAGCATCTCGAACCCGATCGAGATAGCCTCACGTGCGGTCCGCACGTCACCGCGTCCAAGCGCCATCCAAAGCGTACGCTGCACGAGGACCCGGTAGTCGAGTGCATAGGCTGCGAGTGCCCGATGCGCCGGGGTGGGCTGCGATTCGTCGTGCCAGACCTCGCGAATGGCCCTGAGCGTCATGATGTCGTTGGTGGGGTTGGTCGTCGTATTGTTCCCGGCGTGCTGCCGGATGAACGAGAGCCGCCGATCGCAGTAATGCCATTCCGTATAGCGGGCAACGTTGATCGCCATCACCCAGTCCTCGGCGCAGGTGTAGCCGTGGGGAAAGCCTCCCGCTCGCTCGAGGAGGTCCCGCCGCACGGTCGCGGTGCTAATGGCGGTTCGAGGCGAGTCCAGCAGGAGGTCGAAGCTACGCCCGGTGATGTCGAGGTATCCCATCTCGGAAACGGCGGTCACTCGGGTCACGGCGTCCAGGCACTCGTCGAGCGTGGACGCGACAATGTCGACACCGGCTATGGGTCGCGCGGCGAAGCTCCACCAGCCAGCGTGCACGGCGGCACAGCCAGGCCGCGACTCGATGTGATCGGCGACCGCGGCAAGCCGCTCTGGGTGCCAGAGGTCGTCGTCGTCGAGAAAACAGACCCACTGGGCAGTTGTGGCCGCGATTCCGGCGTTGCGCGCCGCCGCGACTCCCTCTCGTGGTCGGTCGACCACCCGGACCTCTCCGGCTGGGAGCGAATCGGGAAGCTCTGTGTCCAGTCCGTCACGTACGACGACGACCTCCGATGCGGGATACGTCTGGCGAAGCACGCTGTCCACCGCAGCCGCGAGGAAATCCGGGCGGCGATGCGTCGGAATGACCACAGCGAAATCAATCACTCGGAAACATTACCACGGCATTTTATGGCTCTGACCAGCGGGGATGGCCTCCGGACTTCCTTGCGCCGCCCTGTGCTGACCCCCACCATTTGACCGTTCGACCCCGGTTCGGCGAGCTCGTGCCCCTGACTCGTCCAGCCAGCCCAGCCCAGCGTCGCCGGCCACAGAGGCGTTGCCAGGTATAGCATTATGTGTCCCTTTCGTCTGGAGCTTCGGCGTGCTGAACGACCGTCCCTTGTGGCTTATCGCACGCAACGTGACCAGGCCGCGCAATTACTATGCCCTCGCTCGAGCAACCCGCGTGTACAGCCAGCCATTGCCGGCCCTCTCACGATACTTTCTTGGCCGCGGAGACTATCCCTGCTCGGTGCAAGTGCGGACTCCGGCAGGGCTCCAGGGCGTGACTCTGTTCAACAGCCATGACGCCATTACCGTGCACGAGGTCTTTTGCCGCCAAGACTACCGGTGTCCCCGGCCTCCTCAGGTTGTCGTCGATCTCGGTTCCAACATCGGTGTGTCGGCGCTTTACTTCCTGACGCGTTCGCCGTCGACCTACTGTGAGCTGTACGAACCCAATCCGACCAACATTCCGAAACTACTGTCAAACTTGGAGAGCTTCGTCGGCCGATTCACGCTCCACGAGGTAGCAGTCGCGGACAGGCAGGGTGTCCTTCCATTTATCCGTGAGCCGACTGGCCGCTATGGCAATCTGGATGTGAAGCCTCGAGAGACTTCAGGAGCTTCCAAATCTCAGAGCGTTGACGCGTGGGGGGTCGAGACGGAAAGAATTGATGTTCGCGTTGAGCACATCAATACTGTCTTGGATCAGGCGATGTCTCGTCATGGAAGGATCGATCTGTTGAAGATCGATACTGAAGGCGCCGAGCTGGACACTCTCCTGGCTATCGATCCGCTGTTGCGGTCACGTCTTCGTCACATCGTGATCGAGTGGCTCGACCACGGGGTGGAGTTGGACGGGTTTGAGGTGACCACCTCCTGTGACACGATCATGTTCACCAACAAGGACCTGCTCTAACCAGGTACCTTCGTCACTCTGATCCCGATCAGTCGCCTCAAAATTCAGGCTTTGAGATCCTTTGCGATCGTGCTCTTGTAAGCGGCGACCGACTGCGGGTCCTCGGTGGCCCTCAGTGGGTAAATATGCAGGTCTCCCGCGTTGAACCACGCCTGGTAGGAAACGTCATGGTCAGCGATGAAGTCGGCCATGTGGGTCACGTAGCTTGCATCGTCACCTTGGGTCGTCACTGTCGCCCACTCGCCGATGCCGAGCGGCTTGTGATGGCGCGCGGCGAAGGCGTACACCTCGTCCAGACCCATTGGCTCGCCGGACAGTGCCTGCCACCGCTGAGGCGAGCCAACGGGCGGGAGGGGGTACCCGCTCTGGTCGTAGAAACTGATGCCGACGATGTCGACGTAGGCGTCGCCGGGGTAGAAGTCGGCAAGAGGAAGGTCGCGGTAGCCGGCGTTGATGCTCCAGTCGAATAGGAAGTGGGCGCCGTCTACGCTCCGCATTGCCGTGACTTCCTGGGCGAAGCACTGCCCCCACTTCTGCCGCTCGGCCACCGTGTTCCCAACGCTGTCGGTCTCCCAGTTGCCGTTCATCTCGTGCCCGAGGCGGATGATCGAGTAGCCGAAGCCGGCCGCAACCATGTTCGTCGCAAACTGTGCGGCATAGGAGTTGAAGTCGCCCGCCGCGCACTCCGCCGTCCACGCGGGATCCGTCGCCTGGTCGTCAGGAATCAGGTTCTGCGTGTCGATCAGCTGGTGTCCGGTAGGGTCCGCCGCCACCCAGGAGACGAACCCGGCACCCCCGCCAACAGTTATCCAGGGTCTGACCCACTCGGCCCACGTCCTGTCGTTGTCGGTGAAGGTCTCAATGCAGCTGTAGGTGATCCCCGTCTGCAATTCGGCCTGGCGAAGGGCCGGGCCGGGCTGACCCGTGATGCATGCCGTCTTGGTGTCGCCGGCCTGAGCGAGCAAGGCAGGGCGGGCGTAGCCGGTGGCTGCCGACGGGACCGTCGTTGACGTCGCGGCGACTTTGGGCGAGCCGCCAGAGCCCTTTGCCTGGGCCTTTGTCGTCTGTCCCGTGGCGCTCGTCCGCCCGGACGAATCGGCGAAGACCCTGCTCGGCAGGCCGGTGCCGGCCGCCACGGCGCCCGTGCCCACGAACAAACCGACGACGACGAGCCCGGTCGTCAGGTGACGATGACCGGCATTGCGCCTGTGCTGCGGCCTGGCCATCACACCTCCCGGACCGATCGAAATCACGCTTCCTAACACGCCGAGGCTACTTTCTCGGGGACGGCACCACCTCGCGCCGACGAGGCGGCAAGTCGGTGTGCGCTCAGAAGAGCGTCGACGTACTCGTCAGCGACGGCGGCCCAGTCGTACTCTTCGATCCACGGCTCCGTCGGCTTGCTGCTCCGCGAGGCTCCCTCCTCAAGAGCCCTTTCGAGGCAGGCGGCAAGAGACTCCGCTGTCGGCTCAGCGACGTACCCGCGGTCAGATCGAGCCACGAGATGACGGGCCTCGTTGTCGGGATGGGCGGTGGTCACGACAGCTGTCCCACAAGCAAGCGCCTCGAGAGGCGCGATCCCGAACCCCTCCCTGCGGGAGGGAAAGACGAAGACCCGGGCTGCCTTCATGAGCGCGAATACCTCGGTGTGGTCCATGACGTCGGAGCGGAACCGCACGACGTCGCTCAACCCGGCCTCGGCCACTTGCTTCTCGAGATTGAGCCTTTCCGGACCGTCTCCCACGATGAGCACCCGGAGCGGGTTGTCGGTCTTCAGCATGGCGACCGCGGCGACGAGCAGGTCGACACCCTTGTGCTCTAGCAGGCGTCCGACGAAAAGCAGATCCACCTCCTCCTGAGCCGCGGCTGGCTGAACGCTACGAATGAGCCCGAGATCGACCGCGTTGTGGATCACGCGAATCGGCACGGAGTCACCGATGTAGGACTTGAGCTGCTCCGCCGTCCCCGACGACACCGCCAGGATCTCGTCCGGCAAGCTCATGGCCGTTCGCTCGATCCGCCAGGCAATCGACCCGGATACTCCCCCGAGGTAGGTCCTCCAGTACTCCGGACCCCAGACCTCGTTCCATGTGACGACGAGCGGCCTTCGTCTCAACTTCGTCACCAGCCGCAGGCTGAACAGCTGCAGGTACGGCATGTGATCGGCCTCGACCACGTCGAAGCGCTTGGCGACCAGCCGAAAGCAGGCGAGGGCGAAGGCGATCGCTTCTAACATCGACCTTCGAGCACCGTGGTACAGCGCGAACCGGGGACAGATGGCCCGATACTCGACGCCGTGCACCCGGCTCGTCCTGGCACGTTCCGGCCACCAGTGCATGGTGTAGACCCGGACATCGCAGGACCGTGCAAGGCGATCGACGAGGTGGGAGTAACGGATCTCCTTGCCGCCGTGGTGGTACGGATGAATCGCGTCCGTGACCACGGCAACCGAGGTCCTCCTCACTGGGTCAGGCATGTAGCCCTCTCTGGTCTGCCCGGCTCACATGTCCACTGCGTGCGCAACTTCGGGCAACACTGCCGCTTCCGCGGATGATGCAGCTGTGACACGGGGAACAACCGACTTGTCCCGTATCCCGTATCGCGTGAGCCCGCGTAGGCGAACCCTTATCAACACCTCCAGGCAGTGGAAGGCGTCCGCCAAGCGAATCTTCTTTCCCTCCTCGATCGACCGCCCCACATAACTCACAGGAACCTCGAACGGGCGGAAGCCGCGGCGCAACAACTCGGCGCTGACCTCCGTGTCGAGACCGAAGCCCTCCTCCTCGAGCGGCATGAGGCGCAGCAAGGGTATCGGCAGGAGCTTCAAGCAGGTATGCAGGTCACTGATCGCCGAGCCGTAGAGAAGGTTGGCGGCAGCGGTCATGAGACGATTCCCGATGAGGTTGACCAACGAGGGGAACATCACGCCGGCACCCTGCACGCGAACGCCATAGACGACCTCGGCGCGACCGCTCAGGATCGGAGCGATGAGCTTGGGAATGTCGGCTGGGTCGTACTCGGAGTCCGCGTCGAACACGAGCAGATGTGTGCCGGTTGCCCTCGAGATGCCAGTCCTGACGGCGGCGCCCTTGCCCCGGTTCGTCTCGTGGCGAATGCACACGTGGCTGCTGTGCCAGCTGGCCTGGAGCATCTCCTTGGTCCGGTCCGTCGAGCCGTCGTCCACGACGATGATCTCAATATCCCCTGGGATGGCCTGGTCAATCAGGGCTTCGAGCACTCGTTGGACCGTGAGCTCCTCGTTGTACACCGGAACCACGATGCTCAACTTGAAGGCAACGGGATCGCTCTGTTGAGCAAGGAACGTCGGGGGCGCCAGCACACCGGCGCGTTCGGCCAGCTGGACCCTTGCCATCGAGCCGGACGCATCCCTTTGGATGTTCACTACAGCAGGTGGCGACTTCTCCCCGCGGTCCCCTGCGAGATCGTCCGTGGAACGGCGCCTGCTGCCAGCATGAGGTGCACGCAGATGAGGGTCGAAGCCTCCCCGCCTGTCCTCGAGCGCGGGAGTCCAGATCGAACCTTCTTCAGATTCCGAAAGGACTCGCTCCTTGCGCTTGCTTCGGGCAGCCGGCGTGCGTTCCCCCACGGCCGCCCTGTGCTGAAACAGGAGAAAATTCACTTTTCCCGCCCACTTTCCTCGCAGGGTCACAGTTACGCTCAATGCGCAACGAGGACGGGTTCGCTACTAGCTCCGCCCAGCTCAAGCGACCATATGAGAGCCGGGATTCAACGCTTCCCTCGCGACGTGGATGTTGACACGAGTCGACGCCGATGTCAAGCAGCGAACCAAATGGCCTCGTCAGGGTCATTGATCGACAAGCACATAGATAAAGAAGGATCGCACGAACTCAACGGCGGGGATGCACCCTTGATGTCCGACATGCAGCCCTGAACGGACTTCCAAGCCAGACCACCGCGCGATCTCGGCGCGCGTAGACCCGATAACTCTTAAGCCCTTCCAGTGATCAGCAGGTCTGACCATCGTCTGCTTCTATACCCCCCTCGCCGGAAGTGTAACGCCGCTAACTCGAAACGTGACCTGCCGTCGGGCAACCCGTTGGAGCGGTGTGAGCGGATTTTACCCAGACCAATCCGGGGCAGAAAGGGCTGGACACAAAGGTCCTATGAATGTCACGCAACGCACTTGCTCAACTACTTTCAGTGGTCAGAAGGCGTTAAGTACAGTGACTTGATTTCACTCTTTGTAGTGGATACGCTACTTTCTGTGTTCATCAACCAACCAGCAGCCGGTCAGGCGCCGGCCGAAGGCGAGGAGCGACTCCGGCGATGCGGTTCGAGTCCCGCCCATGGCCACGCGGCCAGCTGCGGGCGCGGGCCCGGATGGCGATGCCGAGCCGCTCGGGCCCCCAGGGGCCCTGGCGGGCGCGAGAGCCCAAGCGGAGTGCGCGCCGCCGCCGGCGTCGAAATCAGCGGGCCGTTGCAAAAGTGCAGGGTCGCAGCGTCATAGGATTACTGCCCGTCCCATGCCTCGGGCCACGGACGGTCGAAACGAAAACGAAGAAAGATGATCCCCCACGTGAGTCGTATTGGACAGCACCCATCGGCGCCAAAGACCTCGACGTGACCTCCGGCATCTCCGGGAAGGGCCTGGAGGGAGCTTCCATCGCGGTCGACGCGCGCATCATTCAGGTGCCGGGGATCGGCTTCCACACGTACCTGAAGGCTACGGTGCGGTGTCTCCTAGAGATGAAGGCGCGAGTCTGCCTGCTCACGAACTTCCCGACGGCGAGCTACGAGGAACTGTTCCCTGCGGCAGAGTGGGTCGGGTTCGGCAGCCGTCGAAATCTCGTCTGGGAGCAGTATGAATTGCCGAGGTTCCTGCGCAAGCGGCAGTTCGAGCTGTACTGGGCTCCGGCGAACAACGGAATGCCGTTCCTCCCCCTCAAGCAGACCTGGACGATATCGACTACGCACGACCTCGTTCCGCTGCGACTCCCGAGGCTGTACCTGTTCCGCCGTCCCGCGTTCGCCGCTCCCTACCTCGTGTGGACCATGGCGGCGTTGTTCCGGAGCGACACCGTGCTCACGGTCTCGGAGTCCTCGGCGCGCGACATAAGGCGAGTCTGCGGGCGACGAGCAATCGTGATTCCTCCGGTGTTCGACGACTTGCGCGGCCCTGAAGCCGCGGAAACGCTCCCCGACGAGATCAGTGGCAAGACATACGTCGTCTACAACGGTGGGCTCGACCCGAGGAAGAACGTGCCCAATCTCCTGGCGGGATTCGCGATCGCCTCACGCGAGTGGCCAGAGCTTCGCCTGGTGATGATCGGGGACGGCTACTCGGTATTCGACGCCGCGATTGACGATCTGGGCCTTTCGGGGAGAATCGTCCGCACCGGTTACGTCCACCACGAGACGAAACAGGCCATCATCCAAGGTGCCGTTGCCATGGCCTATCCCTCCCTTTACGAGGGGTTCGGGCTCCCCCTCCTGGAGGCGTTCGCCGCCGGCATACCGGTGCTGACTGCCGCTAACAGTTCTCTCAAAGAGGTCGCCGGGGATGCGGCGGTTTACGTCGACCCGCGTGATCCTGCATCGATAGCGGGAGGACTTGTCAAGATGCGAGACCCAGAGACGGCGGCGGACCTACGAGCCAAGGGATGGGAACGGCTCGCTCACTTCGACCCGATTGTCTCGCGTGAACGCCTGGCAGCCGAGCTCACGAGGGCTGTGCAGGGTCAAGAAAGGAGAGCGTCAAGACGAGTCCGCTGAGTCTTCCCGGCCCATCTGGCTGACGGGCTCGTGCCACGCTGCGAACTGTGACGCAGCGACGGGTTCGGATCAGCGGGTGTGTCGTCGACTCAGAACCTTGGCGTAGGTCTCCAGGTGCAAGCGGGCCACGGTGGGCCAGTCAATCGCGTCGGCGCGCTGCTTGGCGGCCCGACTCATCTCCCGACGGAGCTGATCAGGTAGCTGAGCGGCCCGGCCCAGTGCCTGCAGGAGGCCACCCTCAAGTGGGTCGTAGCGGATTGCGACCTCTTCGGGCACGTCGCTCAATGACGTCAGGTTCGGTATCAGCACGGGCAGCCCGAACGATTGCGCAAGGACGATCGACGAGCTGTTGGTGACGGCGCGGAACGGGAAGGCGGCAAAGTCGGCCGCTTCGAGATAAGCCGCCAGCTCCTCATCGGGTATCCATTCCAGGCGAACGATCACGCGGGTGCCGGCACGAGCCGCGAGCTCCAAGAGGGTCGCACGATAAGCATCGTCGCCGCAGGCCCCGGCCACGATGACCTTGAGGGGGCTGGACGGCGGCAGGCTCGCCGCGGCTTGCAGGAGCAGATCCGCCCCCTTGTAGCGCTCGATCTTGCCAACGAGGAGCACGGCGACGTCTCCGGCCCCCAGACCCAGATCCTTCCTCGCCTCCTGGCGTCCCAGTGTCGTCGGATAGGGTCCGGCGTAAGAGCCGAACGGGATCACCTCTGCGTCGGCGACCCCAAGCCTGGCAAGCTCGCTCGCGGTCGCCTCTGATGGGGCGATCACCGCGTCTGCCCGGCCGATGACGTAGCGACGCGCCTTTCGATCATCGAAGAACACCCGATCGTGCGGCAACAGGTCGTGGGCGGTCCACACGATTCGGTAACCGAGAGTCTGAGCCGACCAGAGGTAGAGCCAGAACCACCACTGCATGACGAGACGCGCCACCGCCTGGCGGCGAGCCCACGGCAGCGAGAACTGGAAGACCCAGTGGATGTGGAGGATGCGGTAGCCGGCAAGCCTGTGGCGCGCCAACGTTAGGGGAGCGACCAACAGGTTGAATGTCTGTGACCGGCTAGGGCCGTCCGCGAAACGAACCTCTCCTCCGGCCGCAGTCACCTCTTCGTAGAGGAAGCGTTGGTAGGGGTTCTCGTCCTTCGGCGTGACGAGGACGCGAACCGGTGCGCTCACCGAGAAAGCCCGAGCACCTCGGTGAGGACGCCCGCGCCCAGGAGGAGGTGGTCGAGGAGGACGAGCAGCGGGGCGGGTTCGTGGCGCGCCCGCCAGAGCGGGATGAGGAGCAGGAGTGGATAGGCGCGGTAGCGGATGGTCAAGGGAGTACCGAGCAAGAAGAGCGGGTACACGACAGCTACCGGGTACTCCCGGGGAGCCGCTTTGAGGCGCTGCGGGTGCTTGCGCAACAGCCGTCCCCAACCGACGCCGTAGGCGAAGGAACGACGCATCTGGCGACGCGTGTCTCCCCACTCGTGCTCGACCACGGCCTCCGGAACCCAGCGCAGGCGGTACCCGGAGTCGGTCAGGCGCCATGTGAAGTCGATGTCCTCGCCCGCCGCGAACGACTCGTCGAACCCACCGACCGCCTCGAACGCGTCATAGCGGAACGCGATGTTGATCGTTGGAGCTGCGGGGACATAGCGCTCGGTGGTGTTGGCCCACCAGCTGGGACCTGAATAGACGCTCCGGCCTCGCGCTTGCGCCGGGCCGCAGGTGACCGACTCCCCCTCGTCGAAAATTGGCTCGAGCAGGCGACTGAGCCAGTGCTCGTGTGGGATACAGCCGGAATCGGTGAAGACGACCACGTCACCGCGCGCACAGGCGACTCCGATGTTGCGCTGATGAGCGATAGTTACCGACACTCCTTCAGGCTGCTTGTAGTCGTGCCACTCGACCCATGGATGATCGAGGCGCACTCGTTCAAGACGCCCCTCGGAGGCGTCTACGACCACGACCTCTTCGAGGAGGCCCGGTGTGAACCTCTCCACTGCATCAAGAGTGTCCGCGAGGGCCGGCTCGTCCTTGCTGACGATGACCAAGGAGACCTTCATGATCCTGCAGAGTATCTCCGCTGCCCGACGCCGAGATGCGCCTGCCCTCGGTCGGGCCTTGACCACCACAGCCTCGTGCAACAGCTCGGGGCGGCCGTTGCCCGCCCTCAGCTCGCGAGCGCTTCGAACACCTTGGCGGCGTGGCCATCGGCGCGCACGTTGTACCAGGCGTGCTCGATCCTCCCGTCCTGGCCCACGAGAAACGTCGACCGGATGACCCCCACGGTCTTGCGCCCATACAGCGTCTTCGGCCCAAAGGCGCCATAAAGAGACATGACCTCGTGGTCCGGGTCGCTCAAGAGGGTGATCCTGAGCCCGTACTTGGCGCGGAACTTCTGGTGCTCGGTGCCCCCGTCGGGCGAGATGCCGAGCACCTCGACGCCCAGCGCCGCGTACTCATCGACAAGATCACTGAACTGACAGGCCTCTTTGGTGCAGCCGGGCGTGTCGTCGGCGGGATAGAAGTACACGACGAGGCGGCTCCCCGCGAAGTCCCCCAGCGAGACGATCTCGCCGTCTTGATCGGGCAGGGAGAATGGGGGGGCGATGTCGCCTTCAGCCAGAGTTGTCATGGCGAACATGATCGCACCCAGCGAGATGAACGTGAGGTGCTGTTTTCGCCAGTAGCCTTGGCTGGGACAGCGAGGAAGTACATGACGACGGATACAGAGATCGGGACCACATTCGCGGATCTCGGCGTGGCGCCCGAGCTGGTCGAGGCGTTGGAAAGCCAAGGCATAAGGCGCCCATTTCCTGTTCAGGCGCTCACGATCGAAGACGCCCTGGTCGGTCGCGACGTTTGCGGCAAGGCCAAGACGGGCTCGGGCAAGACGCTCGCGTTCGGCTTGCCCATGCTCATGCGCACGCCCCGCGCCAGTGCCGGCGCCCCCACGTCTCTCGTGCTCGTCCCCACGCGCGAGCTCGCGGTCCAGGTGGCAGATGTACTGGAGACCCTCGCAAAGACCGTTGACCGCCGGGTGCTCGCCGTTTACGGCGGAACCGACCTCGACCGCCAAGCCCGCCAGCTGGCTGCCGGCACCGACGTCGTCGTCGCCACGCCGGGACGGCTCATAGACCTCGCCGACCGCAAGGTGGTGCGGCTCAACAAGGTCTCGACCCTCGTCGTCGACGAGGCGGACCGCATGGCGGACATGGGCTTCTTGCCGCAGGTCGAGTGGTTGCTGCGGCGGATGCCCGTCGCCCGCCAGACCTTGCTGTTCTCGGCGACGCTCGACTCGGCCGTCGACCAGGTCGTGCGACGGCATCTGCGGGACCCTGTCCTGCACGAGGTGCACGCGAAGCAGGTCACAGTCGAGGAGATGGAGCACCGTTTCTTGAAGGTGCACCAGCTCGACAAGGCCAAGGTCTGCGCCGCCATCGTCGGCGGCGCGACCAAGGCATTGTGCTTTTGCCGTACGAAGCGAGGCGCCGACCGCCTCGTCGCCGACCTGCGCCGCGAGGGAGTGCGGGCGGCGGCCATCCACGGCGACCTCCGCCAGGCCGCTCGCGAGAAGGCCCTCGAGGACTTCGCCTCCGGGAAGCTCCCGGCGCTGGTCGCCACCGACGTCGCGGCCCGGGGTCTCGACATCGACAAGGTCGACGTCGTGGTCCACTACGACCCCCCCGAAGACCACAAGGCCTACCTGCACCGCTCTGGGCGCACGGCCCGGGCCGGAGAGGGCGGCGTGGCGGTCACGCTCGTCCTTTGGGACCAGGAGCTCGCCATCGAGCGCCTCCAGCGACGCATCGGGCTGACGCTCCCGATCGTGGAGGTGTTCTCGAACGACCCGCGGCTTGCCAAGCTCGCCGACTGGTCGCCCGAGCCGCTCGAGACGTGACCGGCGACAGGCTTTATTTCCGCCAGCTGCTCGTCGGTAGCGACATCGCCGGCCATGACCCGGTGGCTCGCCAGATGGTGAACCTCGTGTACCTCATCGGGGACCGTTCGAGCGGCGAGGCCGTGGCGGTCGATCCTGCCTACGCCCCGGGCGAGATTCTGAGCCTCCTCCAGGCCGACGGGATGCGCCTCACCGGCGTGCTCGCCACCCACTATCACCCCGATCACGTCGGCGGCGACCTCTTCGGCCATCCCATCGCGGGCATCGTCGAGCTCCTGGAGCAAGCCGAGGTGCCCGTTCACGCCCACGAGCACGAGGTCGGATGGATCGAACGGGCGACCGGGGTCGGGCGCGAGTACCTCGTGGCCCATGCGAGCGACGATGTCGTCCACGTGGGCGAGATCGGGATCCGCCTCCTGCACACGCCTGGCCATACTCCAGGAAGCCTGTGCTTCCTCGTCGAGGGGCGCCTCGTCGCAGGCGACACGCTCTTCCTCCGGGGTTGCGGGCGGACCGATCTCCCAGGGAGTGATCCCGCCGCCATGTACGACAGCTTGGTCCACAGGCTCGCTAGGCTCCCCGACGACACCGTCGTCTATCCGGGCCACCTCTACTCGCCCGAGGCGTCGGCCCGCCTGGGCGAGACCAAGCGCAACAATCCCGTACTGGCGCCTCGCAGTGCCGAGGAGTGGCTCGCCCTGTTCGCTGGCTAGCCCTGTTCCCCCGGACCGTTCAGGCGACCTCGCCAGGCACGCCACCGTCAGCGACGACAGGAAGCGAGGCCGACCTCCAGGCCTGCATCCCACCGGCGAGGTTGACCGCGGGCAACCCGCGCCCGACCAGAGCCTCCGCCGCCCGGCCCGAGCGGCCTCCGGACCGGCAGACCATGATGAGCTTGCGGTCGCTGGGCAGCTCGCCGAGTCGCGTACCGAGCTCGCCGAGGGGGATGTGAACCGCTTGGGGCGCACGGCCCACCTGCCACTCCTCCGGTTCTCGGACATCGATCAACAACGCGCCCTCCTCGAGCAGACGAGCGGCGGTGTCGGGCGCGATGTGTTCCACCGTCAGGACCTGTTCCATGGAGCTGGAACCTTAGCCGCGAGCCCGCCCAGTCCGGGCGGTCTCGAGTATTGCTAGTTAGTTAGTAGTATTCTGTTTCAATGAGAAACGTCGACGCGACCCGACAAGTCGCCTCCATGACTGTCGTGACCTTCGATGCCATTGGTCTCGGCGACCGTAGCTATCTCGTCGGCGACGGCGAGGTGGGCGTGGTGGTCGACCCGCAGCGGGACCCGTTTCCTTACCTGCAGGAGGCGGACAAACTCGGGGTCGCCATCACCGCCGTGCTCGAGACCCACATCCACAACGACTACGTGAGCGGCGGCCTGGCACTTGCGCGGGCGACCGGCGCCACCTACGCCATTCCCGCTGGTGAGCCGGTGTCGTTCTCCGACGAGCTGCGCGCTCTCGACGACGGGGACGGCTTGGTGGCCGGAGATCTCGAGATCACTGCCATCGCCACCGCCGGCCATACGGACCACCATCTCGCCTACCTGGTCAAGCTCGCCGACGCTGCCAACGGCGGCGAGGGCGGAGGCCCCGTCGTCTGCACGGGAGGCTCCCTCCTCGTCAATACCACCGGCCGGACCGACCTTCTCGGCCTTCCCCTCGCCGAGGGCCTCGCCCGTTCGCAGTGGCGCTCCGTACGGCGCCTCCTGGCGATGCTCCCGACCGACACCCGGGTCCTTCCCACGCACGGGTTCGGCAGCTTCTGCTCCGCGACCCCGACCGGCGGCGACGTCGACGCGGCGGCAACGATCGGCCAGCAGCTGGCGCAGAACCCGGCCGCGCTGCTCGACGAGGAGGAGTTCGTCGCCACCATGCTCGCCAACCTGCCGCCGATCCCGACCTACTACCGCCACATGGCTCCGCTGAACCGCAAGGGCCCGCAGGCACCGTCGTTCGAGCCGGTCCCGGTGCTCGACGCGGCCGACCTCGGAGCTGCCATCCGCGGCCCGGCCTGGGTCGTCGACCTCCGCCGGCGCCGCGTGTTCGCCGCCGGGCACCTTCGCGGCAGTGTGAACCTCGAGCTCGCCGCGAACCTGACGACCTACCTCGGCTGGATCGTGCCCTTCGAGAGCGAGCTCGTCTTGTTGGCCGATGACGAGGCCGAGATAGCCGAGGCGCGCCGGCTCATCGCCCGCATCGGCCGTGACGACCTCTCCGGAGCGGCGCTCTGGGCAAGCGCCGTGCGGGCGCCGGGCGGCACGCCGGTGGCCGGCGGCGAGCGGCTGGGCAGCTACCCGGTGGCGAGCTTCTCCGATCTTGCGGGCGCACGGGCCGAGGGCGCGTCTTCGAAGCTGCAGGTGCTCGACGTCCGTCACCCCCACGAGTGGCAGGCCGGCCATCTCGCCGGGGCCCGCCACATCCCCTTGCAAGAGCTTGCGCAGCGGCGGTCCGAGGTGCCGGCGACGGGACAGATCTGGGTGCACTGCGGGGCGGGCTTCCGCTCCGCGGCCGCGGCCTCGCTCCTGTCGGGGTGGGGGGCGTCGCCGGTGCTGATCGACGACACCTGGGAGCACGCCGCCGCGGCGGGCCTCCCCATCGCGAGACACTAGGTTCTCAGGCCCTGCGCGCCCGTAGTCCCAGCTGAGAGGCTCTCCAGCCCGGCGCTGTCCGCCGTGGAACGCCACCTGTAGTCAAGTGGCCACCGAAAGTGGTATAACTTCCCTCCATGACCACTGGGACCACTCGTAGCGTGATCGCGCACCTTTACCGGCGCGCCGGCTTCGGGGCTACGCAAGACGAGATCGACGCCGCGGTGAAGCTCGGCTTCGACGGCGCCGTCGACAAGCTGATCGCGGGGCTGAGCGCGAAGGACGCCGCCGGCGACGCCCTCCCGCGCCCACAGCTCACACCCCTTGCGCAGTCGGCCATCCCTGGCTTCACCTACAACGACTACGAGGAGTTCATCGCGCTCTCCACGTGGTGGATCGACCGGATGATCGTGACCGACACGCCTCTGCGGGAGAAGCTCACCCTGCTCATGCACGAGCAGTTCCCGACCTCGTACGCCAAGGTCGGCTACGCGGATCTCATGTACAACCAGAACCAGATCTTCCGGACCCTCGGCCCCGGTCCGTTCGACGTGCTCACCCAGGCGGTCTCCGCCGACCCTGCCATGCTCATCTGGCTCGACACCGGGACGGACCTCAAGGCGCATCCCAACGAGAACTTCGCCCGCGAGCTCATGGAGCGCTTCACGATGGGCATCGGCAACTACAGCGAGCACGACGTGCGCGAGGGCGCCAGAGCCTTCACCGGCTGGAGCCTCGACTACTTCTCGGGCGAGTTCTTCTTCAATCCCTACGACCACGACAACGGTGAGAAGCGGTACCTGGGCCACACGGGGCGGTTCCAAGGCAAGGACATCATCAACATCGCCACGCACACGACCGCCTCGTCGCGCTGGGTGGTATCCCGGTTCTGGAGCTGGCTCGCCTATCCCGTGACCCCGAACGACCCTGTGGTCTTGGAGCTCGCACCTGGCTACAAGAAGGACCTCAACATGACCAACCTCCTCGAGGCCATCTTGCGCCACCCCCGTTTCGTGTCGACCCAAGCGTTGAACGGCCTGATCAAGCAGCCGATCGAGTTCCTCGTCGGCACGCTGCGCCTCTTGGGACTGACAACTCAGGCCTACGAGCAGGGCTCGCTCATCTACCTCTTGGCGAACCTCGGCCAACAGCCCTTCGTACCGTTCAATGTCGGCGGCTGGGGCCAGAACCAGTACTGGCTCTCGACCTCGGCGAACAACAGCCAGCTCGCCCTCGCCTGGGCCGTCGCCCAGTACGCGGACCTCGCCGAGGTCGCCGACCTGAACGGCAACCCTGGTGCCCAGGTGGCCGCCATCACGAAGATGCTCGCAGTCGAGGCCTGGTCCAACAGGACCTACCAGGCGCTCTGGAAGCTGGCCGACAAGGGGAGCCCGCAGGAGATACTGGTGCTGGCTCTCGTCTCGCCCGAATACCTCATGAACTGATCGGAGCCTTCATGTCGAGGTCGTTCACCAGACGCGACTTTCTATCCGGCAGCCTCGGCGTCGGTGCGGCGGGCGCGTTGCACACAGCGTTGGGACCGGTCCCCTCCGTGGCCCGGTCCGGCTCGGGCGCGAAAGCGCCCGCAGCCGCCACAGCGGGGAAGAAGAACGCCGGAGCGTCTCGTAGATCGACGCCGGAGCGAACCCTCGTCCTGTGCACCTTGTACGGGGGCAACGACGGCCTCAACACCGTCGTCCCCTACGAGAGCTCCGCCTACAGGTCGCTGAGGGGCGGTGTCGCCATCGGCGAGGACCAGGCCCAGCCGATCGGGACCGTCGACAACTTCAAGCTCGGGCTTCACCCCGCGCTCGTCGGCATGAAGAGCCTCTGGGACGCCGGACAGGTCGCCATCGTCCTGGGCGTCGGCTACCCGAACCCGAACTACAGCCACTTCCAGTCGATGGAGATCATGATGTCCGCCGACCCGAGCGGCGACCTGCCCAGTGGCTGGATCGGACGTTGGCTGGACGCGAGCGGCGCGAGCCCGACGCGCGCCCTGTCGGTCGGCTCGCAGCTCCCGCAGGTGTTCGCAGGCATGAGCCAACAAGGTTCCACTCTCGCGGACTCGACCAACCCCGGCACCCAGCAGCCCGACGGGGACCCGTACTTCATCTCGTCGTACTCCGAGTGCGAGCACACCTACCACCGCGAGCCCGGGCTCCAGGCTGCGATCGCCCAGACGGGCACGGACCTGCTCGTCGTCGGGGCCAAGGCCGCCTCGGCGCTGACCTCGCAGAAGCCTCCCAACGCCGTGAGCCCGAACGACCCGGGCGACATCGGCAACCAGCTCGACATCGTCGCCGAGCTCATCAAAGCTGGTCTGCCGACCAAGGCCTACGGGGTGAGCGAGAGCAGCTTCGACACCCACGCCGGCGAGCTCGAGGCGCAAGCGGAGCTGCTCTCGCAGCTCGACGCAGGCGTCACGAACTTCATGGGCGCCTTCCCGAGCGGGTACCGGGGGCTCAGCCCTGTGATCGTGATGTTCAGCGAGTTCGGCCGGCGACCGGAGTCGAACGCGAGCGGAGGCACCGACCACGGCTCGGCGAACGTCGTCATCGCCGTCGGACCCTCCGTGAAGGGCGGCTTCTACGGCGACATGCAGAGCTTGACGAGGCTGGACGACCTCGGCAACTTCCGCTACACGACCGACATCCGGCGCGTCTACGCGACGGTGCTGGCCGAGATCATGGGCGTCAATCCGAAGGATTTCGTCGGTCCGTTCGCACCCTTGGGGTTTCTCGCCTGACGCGCCGGCGGAGACCCTATCGCTGCCTGTTCAGGCCAGGCGGGCGATCGCGAGCGCCGTGGCGAACAGGACAGTGGACCATGCCAGTGCCCTCAGTGCGCCCTCGAGCGGGGCGAGCAGGTAGGCTCGGTCGATTCTGTCAACCTCGCCGCTCGCAGCAGTGACGGTACCTTCGATGTGCTGGCTCCGGCGGCGCAGCGCTCTGGCCGGGGTACTCAGGCGCCGCTGGGCGAGCGACAGCCCGAAGGCGCCGAGGGCTGCCAGCACAGGGGCCAAAGCCAGGGTCTCCGTCTGGGCCACATAGGCGGTGAGGACAGGGAAGGCGCCCCAGGCGGCCGCGAAACCGGCATCGTTGTGCACGATCCCTCCGAACAGCTCAGCGTTGTAGGCGATCAGGACCAGCGGACCGACCACTATGAAGGGCACGAGCACCCAACCCGTCTTCGTCACACCAATCACGCCGAGGGCGACAGCCGCGGCGAGGCCGACCACTGCCGCGATGAGGAGATAGCCGGAGCGCAACCGGGTCCGCAGCGGCCGGCCGTTCAGCTCGTCGAGGGCGTGGGCGGCGATCCCGACGGCGAAGAAGAAGCCCAGCAGCGTGGCCACGAGACGAGTCGCGTTCACGAACGGGGCCAGACAGGCGCCGATGACCACGTAGGAGAGGTGCCACGCCGTGTACGGGGGATGCAGGAGAAGCCACCAGTCCCGCCACCCACCGCTGCCGGCGGCATAAAAGGCGGGCGCCACCCGGCTCGCGCCGGGCGCCACCCCGTCGGCGGTCGGTGCCACCCCGTCGGCGGTCGGCGCAGCGGCGTCGCCGGTGGGGCCCACGCCCTGTTCAGCCACCGGCTCGCCGGCCCCACATCACCAGGCCCCCACCAAGGCTCATCACCCTCGTGCCGACATCCTCGAACCCGGCCTTGTGCCACGCCTCCACGGTCCAGGCAACGGGAAAGTCCTGATACAGCCTCGAGATGCTCGGCCCCAGGAAGCGTCCCACTCGGTACCACTCCGGGCCGCCCGTGACGAGCCCCGCAACAGGCAGCACCAAGCGGGTGTAGCCCCACCACCATGCGCGCCAGAAGGCGTTCGGAGGCACCATGAACTCGAGGCTCGCCACGGCGCCCCCGGGCTGCACGACGCGGGCGAGCTCGTTCAGCGTCGCCTGAGGGTCCTCCACATAACGCAACAGGTACGTGAACGTGAGCGCGTCGAAGCTCGCGTCGGGAAACGGGAGCGCCTCGGCCCGGCCGTTCACGAGCTGGACACGCCTTGTCTGGTGGGCCTGGGAGACGTTGCGCTGCCCGACACTGAGCATGGCCCGGGTGAGGTCTACGCCCACGACCTGGGCGCTCGTGCGGTCCGCCAGCTGGAGGGCCACGCCCGCGGTGCCCGATGCCACGTCAAGGACGCGCCGCGGAGAGGAGGGCACGATGCGGTCCACCATCGCCACGCGCCAGCGGGCGTTCTGCCCGAACGACAGCCATTCGGCCAAGCGGTCGTAGCGAGCCGGCAGGTCTGCGAAGAGGCGTTGCGCAAATCTGTTCCGGTCGCCGGCGATTCGCGAGCTCATCAATCCCCCAACGTCGCCATGGCCCGTACCGTATGCGAAGACGCCCCCTCGGCGGGCGTCAAAGGCGCTTCAAGGCGGCGTCACGCGGGCGGCCCGGGGGCGATGCGGGCGAGGCGGAGCACGAAACGGCGGACGAAGCCCTCCGGATCGGGCCACGGGAACCCCGGTGCGGATGACTTGAGGCTGACCGTCCCGTGGAGGGCGACCCAGATGGCGGTGCTGTCAGCCATCACATCGGTGCTCGCCGACCGGCCGGCACTCATGCACGCTGCGAGCCCGTCCACGAGAAGGGCGAAGCTCTCGGCCCCGAACTCGAGCACAGGAGCGCCGTTCGGGGCGAAGGTGACCGGCTTGCAGTAGTCCCTCCAAGCCTCGTCGCCGGCCAGCCGCCGCTCGGCGAACAGCACCCGATAGCGCGCCGGGCGTCGCAGGCCGAAGGCGACGTAAGCCTCACAGCCGGCGACAAGGCGCTCGACGGGATCGTCGCCAGCATCCTCGCGCGCCTGCAAGATCGCCTGGGTGAGCTCGTCGAACACCCGGGCAACGACAGCCAGCATGATCGCCTCCCGGTCCGGGAAGTGGGCGTAGATGGACGGGGCGGCGATACCGACCTCGCGGGCCACCGCGCGAAGCGTCACCGCATCGTCGCTGCCCTCGCGCTCTATGAGCGCGAGAGCGCCAGAAACGATGTCCTCGGTCAAGCGAGCGCCCTGCCCGCGTGGATTGCGCTGCCGCTTGGGCCTGGCTCCGGAGGCCTGGTCGTCCCTTCTGAACTGGGGGTTCGAGTCCGCCCGAAGATTCTCCACGATTCCTACTTTACATCCGTTAGCTCATCCGTCTATACTTACGATCGTAAGTCAACGACCGTTAGTCTACCGAGGGGGAATCGATGTCCGCCAGGACCAGCATCACCTCTGCCCCAAGCGTCGCTCCGCAGCCGGCCGGCGGACTGCCGAACACGCAGTGGCCGGAAGGTCACCCCCATCGCAAGCAGATCTTGCTCGTGCTCTGCCTCAGCCTGCTCGTCGGGGTCATAGACAACACGGTGCTCAACACGGCGCTTCCCACACTGGCCAGGGTCCTGCACGCCGGCACGAGCTCGTTGCAGTGGATCGTGGACTCCTACACGCTGTGTTTCGCTGCTCTGCTGATCCCCGCCGGGGCGCTCGCCGACCGTTTCGGCCGTCGCCTCTCGCTCATCTGCGGGCTGAGCGTCTTCGCCCTCGGCAGCCTGGCCGCGGCCTTCGCCCCGAACGCGGGCGTGCTCATCGCCGACAGGGTCGCCATGGGCTTCGGTGCTGCCTTCGTCATGCCGGCCACGCTCTCGATCCTGAATTCCGTCTTCCCGCCCCGTGAGCGACCCCAAGCCATTGCGGCCTGGTCGGCGGTCGCCGGCGTCGGCATCATCGTCGGCCCGACGCTGGGCGGCCTTCTGCTCTCGAACTTCTGGTGGGGAAGCGTGTTCCTGGTGAACGTCCCCATCGTCGCCGTCGCCCTCGCCGGCGTGCTCTGGGTCGTTCCCGAGACGGCGGACCCCGGGCGGCGCTCGCTCGACGTCGTCGGCACGCTGCTCGTCGGCGGTGCGCTCGTGACGGTGGTGGACGCCATCATCGAAGCCCCGACCCGTGGCTGGACAGGGGGTGGCACTCTCGCCGAAGCGACGGCCGGGCTGGTGGCGCTCGCGGTCTTCGTCTTCTGGGAGCTTCGCGTCGAGCATCCCCTCATCGACATGCGGATCTTCTCCTCGCGGGCGTTCACGGCCGCTTCGGGCTCGATCACGGTGACCTTCTTCGCCCTGTTCGGCAGCCTTTTCGTCTTCACCCAGTACCTGCAGCTCGTGCACGGCTACAGCCCGCTCTCGGCCGGGGTCAGGGCACTCCCCTTCGCCTTTGCCACAGGGGCGGTCTCGCCCCTCTCGCCCGTCTTGGCCAAGCGTCTCGGCAACAGAGCGGTCATCTCGGCGGGACTCGCCCTGATGGGCCTCGGCCTGATCGACATGTCAACTGCCCAGGTCGCCACGGGCTATCCCGCCTTGGCGCTGGCGGTGGCGATCATGGGACTCGGCATGGGTCTCGTGATGGCTCCGGCGAGCTCGACGATCATGACGACGGTGCCCGCTCATCAGGCGAGCGCGGGGAGCGCTGTCAACGACACGATCCGCGAGGTCGGGGGGTCCCTTGGGGTCGCCATCGTCGGCAGCCTCGCCGCTGAGGTCTATCGCAACCGGCTCAGCTCAAAGCTCGTAGCTCACCACGCGCCCGGTCTCGTGGTGCACATGGCCACCGGTTCGCTCGCCGCCGCCGACGCTGTCGGCAAGAGCATCGGGGGAGCGCGGGGCGGAGAGATCGTGAGCGCGGCACACGCCACCTTCACGACCGCCATGGCCCTCGGTGTGCGGGTTGCCGGCGCGGTCGCCCTCGTCGCCGCCCTCGTCACGGTCGTCGCCATCCCGCGATCGCAACCTGCTCGCGCCGCCGAGCGCGTGCCGGCAGAGGTCGAGCTCGCCGCCGCCGGCTCGCCCGCCTGACGGCACCGGCCGGGCGACGGCGACGGCGACGGGGATCCTGCGCTCAGCCGGCTGGCGTTCCACGGTCCCAGCGATCGGAGGCGGAGTCGGACAAACTGAGGCGGTGACTCATGCCCGCCCTCCGGTGTCCGATCCCGGCCCGTCGACGACCGAGACATCGGCCCCCCGGTGACCGATCCCATGGCGTCGGGGACCGATCCCAGCCCGTCGACGGCCGAGACCGGCTTCCACTCCATCGCCGAGGCCCGTCGGCTTCTCGAGCGGGGTGCCACCACCTCGGTGCAGCTCGTTGAGACGTTGCTGCGACGCATGACGGAGCTCGACACGGGCGGTCCCGGGCTGCGGGCAACCATCGCCGTCTGCCCCGATGCGATCGAGGCGGCGCACGCGCTGGACGCCGAGCGGGCGCGGGGGGTGGTCCGGGGTCCTCTCCACGGCATTCCCGTGCTCGTGAAGGACAACATCGACACCGCCGGCAAGGAGGGCACGACGGCCGGTTCGCTCGCGCTCGCCATGACCCGGCCGCTCAAAGACGCCGTCGTCGTGCAGAGGCTGCGGGCGGCCGGCATGATCGTCATGGCGAAGTCCAACCTCTCGGAATGGGCCAACTTCCGTGACAAGCGTTCCTCGAGCGGATGGAGCGCCACCGGCGGACAGTGCCTCAACCCTCACGCCCTCAACCGGTCTCCCGGGGGCTCCAGCTCGGGCTCGGGTGCCGGGGTGGCCGCCGGGTTGGCTCCTGTCGCCGTCGGAACCGAGACCGATGGCTCGATCCTTTGCCCTGCCGCGCTCAACGGCGTCGTCGGGATCAAACCGACTGTCGGCCTCACGAGCCGCACCGGGGTCGTGCCGGTCTCCTCGAGCCAGGACACGGTAGGGCCGATCGCAAGGTGCGTCGCCGATGCCGCCGCCCTTCTCGGGGTCCTAGCAGGCGGCCCGGCAGGTGCCGACCCGCTCGACGCGGCCACGCTGAACCGGCCAAGCGACCTGCCCAGTGATTACCTGAGCTGTTGCGGCGCCGGCGGGCTGTCGGGCGCGCGTATCGGCGTCCCGCGCCAGGCGTACTTCGGCTACAGCACGAAGGCGGACGCGCTCGTCGAGGCTGCTCTGCGAGTCGCCCGAAAGGCGGGGGCTGTGATCGTCGATCCCGCGGACATCGCGACGGCCGAAGCCATATCGCAGAGCACCGACGAAACGACCGTGCTGCTCCACGAGTTCAAGAACGGCATCTCGGCCTACCTTGAGACAAGGCCGCCCGCACCCGGCCAACCACGTAACGTCGCGGAGATCGTCATGTTCAACGAAGAGCACGCCCACGACGAGCTCTGTTTCTTCGGGCAAGACACCTTAATCGCCGCCAGCGCGACCGGTGATCTCGATGATCCCGCTTACCTCGGGGCCAGAGCGCGCAATTGGCAAAGGGCACGCGAGGACGGCATCGACGCCGCCCTGGGGAAAGCCGACGCCGACGTGCTCGCCTTGCCGACCATGGGACCGGCGTGGTGCATCGACCATGTCAACGGAGACTCGCACACGCGTGCTTGCTACCAGGTCATCGCCGTCGCGGGCTACCCAGCGATCAGCCTCCCCGTCGGCAAGGTGAACGGCCTTCCGGTAGGTCTCTGCCTCGTCGGGAAGGCCTGGAGCGAGCCCGTGCTCATCCGGATCGCCTTTGCTCTCGAGCAGGCACTCGCGCTAGGAGACGATCTTCGGCCGGCCTGGCGCCCGCGAGTTTGAGGGTGACCACCGGGGAGGGCAGCAATCTCATCAGGCGCCCAACGAGAAATCGCCGCCCGAAAAGTCCCGCAGCCGCTCGACGAGCCGGTCCACGAAATCGACCTGACCTTTCAGGAGCTTTCGTTTGGCTGATGCCACCGTCACCCACGCCGCGCGGTCGACCTCGGGCCAGGAACCCTTCCTGCCGGAGCGGGGCGGCCACTCCATCTCGAACTCGTTGCTGACGACGCTCTCGGTGTCGACGTCGCCCTCGACCGCCCATGCCCGGACCCTCTTCCCGCTCGGCTGCCGAAGCTCGCCCAAGTCGATCCTCGGGCCCGTGGGCGGTTCCTGGCCCAGTTCCTCCGCGAATTCCCTGTTCGCCGCAGCTTCAGGATCCTCACCCGGCTCGTACTCCCCCTTGGCGATCGACCAGGCGCCCTCGTCCTTGGCCGCCCAGAGCGGACCGCCAGGATGCACGACGAGGACTTCGAGAACCCGGTCCTTGCTGAAGCGATAAGGCAGCAACCCTGCGCTCGGTAGCGGCATCTTCCCCACCTTCCGGCCCGCGCCGGGACGCCTCGCGAAGCGCGCCATTAGGACGCGAGCTCGGCGCGATCGTAGAGTACGAACCGGCCCGGCTAGCTCCAGTCGTAGCTAGCCCCCGTAGCTCAGGGGACAGAGCAGCGGTTTCCTAAACCGCGTGTCGCAGGTTCGAGTCCTGCCGGGGGCGCCACGAGATCTTCACGTTTTACCTGCACGCTTCCAAGCCGAGCCCCGGCGATCTCGACCTCTCGCATCCGTACCGAGTTCGCCCAACCTCGAGGTGGCTGCTGTCAAGTCTCTTGGCGGCAGTATCCTGGCACTCAGGCGGTTACGCCGGGTGATGGATATGTTCACGGTGCCGACCCGATATTGGCACGCTCTCGACGATGGGCGGGTACAGTGCGACGTCTGTCCGCGGGCGTGCAAGCTGCATGACGGCCAGCGCGGCTTGTGCTTCGTGCGGGAGCGGCAGGGCTACGAGATCGTACTGACGAGTTACGGCCGCTCCAGTGGCTTCTGCGTGGACCCGATCGAGAAGAAGCCGCTCAACCACTTTCTACCGGGATCGTCGATCTTCAGCTTCGGCACCGCTGGCTGCAATCTCGCGTGCCGGTTCTGCCAGAACTGGGACATCTCCAAGTCCAGGGAGATCGACACGCTCGCCGACGCCGCGTCCCCCGAAGCGATCGCCACCGCGGCCAAGTCGCTCGGCTGTCGGAGCGTGGCCTTCACTTACAACGACCCTACGATCTTCCTCGAATACGCGAGCGACGTGGCGGACGCCTGCCACGACGTTGGGCTGCAGGCGGTGGCAGTGACGGCCGGCTACATCTGCCCCGAGCCGCGTGCCGACTTCTACGCGCACCTCGAGGGCGCCAACGTCGACCTCAAGGGCTTCACCGAGGACTTCTACCGGCACGTGTGTGGCGGCGCGCTCGCCGCGGTGCTCGACACCCTCGAGTACCTGAAACATGAGACGAGCGTGTGGTTTGAGCTGACGACACTGCTCATCCCAGGACTCAACGACTCCGACTCCGAGCTCGACGCTATGTCCTCCTGGGTGGTCGAGCACCTCGGCCCGGATGTGCCGATGCACTTCACCGCGTTCCATCCCGACTTCAAGATGCGCGACCGGCTAGCCACCCCGCCCGATGCGCTGAGCCGGGCGCGGCGCATCGCGCTGGCCAACGGTGTGCGCCACGCCTATACGGGCAACGTGCATGACCCCGACGGGCAGAGCACCTACTGCCCAGCGTGCGGGGCTCGGGTGATCGAGCGCGACTGGTATGTGGTCGACTCCTACCGTCTCGACGACACCGGGCACTGCCAGGTGTGCGGTGCCCAGCTGCCCGGCGTATTCGACGGCGCGCCCGGTGGCTGGGGTGCGAGGCGCCTGCCGGTGACCATCGGGCGAGTGGCCCACGAGGGTGCCCGGTGAGAGGCGCCCGCACGCTGAGAGTCCGCCCGCCGGCCGTGGCCGGCACGTTCTATCCGGCGGCACCGGAGGAGTTGCACGGTGCCCTGCGCGCGGCCTTCAACGCCGCCGTCCGGCCGGACCGCGAGACGCCCGCCCCGAAGGCGCTCGTCGTGCCGCACGCCGGCTACATCTACTCCGGCGCCGTCGCCGCATCCGCGTACCTGCGCCTCGCCGCGGCACACGACCGAGTGCAGCGGATTGTGCTCCTCGGCCCCAGCCACCACGTTCCCACCTCCGGGATGGCGGTCACCAGTGTGGATGCTTTCGCTACGCCGCTCGGGCTCGTCTCGGTCGATACGGCGGCACGTCAGCTCGCGCTCACCCAGCTGTGCGTGAGCGTCGACGACGAGGCCCACGCGTACGAGCACAGCCTCGAGGTCCAGCTTCCGTTCCTGCAGGTGATGATCGACCACTTCGAGTTCCTGCCGCTCGCGGTGGGTCGCTGCGCGACAGCCGACGTTGCCAACGTGCTCGATACGCTCTGGGGTGGTCCCGAGACGGTGATAGTTGTCAGCAGCGACCTCTCGCACTACCACCGGTACGACGACGCCGTCGTGCTCGACCGTCGCACCGCCGCCGCCATCGTCGCCCGGCGACCGGACGAGATCGGCGACCGTGACGCATGCGGCGCCACCGGCATCCGCGGCTTGCTGAGCGCCGGTCGTGCTGAGGAGCTACGGGTCGAGGAGCTTGACCTGCGCAACTCCGGCGACACTGCTGGCGACCGGGAAAGGGTGGTGGGCTATGGCGCCTTCGCTCTCGTCTGAGATAATGCTGACCGGCCACGAGCGCGAGCTGCTGCTCGACATCGCCGACGCCGCCATTGCCGGCGACCTTCTCGGCGCTCCGCCCTCCGCGTCCGCGGCCGAACCGCTAACTGGCGCTCTGCGCGAACACGTCGGTGTATTCGTCACCCTCATGGTCGACGGGCAGCTCAACGGTTGCATCGGCAGCATCGACGGCGTCGAACCGCTCGGACACGCCGCCGCCCGCCTCGCCTGGTCGGCCGCCTTCGCCGACCCGCGGCTGCCCCGCCTGCGTCCTGTGGACTACAGCCGGCTGCGCATCGAAGTGTCGGTGCTCTCGCCTCTGACAGCGATGCTGGCTGTGTCTCGCCACCAGGTTCTCGACCAGCTGCGCCCCGGGGTCGACGGCCTCGTCATCGCTGCTGGCTCCCGCAAGGGACTCTTCCTGCCGGCGATGTGGGAGCAGCTCCCCGAGCCCGAGGTATTCCTCGACCATCTCCTGCTGAAGGTGGGGCTCGTCCCCGGTCGGTGGCCGGAGGGGATGCGAGCATGGTGGTTCACCGCCGAGACGTTTGCCCGTGACGTCGGCGAGCGTCCCAACCCGTCCCAGGCCGCCTGAGCGGGTCGGCGCTGGCAACCCCAGCGCGGCTGCCGCCCCACCTTCCTCGTGGACCAGATCCTCAACCGAGCGCCGGAAGTACCTCCTCGCGCAGTAGCCGGAGCTGCACCATGTCGAACGGGGGGCTGACCCCGATCACCCAGTGCGAGATGCCGACCTCTGCGTAACTCCGGAGCTGGTCGGCGACCTCAGACGGTGTACCAAGAAGCCAGTGACCTCGTTGGCCTTCGAGCTCCTGGTCATTGCTCGCCGCGGTCCGAGAGGCGAGAGCCTCGGCTTCCTCGTGGGTCCGTGCCAGGGCGAGCAGGGGGTGCACCGACAGCTCTATCTCGCCGAAGTCTCTCCCTGCATCCTCACAACATCGTTCGAGCAGCGCAGCTCTTTCGGCGCACTTGCCCGGCGAGCCCTGCATGTTCCAGATCGTCGCGTACCTGGCAGCCAGTCGCAGAGTACCGAGACCCGGCCCGCCGATCGTGATCGGCGGGTACGGCTGCTGCAGGGGCTTCGGCTCGCACGGGGCGTTCTCGACCTTGTAGTAGCGACCGAGGAATGTCGTCCGCGGCTGGCGCCAGAGGGACCTGACGATCTGAAGCGCCTCGTCGACACGCTCGTAACGCTCGGCGAGGGGAGGAAAGGGCAGCCCGTAGGTCCGGAACTCTCTCTCCGCCCACGCCGCTCCCAGGGAGAACTCCAGCCTCCCGCCGCTGATGTGGTCAACGAGGGCGGCGCTCTTTGCCAGAGTCGCCGGGTCGCGGTACAAGACGCCGTTCACGAGGACCCCGATGCGCACACGGGTAGTGAGAGTCGCCATCGCCGCCAAGGTCGTCAAGGCATCGAAACAGGGACCGTCGTCTGGACCGGAGAACGGCAGCAGGTGGTCGCAAGTCCAAGCAGAATCGAAGCCGAGCTCTTCGACCGACCGCAGCGCCGCGACGTAGTCCTGCCAGCTGGTGCGCTGAGCCTGAAGCTGCACCCCGAAATGCAGCGGACGACCTCGGACCTCCATGAGCATCCTCCTTTTCGTCCCGGGCCGGCGACCTAGCGCCGCGGAGCGATCCTAAGTCGCGCCGGGGCCGGCGACGGCCTGCACTCGGCAACGTTGGTCGTCTGCCGGCACCGAAGGACCACTGATCGACAAGGTGCCCTTTGAGCGCCCAGATCAGGGCGAGACCCGTGTGGCACGCATCTCCTCCTCGAGCTCCCACGTCGCACCACCGTCGCGTGACGTCTCACCTAGCCACACGAAGGAAGCCTCCGTGATCTGCGTGAACCGCCACCGCAGTTGAGGCGTCTGCTCGTCGCTCACGAGCACGATGTCGTTCCCTTCGGGCCTGCCGATGAACCGCCGCACAACGCCCTTGAAGGGCTCGATCCAGGTGGACCTCCACATGTCGAGGTTGGCGTCGTAAAAGCGGATGGTCGAGCCATGGAACCCGAAGTGCAGATCGTCTGGGTTAGCCTGAGCGCGACCCGGGACGATCCAGACGTCCTGCACGGCGCGGCCGTCGAGCACCCAACCGAAGTGAAGCTCTCCTGTCATTGGCTCTCTTCGGCACTTCGGGCCTCTTCCGGTCCAGTCGATGCTCCACGATCCGACGAACTGTCCGAACAGGCGAAGCTCGTCGGCGAGCGCCTTGAGCGGCCCCTCCGCGAGCAACGCCGCCGAGAGTCCTGCTCCACCGTCAATGCGGTCCTGAGCGGCCATCGTTAATCCCCTCGCGGTCGTCTCCGTTCGGCAACGGGGTGACCCCCAAGGTCCTTCGCCTTGCGATCGTAGGCCTACCGAATCGCGGCTGGAACTTCGAGGAGTCCGTCGCTGCCTAGACGTTCTGTCACGATCTGTGTCGAATGTCAACGACTGCGCCTGCCCTGGCTCAAGAAGCACAGCTGTAATGCCGATATGACAAGTTGCCCAGGAAGGGCCGACGTCTCGTCAACAGGACACCGCTCATGGATGAGGTAAGACAGCTCCGCCAGCCAGAGCTCCATCCTTACCTGACCCGGCGTCCCGTCCCATGGACTCGCAAGTCCCCCGACGGCCAGGACCGTGCCGCTCCCAGGTCGTCTCGGTCGAAGAGTCGCCTCCCCTTCGAAGGCAGCGCGTGGAAGGCGTTCATCGTGCTCGTCCTCGTGTTGGGCCTCGTCCTCTCAGCCGTGAGTGCCTTCGCGTGGTACGCCTACATCAGCTCGTTGCGCCGGCAGGCGGCGGCGGCATCGCTCGAGAGCGTGAGGTCGATCGTAGGCACGTCCCTGGAGCGTGACAACGACCTGGCGACGACAGTGAACGCTCTGGTTGCCACGCATCCTCAGCTCACCAATAGCTCCTTGACCGCCGTCCTGTCCAAGCTCAACCCCCCGCAGCGCTACCCGGGCAGCATCGCCTTCAGCTATGTCGAGAGTGTCAGCACAGCCGGTCTGCCCAGCTTCGAAGCGGTCACGAAGCGGGACCCTCCCCTCGGCGTGCGGGCGGCGGGCTCGGCCCCCCTGGCCACCTCTATCAATGGCCATTCCGGCTACTGCCTGACTCGCCTCGCCGTTGTCGACCTCCTGCCCGCCCAAGGGGTCCTCAAGGACCTGCTGCTGTCATGGGTCGCCCCGTACCTTTCGGCGCGTTTCAACTTCTGCGCCTCGTCGTTCGAAGCCCTGCTCGACACCTCGGCCAAGACCGGCCGGTCCACGGTGGCGTCGCTCGTGAGCCTGATCAAGCCGCCCCCGGGGATGCCGGCCTTGCCCAGGGCGCTTAAGGCCTACATCGTCCAGCTCCCCATCTTCCTCGAGGTCAGTCCCGTCTACACCGGGCGGGTCCCCTCCACCACACAGGCCCGGACCAAGGCGCTGGCCGGTTGGACAATGGCCATCTTCGACGCCAGCACGATCCTCGAACCGGCGTTGAGCAACGAAAATGGCATCTCTTTGGCGCTGGACTACGCCTCACCGGGAACGGGGCCGACACAGCTGGCCCATGCCGGGCAGCCCCAGGCCGGGATGACCACCAAGAGGTTCACCTTCCCCTCCGATCCCGGGTGGATCATCGGCGTGGCAATTACCTCCCGCAACAACGGCCCGTCCCCCCTCACCCAAGGGCTGGCAGTGTTGTTCGCCTCCGTGGCTCTGACCTTCCTCCTCGTCCTCTCGTTGAGGCTTCTCGTACGCTCTCGCCGCTCGGCCCTGGAGCTGGTCGAGGAGCGAACGGCGGAGCTGCGCCACCAAGCCCTCTACGACTCGCTCACCGGGCTGCCCAATCGTCTGTTGGTCAACCAGCGCGTCCAGCAGCTTGTCGGCCGGGCGCGACATGAGGGCCCGCCCATCGCCGTTTTCTTCATCGACCTCGACGACTTCAAGAAGGTGAACGACACCTTGGGCCACGAGACCGGCGACGAGCTGCTGCGAACCGTGGCGGCCCGGCTCTCTGCGGCTGTACGGGACTCCGACACCGTGGGACGTCTCGGTGGGGACGAGTTCGTTGTGCTGTCCACAGGTTCGTACTCGGACGATGGGGTCAAAGCCGTGGCCGAGCGGCTCCTCGCGGCCCTTCGGGAGCCCTTCAGGTTGGGGGGCACCGATGCCATCACCCTGTCGACCTCGGCCAGCATCGGCATCGCGACGGGACTGCGCTACAGCCCCGAGGACCTCTTGCGAGACGCCGATACCGCCATGTACAGCGCCAAGATGATGGGCAAGAACTGTTACGCGATCTTCAGACAGGAAATGCACGACGTCGTCAGAAAGCAGCTGACGATGGAAATAGACCTGGCCGAGGCCTTCGCCGGTAGGCAGTTCTTTCTCGTCTACCAGCCGATCGTCAACCTCGATACCGGCCTGCCCAGAGGTGTGGAAGCTCTCCTGCGCTGGCGCCACCCAGAGCGCGGGGTGGTTGGGCCCACCGAGTTCATCTCTGTGCTCGAGACCTCCAACCTGATCGTCGACGTCGGGCGCTATGTCCTTATGGAGGCCTGTCGCCAGGCCAGCCTCTGGCACGACCTGGGACACCCGGTGGGCGTATCGGTGAACGTAGGCGCCCGGCAGCTCCACCACGACCTGCTCTTCGACCACGTCCGGGAAGCCCTTGACGCCGCCGGCCTCGACCCGAGCTATCTGACCGTCGAGGTGACGGAGACGATCTTGATGGTCGACCCCAAGGCGACCGCCAAGTGCCTGTCCGCCTTGTCCGAGCTCGGGGTGCGCATCGCCATCGACGATTTCGGGACCGGGTACGCCTCGCTCGCTTACCTGAGGGAGTTCCCGGTGGACATATTGAAGATCGACCGGTCCTTCGTCGCCCAGCTGGCCACCTCGACGGGTTCCAACTTCCTCGACGCCCTGATCCAGCTCGGCAAGTCCCTCGGCCTCCTGACGATCGCAGAAGGTATCGAGGAGACGCCGCAGCTAAGTCACCTCCGGCAGGAAGGCTGTGACCAGGGCCAGGGCTTCCTGTTCTCCAAACCACTGCCGGCAGAGGAGATCGAACAGGTCATCACGCGTGTTGGCCACTTGGCGGGACGCCCCGCGGAAGCTCACAAGGTGGCCGTGCTCCGTGGGGCGCAGCCGCTCCGGTAGCGCCGCTCGCGCCACGGCCTGTGCCTTTCGTCCTTGACCGCCACGATGATGCCGACCGACAGAGGGCCGCGACAACCGGGGGACGCCTCCTTGAACCAGGCAGGCAACCCGAGCCCATCTGCTCTAGGCGGCCGGGCAAGCCCTCGGGTCGTAGGAGGGAAGTGCCTGCACTGCTGGGCTCGGCGGACCGAGTGTGCTCGCCATCGGCATCGTGGTCGTCGTCGTGGCCACTGTTGTCGACGTTGTGGCCACTGTTGTCGTCGTTGTGGCCACTGTTGTCGTCGTCTTGCCCCTGGTCGCCTTCTTGCCGGTCGTCTTCTTGGCCGTCGTCTTCTTGGCCGTCGTCTTCTTGGCTGTCGTCTTCTTGGCGGCTCTGGGGGCAAACCGGCCCCATACCAAGTAGTCCGAGCCGGTGACCACCGTCACGTCTGCACCGGCATCGGTCGGTCCCTGGGCCAGCGCGACGATGCCGTGGAGGTTCTCGACGAGCCGCTCGGCGTCGAGCAGACGACCCGGGGAGTAGTAGACGACCGTCTCCGAGATCGGGCCGATTGGTGTCGCGCTGGAGGTGCCCACCACGTCGAAGCCGCGCGACGAAAGCTCGGCGGCAGTTGTCGTGGCCTGACCGGGCGTAGCCGTCCCGTTCGTGACCGAGACCGTGAACGAGCCAGGCGCCACCGCCGAGCCCGGTGGCCGCTTCAGCCCGAGGAACTTGTCGATGGCTTTCTGGTCCTGAGGGTAGGTCGGCAGCACGACGGACCCGAAGTCGTAGCCCTGGTACATGTAGTCCGCGAAGTTCTCAATGTTCGGCATGGTCAACTCTGGAACCGCGTCTGGATTGATCGACCCGAACGCCCGCAGAAGATCGACCATGTCGCTGATGGACAGGCTCGAGTCGATCTCGAGGTCCGGTGCCACCGCGCCGAGCAGGTCGTTGTCGGTGATCGGGTTCGAGAAGCCCCGCTTCGCAACCGCTGTAGCCAGCACCCGGAGGAACTCGTGCACACGGATGATCCGTCCCAGGTCGCCGCTGCCGTCATCCCTCCACTGGCCACCCTTGAAGTACCAGTAGTTGCGCGCCCGGACCAGGGCGAGGGCGTTGAAGCCGTCCAGGTGCACGCAACCTGTCGTGCGGATGTGGAGCCCGCTGCTGTCGTCGTAGACCCGGTAAGGGAAGTACATGTTGATGCCGCCGAGCGCGTTCACGATGTTCTGGAAGCTGTCGAAGTTCAGTTCGACAAAGTGGTTGATCGGGATCCCGAAGTTCTGCTCGATGGCGGCGACGAGCTGGTCGGGGCCGTCCGCGAGGGCGGCGTCGATCTTGTAGAACTGCCCGGGGCGGACATTGTTCATGGCGAGGTCACGCGGGATGGAGAGGACCGAGACCGTATGGGTCCGCTGGTCGGCCCGCAGCAGCAATATCACGTCCGAGTTGACACCGGTGATGCCCGCGGCGCAGCTGCCAAAGGCAGAGGTCTGTTTGTTGTTCAAAACGCAGCGGGACGTCGAGCCCACGAGGAGGAACGTCTGCACGCCGACATTCGGTCCTGAACTGGGCGGTGACTGGAGATGATGGAGCGTCACCCGTTGGACCTGATTGTTCCGGTAGGCGACATAGGCGATCTCGCCCCCGGCCAAAGCAAGGACGACCACGAGGAGAGCTATCGAAACCCTGATGAGATTGCGCAGCCAGCGCGGCCGGCGCGAGACCCGGCGCGGGCGCCTGCGCCAGCGGCTGCGGCGCGGTTGGGGGGAAGGCACGTCGGGGCCCGGCAACTCGCTGCCATCCGGAGCATCGGTCACTGAGGGAAGACTAAACCGCGCTTCCTTAAGATCTCATGAAGCGAGAAGGGACCATCTCGCCAGCTTGATCGGGTAGAACGGAGAACGATGAGGATCCTCGTGGCCGAGGACGACGAAGCTCTCAGGTCCGTGCTGGAGCGAGGGCTGAAAGGGGCCGGCTACATCGTCGACAGTGTCGGGGACGGATCGGAGGCTCTCAACTACCTCGGAACCTACGAGTACGAGGTCGCCATCTTGGACTGGCGAATGCCGGTCACGAGTGGGATCGAGGTGGTGCGGTCGCTGCGCCGCTCGGGCGCCAGCGTGCCGGTATTGATGCTCACGGCTCGGGACATGCCGAGCGACCGGGTGATCGGCCTCGACGAGGGCGCCGACGACTACATGGTGAAGCCGTTCGACTTCCCCGAGCTTCTCGCCCGGCTACGAGCCCTGCAGCGCAGGCCTTCGGACGCTCGGCCTCCTCGACTCTCGGTCGGGGACCTCGTCTACGAGCCGGCGTCTCGGACCGTGAGCGCGGGCGGGATGGCGCTCGGCCTGACCCAGATTGAGCTCGGCATCATCGAGGTCCTCCTGCAACGCTCCCCGGCCGTTGTCACCCGGCGTTCCATAGCCCTGCAGGTCTGGCAGTACGAGGCTGACGCCGTCGGCTCCAACACCATCGACGTCCACGTCGCCCACCTTCGGTCGAAGCTGGCTGGAGCCCACGTCCGCATCGACACCCACCGCGGCGTCGGCTACCGCCTCGTGCCGACATGAGCCAGCGGCGGAGAGCAAACGTCAGGAACCACCTAGCGCCCTCGCTCAAAGTCGCCGCGGTAGCGACTCTGGTCGTGGTCGTCGTGTATGCGGGGGCCGTCGCCCTCCTCGACGTGTTCGCGGCCCATCGCCTGGTCGCTCAGGTCGACCGCCAGCTCGTCAGCCGGCTCGCTGCCGCGCAGGTGCGACCACCTGCTCTTGCAACCAAGGAGCCGGACTCGCCCGGCGGCGGCGTTCACTACGGGCTCGGCATATACGGCGAGCCGATCTACGTCTGGGAAATCGCACCGCAGAGCCGAGTCGCGCAGGCGAATGCCGCGTCGCCGCCGTTGCCTTCCCTGGTCTGGCCTGAGGCGGGCGCCGGATCGGTCACGAGGAGCCTCTCGGGGACGGACTACCGACTGCTGTCAGTGCCCTACCGGGGGGGTCTCCTCGTCGCCGGTGAGAGCCTGACCGAGCTGGCTCACGTGGAGAACGTCCTCGTCATCTCCGAGCTCATAGCCGCGCCCGTGCTTCTGATCGCGATGTTCCTGGCGTCCTTGCTCATCGGGCTCCGCTCGGCAAAACCCATCGAGTTGGCTCACCGCCGACAGCTGGAGTTCACTGCCGATGCCTCCCACGAGCTTCGGACACCGCTCAGTGTCATCGAGGCAGAGCTCTCGCTTGCTCAAAGCTCGGCGGGAACAGGCGAGTCTGCGACCCTCGGGCGCATAGCCCGAGAGAGCGAGCGCCTGAAGCGGATCGTCGAGGACCTGTTGTGGCTCGCCCGCTTCGACTCTGCTCCTCCGCCCCCGGCCTCTGGGGCCATCGACCTGGCAACGATCGCCGAAGGATGCGCCCAGCGCTTCACGGCTCTCGCAGGCGCGAGATCGCTCCACCTGCAGCTTCAGCGTGTCGGGACCGGCCCCCCGATGATCGTGGCGCCGGCGGATTGGATCGACCGTCTCGCGGCGGTGCTCGTCGACAACGCCTGCAAATACGCAGGCAAGGCCGGCTGCGTGCGCATCGAGGTGGGGCGGGCGGGCTCCCGCGTCGTCCTCGCGGTCGAGGACTCGGGACCTGGGATTCCCGAGGCGGAGCGAGCGCAACTATTCGATCGGTTCCGGCGCGGCACCAACCAGGCAGGTGGTCACGGGCTTGGCCTCGCGATCGCTGATTCGATTGTTCGCTCCACCGGAGGACGCTGGCGAATCGACGCCAGTGAAGCCCTCGGCGGTGCGCGCATGGAGGTCTCCTGGCCGGGCTAGCGCGCCACGAATGCGCAGCTCAAGTGGCTCGCCTGTCAGGTCGATATAGACTTGGTGCAACAAAGCTCCTCGAGGGAGCTTCCCCGTGCGGGCGACGACAGGCCGATCATCGGCGTCCTGTCACCACTTCTCACCACGACTTTCTTCGGCGGTGTGCTCTCGGGCATCACCGAGATCGCGGCGCAAGCCGGCGCGGCGGTCGTCGGGATACAGACCTTCGACCCGGGCGACGCCGACGTGGACCGTGCCGAGTCGCGCTTTCGGCGCAGGGCGGGCTGGAAGCACTTCGCCGGAGTGATCGCCCTTGTGAACGCAGTCGACTCTACCTACCTGTTCGAGCTCCAAGCTGCCGGGATCCCCGTCGTCCTGGTGAGCAACGAGGTGGAGGGTCTCACGTGCCCGGTGGTGTCCTCGGACAACCGAGCAGGCGCTGTCTCGGCGGTCGCTCACCTCGTCGATCACGGGCATCGCCATATCGCCTTTGTGGGGAACCTGAAGCAGTACGACATACGCCAGCGTTACGACTCTTACCGAGAAAGCCTTGCCCTGCACGGCATCGAACCCGACGAGAACCTGCTCTTCGAGGTGAGCGACAACGTCGAGCGCGGCGGTGCGGAGGCCGGCGAGGCCATGCTGGCGGCGGGTCTCCCCTCGACGGCGGTCATCGCCGGGACAGACTTCAACGCCATCGGGCTCATGGGCGTCCTGAAGGGTGCGGGACTGGTGCTTCCCCGCCAACAGGCGGTTGTCGGCTTCGACGACACCAAGACCGGGTCCTTGATGACTCCCGCCCTGTCGAGCGTCCATCAGGACCTGGCCGCGATCGGCGCTAGGGCGGCACAACTGGCCCTCGGTCAGAAACAGGCGGCAGCGCTGTGCCACCGGGTCCCAACCCGGTTAGTCGTTCGGTCCTCCTGCGGGTGCGCACCAGACTGCCCGGGCCGGACCGACAAAGCCGCCGTGGCGCCGGGCGAGAGCACTCGCGCCGGCCTGAGCCACATGTTGCGGGACATCTTGGCCGGCCAGGGCGCCAGGGAGGACGAAGCCAGTGAGGTGGCCGTGCGCGCAGCCGAGGTGGTCGCGGATGTCATCGAGGTACCGGGAGAGGAACTTCCCGACGAGCTGGCCACGCGGCTCGCGGTCGTGGCCGAGGAGCTGTGCCGCGCGACGGGACGTTTCGAGGTGGTCCCCGCATCGGTCGAGTGCGCGCGCACTTTCGCGCCAAAGTCCGCACCGTCGGGAGCCGAGAACGCCGACTTGGAGCGCAGAATTACCGACATCTCGCTGGCCATGTCACGGGCGTACGCATGCGAACAGGAGCACGACAGACGCCGGCTCTATCACTCGCTGCGCGAGGAGTACCACATCAGCCTGGATCTCCTGCGGAACCCGGCGAACGCCGAAGGTGGGCTGCACTTCCTGCGCCAGACACGGGTGCGAGCCGCCTGCCTCGGGCTCTGGCGGCAGGCACCTGGGGACGGCACGGACCACCCGGATGAGAACACGGCCATCGAGCTCGCCGGCTCGTTCGTCTCCGGCGGTGGCGAAACCTTTCCGGTCGGAGGCATCGTCGGAGTCGAGTCATTCCCCCCGTCGCGGCTCGTGTCGCTCGCTGAGCCCGCCGCGGCGGAGATCACCATCGTGCTGCCCGTCAGAACTGCAACGAGAGACTGGGGTCTGTTGGCCCTTGTCGGCCCGGTCGAGACGACTGTCTCCACAGGGCGCGACTTCTACTTCCAGTGCGCAGCCCTGCTGAGCATGGCGGTCGAACAGCAAGGCATGGTCCGTTCCTTGCGCTCCAGCGAGGAGCGCTATGCCCTTGCCGCACGTGCCGCCAACGACGGGCTCTGGGACTGGGATCTGCTTTCCGGTCGAATCGTCTTCTCCGAGCGGTGGAAAGCAGTGGTCGGTTGCAGGCCCGACGAGATCAGCACGAGCCCTGACGAGTGGCTCGGGCGGGTGCATCCCGAAGATAGGACGGGACTCGACGCCGGCCTCGACGCCTGCTGGAGCGGTGCCTCCACAGCTCTCGAGTCCGAGCATCGTCTGCGCAGCAGAGACGGCACGTACCGCTGGGTGCACTGCCGTGCGCTGGCGATCCCGGGCGCGCCGAGTCCGGCGACGCGACTGGTCGGCTCGATCACAGATATCACCGATCGCCGCGATCTCGAGCAACAGCTGCGTCACCAGGCGCTCCACGACCCTCTCACAGGTCTACCCAACCGCGCCCTGGTGCTCGACCGTGCAGAGCAGATGCTGGCCACCGCACGCAGGACCCACGGCTCGGCGTCCTTGCTCTTCGTCGACTTGGACAACTTCAAGGAAGTCAACGACGGCTTTGGGCACGCGACCGGCGACGAGCTCCTGGCCGCAGTGGCGGCGCGCCTGCGCCGGGTGACCCGCGAGAGCGACACGGTAGGCCGCCTCGGCGGAGACGAGTTCGTCGTCCTCGTCGAGAACGGGGCGCTGGCAGACGCATCAGAGCTGTTGGCGCAGCGTGTGCAGGACGTGCTCCACCCGCCATTCAACCTGGACGGCCGCGAGTACCTCGTCAGCGCCAGCATCGGCATCGCCACCGCCTCTGACGGCACTGCCGAGAACCTTCTCCAAGAGGCCGATGTCGCCATGTACACGGCGAAGAGCTCGGGCAAGAACCGCTCCGTCAGCTTTCGGCCCCGGATGCGGCGCGCCGCCCAGGCGCGCCTCCAGCTCGAGACGGAGCTCACCGCAGCGATCCACGGTGCCCAGCTCCGCGTCCACTATCAGCCGATCTACAACTTGGAGCACGGTGACCTCTGCACCATGGAGGCGCTGGTGCGTTGGCAGCATCCTCAACGTGGTCTGCTCCCTCCGAGCGAGTTCCTCCCCGCAGCCGAAGCCTCCGGACGGCTCATCGTCGACCTCGGTCGTTACGTTCTCTCCGAGGCTTGTCGTTGTGCCGCCGGCTGGCAGCATCTCGGGGCCTGCCTCGACGTGGCCGTCAACATCTCAGCCCGCCATCTCGAGTCCGACGCCATCGTGACCGATGTGACGCGAGCTCTCGCCGAGAGCGGCCTGCATCCGGCGCGACTCGCGCTCGAGATCACCGAAACGGCGATGATGCATGACCCGGAGGCGGTGATCACCCGCATGACAAAGCTGAAAACCCTCGGGCTGCGACTCTCGATCGACGACTTCGGGACCGGCTACTCCTCGCTCGCCTCCCTCCGCCGCTTTCCCGTCGACACGCTGAAGATCGACGGCTCGTTCGTCAGGTCCCTCTCGAAATCGCCAGAGGACGCCTCGGTGCTACAGACTCTCGTCTCGCTCGGTCGGACCCTCGGTCTCGAGGTCGTCGCCGAAGGCGTGGAGTCGGACAGCCAGCTCGAGGCGGTTCGAGCCGCCGGATGCAACAGCGCCCAGGGGTTCCTCCTCAGCAGGCCCCTGGATCAGGAACAGCTCGAAGCGCTCGTGGGTAGCCTCGTGCGGACAACGGCTCCCGCCTCCGGCTGACGACGGAAAACCGAGCCGCTCGCAGCCTCAGGCCGCCAACGGCTCGGGGCCGTGAAGCGGCGATGACGCGTCTGTTCCCTCTTTGAACCCGAACCGGGTGTAGATCCTCCGCAAGGGCCCTGGAGCCCACCAGTTCGCATCACCGAGCAGCTTCATCGTCGCCGGCACGAGCAGCAGGCGCACGATGGTGGCATCCACGCTCAGGGCCACGACCATGCCGATGCCCATCATCTTGGTGAAGGTGACGCTCGAGGCGGAGAACGAGCCGATCACGACGCCGAGCATCAGCGCCGCGCTGGTGATCACGCCACCCGTACGCTGCAGCCCTGTGGCGATCGCGGCCGTGTTGTCACCGCTCATGTCGTAGTGCTCGCGGATGCGGGACAACAAGAACACCTCGTAGTCCATGGACAGTCCGAACATGATGGCGAACATCAGGATCGGCGTAGAAGGGTCGATCGTGCCGTTCGGTGTGAACTCCAGCAGCCGGGAGAGGTGCCCTTCTTGGAATACCCACACCAATACGCCGAACATCACCGAGAGCGACAACAGGTTCATGGCGATCGCCTTGACCGGCAAGAGCACCGAGCCGAAGGCGAGGAACAAGAGAAGGAATGTTGCCAGCACCACGATGAGCACCATCCACGGCAGCGTGTGACCCAGGCCGGCCAGGGTGTCCGCCAGCAGCGCGCTCTGCCCGCCGACGTAGGCTGCGGCACCGGCCGGCGGTGCGACGTCGCGGACTCGCGCGACGATGGCTGCCGCCTGTTGCGAGTAGGGGCCCGGCCGGTAGCTCATGTCGACACGGGCCAGGTCCCCGCGCACCCCGGTCACCTGGGCGCCGGCAACCCCGGCGACGTGCCGGAGGCGGCTCAGGTATGAGGCCAGCTCGGCGCTTCGTGCCGTTGTGGCCGTGACCGGCCCGCCGAAATCGAGCACGGCTTCGATCGGGGCGGTCGGATTGCCCGGGAAGTCCCGGCCGAGCGCCTCGGTGACCTGCCGCGGTGCCGCGCCAGCTGGCAGCACGGCGGCGTCGGTCCCTCCCCAGGCGATCTTCAAGAAGGGCGAGCCGAGGAAGACGAGCAGGACGACTATGACCCCGGCCACCGCCAGGGGGCGGCCCATCACGCGTTGGCCGAGCCGGTACCAACCCCCGCTCTCGATCGGGGCCGGCGCCCGCCTGATCGAGCGTCGGATCCTCAATGAGTTCACCCTCGGACCGAGCAGCGCCAGCAGCGCCGGCATGACGGTCAGGGCGGCCAGCATGTCCACGACAACCGTCAATACCCCGCCATAGCCCATCGAGCGGAGGAACGTCTCGGGGAAGAGCATCAAGCTGGCCAGGGCGACGGCGACGGTGACGCCGGAAAACGCCACCGTGCGACCGGCGGTGGCGACCGTCCGCGCGACCGCTGCCTCCACGGAGGCCTCGCGGCGCAGCTCCTCTCGGAAGCGGCTGACCATGAACAGGCCGTAGTCGATGCCGAGCCCAAGTCCGAGGATCGTCGTTATGTTCACAGAGAAGATCGAAACGGGCGTGAACAAGGTGAGAAAGCGCAACACGCTGAACGAGCCGAGAATCCCGATACCGCCTATGGCGAGCGGGAGACTGGCGGCTGTCACGCTGCCGAAGATAACCAGCAGCAAGATAAGCAGGATCGGCAGGGACAGGCTCTCGGCACGGCCGATGTCAGCGCTCGTCTGGTTGGTGATCGCTTCGTCTGTCGGGACCAGCCCACCGACCTGGGTGTGAAGACCAGGTGCGCCCAGATCGGCCTTGACGGTGTTGTAGCTGTCCTGGCGGGCGTCGTCGCTCGAGCCGGTCAGCTCGAGGACGGCGAAGGTCTCCCGGCCGGACGCACTGACGAAGCTCGGGGATCCGCTTGACCAGTAGGTCGCGTAGGACTGGACGGCGCGGTGCGGGAGAGCGCCCAGCGTACGGGTCACGGCGAACCGAAACCCCGGTGTCCGTACCGATTCGGTCGGGCTCGAGTAGATCACCACGACATCGCCAGCATCTCGGCCGAAGGCTCCGGCCGCCATGAGGGCCTCCTGCTGGCTCTGAGTGCCGGGGGCGTAGAAGCCCCCAGCCGTCTGCAGGCGGCCGAGGACGCCGCTCCCCCAGATGACAGCGAAGACAACCCCGGTCAAGGCGATCGTGAGCGTCAGCCGGCGACGACGAGCCACGACGCGCCCCCAGCGTTCAAAAGCCGAGCCTCGGCTCATGGTTCCCCCTATTGTCTCAGGTCTGCCTTTTGTGAGCGCTGCTCTCGTTTCGGAGCAATGCTCACACGCATTGCCCAGCCTTGTCAAGAGCACTGCTCACATATCGCGGCCAGTGCTCTCGATGTGGGAGGATGGGCACATGAAATGCCAGGCAGTTGTGCCAAACGCACGTCAACGAGTCAAAGATGCCGTAACAGCTGAGATCATCGCCGTGGCCCGGGGCCAGCTGGCCACCGAGGGCGCTGGCGCCCTGTCGCTGCGCGCCGTGGCCCGTGAGATGGGCATGGCCTCCTCGGCGATATACCGCTACTTCTCATCTCGAGACGAGCTCCTCACGGCCCTCATCATCGAGGCCTACGACGCCTTGGGCGAGGTGGCCGAGGTGGCTGCGACCGTCGGCGAACGAGGCTTCGAGCGGTGGCAGTCAGTGTGCCGGTCGATCCGGGCCTGGGCCCTAGAGCACCCCCATGAGTACGCCCTCATCTACGGTTCGCCCGTTCCCGGGTACCAGGCACCCGCGCAGACGATCGCTCCGGCCAGCCGCGTCACCCTGGTCCTCGCCGGCTTGCTGGTCGATGCCTACCACACGGGCGAGCTCGCAGCTCTAGAGGTCTCCCCGCTCTCTCGCGACATGGCCGCCGAGGCTCGTCAGCTGGCCCAGCTTGCCATGCCGGGCGTGCCTGCGGCGATCGTGGCCAGGGCCCTCGTCGTTTGGACCCAGCTCTTCGGGCAGATAAGCTTCGAGCTCTTCGGGCAGCTGGTCGGTGTGGTGGAGGACCCGGAAGTCGTGTTCGAATTCGCGATCGCGACGACAGCCGGGCTGCTCGGCCTTCATGCCCGGAAGGCCCAGGAGCGGGGTCGGGCGCCGAGGCAGCGGCAACCCGCCCTGTCGTGAACACGAACGTTCAACAGGTAAAAGCACCCTCGATGACCCAACGAGCATAGGAGCCCCTGAGTGAGCCTTCTCCCGCCGGTCCATCGGGAGGTGACTGTCGACGCCGAGGCGACGACGGCCTTCGAGGTGTTCACGTCCGACATCGGGAATTGGTGGCCGTTGGCCGATCACGGCGTGTATGGGCCCGAAGCCACCGTCGCTTTCGTGGACGGCGAGATCGTGGAGCGATCTCCCGAGGGGGAAGTCTCCGTCTGGGGGACCGTCACGCGTTGGGAGCCGGTCTCGGCCCTGGGTTTCACCTGGCACCCCGGCCGGGCACCGGACAGGTCCAGTCACGTCGAGGTGACCTTCACCGCCTCGAAGACAGGGACGCTGGTGGCGCTGGAGCACACGGGCTGGGAGGTCTTCGACGACCCGGCCACCGCCCGTGCCGAGTACGACGCGGGCTGGCCCGGGGTGCTCGGCCGCTACCGCGACGAGGCGGGCCGGCGCGCCACGCCTTGACAGGCTTGCCGCTGGCGGCCCGTTAGGGCTCTCGCAACGCCTCGGCGGGCCGCGTCCGTGCGGCCAGCATGGCGGGAACCAGCGCCAGCAGTCCGCCCACAGCCAGTGCCCCGACAGCGAAGATGATGACGAGGCGCACCGGCGCGATGTCCACTGGCACGACTCCCAGATTGGAGGCGAAGGCCCGCCAGATCACACGACCGGCCCCGATCCCGATCGGCACCCCGAGCACGACCCCGACGAGAACGACGGTGGCGGACTGCCAGCACACCGCCGCGCCGACCTGCAGGCGCACAAAGCCGAGCACCTTCAAGATCGCCACTTCCCTGCGCCGCCTGGCCACGCTCACGAGAAGCAGGTGGGCGAGGGCGGCGGCACCGAAGATGGCGAGGGTGGCCCCGAGGAGGGCAGGGAAATTGACGGCCTGGCCGAAGTTGGCCAAGTCTTGCGGCACGGCGGCCGGGGTCAGCACGGAAGCGAACCGGCGCTGCAGCTTGCTCGATGCGGCACGCCCCGCTCGACCCGGCGCCGTGCCGATCGCCAGCTCCCAGCCGGCGGCCTGTATCTTCGCCTCGAGCGCGCTCAGGCAGGCCCGCCGGTTCGGACCCCTCGGGCAGGCGAGGTTCTCCGCAGTCGGCACGGAGACCACGGCCCCGATGCCGAAACCGCCCGTGGCGAATTCGGGCGGAAAGGCGATGATGCCCACCACATCGAGAAGGCCGGTGCGGGCGGCCCGTGTCGAGTTGAAGACGGTCACAGCAACCCGCGAACCGATGTGTGCGCCCGCTTGGGCGAGCGTCGTCGCCCCGAGGGCGATCTTTCCCTCACCTGTCGGGTAGCGGCCCGCGACGAGCGAGAACGCCATCGGGCCCCTGACGACCTCGACGATGAGCGCCGGCACGGTGATGCCTCGCACCTCGACGAATTTCCCGACTGTCTCGGCGGTTATCTTGGTGATCGCTGGGTTGCCCGCCGAATCGCGCACGACGGCCTGGATCTGCGGGTAGGTGACACTGCTCAAGTCGACTTGCCAGTTCATCCCGTAGAGAGCCGGGGTCGACACGAGATTGGACAAGCTGGCACCGAACACGGCCGTGGCGACAAGGGCCGTCACGGCCACGACCGTGCCCAGGAGCGCCGTGAGGACCGGGACAGAGGCGCGTCCCCTGCCCCGTTCGAGGGCGCGGCTCGTGCCGACAACGACGCTCGCCGGGGCGCCCGCTCTCGCCAGGCCGGCGACGACGACCGATGCCCGGGTGGCACCGAGCTCCGCCTGCGGTTGGGCAAGCTGAAAGCGGGTCGCTCGCCAGGCCGGATAAGCGGTGAGAAGGACCGTCACGACGACGGTCGAGGCCGCCCCGAGCCCGAGCACGAGGACGTCGAAAGCAAAGCCCTGCGCCGGCTCGGCGATGCGAGCTTCGCCCACTGGCGTCAAGGGGGACAGCGCGAACGCGAGCAAGACGGCCCCTATCGCACCGGTCAGCCCGATCGCGCCCGCACGGGCCATCCCGAGCGTGAACACCTGACTGGGACGGAACCCGAGGGCCTGCAGGGTCGGATACGACTCCGCTTCGAGAGAGCTCTGGCGTGACAGGGCCTGGCCGACGACGGCGAGGCCGACCAGGCCTACGAAAAGGGCGAAGAGCCACCAGCCGACTGCCTGGGGATGTATGGACCGCTCGACTGCGGTGTCAGCCGAGTCCTCGGACTGGATCCCGTGGTCATAAGCCAGGCCGGGGAGGTGCTGGAAGTCGACCTGGAAGCGGGGCAGGTCCTCGGCCGCGTCGCGCAGACGCACGAGGGCTCCGTAGTACCGGAGAGCCTGGCGGCCCTGGCCGCGATCGAAGGCGGGGCTCGTGTAGAGGTTGTAGACGGGTGTGACGCCAGCTGGGAAGTCCGTCACGTTCGCCTCGACGCCGACGACCCGGAAGCTGATCCGTGCCCCCCGCGGGGGCGGGTTGCCGCCCTCTAAGGCGCTCGCCTGCGCCAGCGAGTAAAGGGGCACCGTGACGATCGAGCCTATGTGCAAGCCGAATTGCTGCTGCATCGCGAATCCGGCCAGGACCTCGTCAGGAGCGACAGGCATGCGGCCTGACACCAGCTTCGTCGATCTCATCGCCTGCGAGGGCAGCCCCGAGATGTAGGCGTCGTCTTCGGGCACGATCTGACTGTTGACGATCATGCTCCCGCAGGCGTAGGAGACTTCGTAGTAGACGGCGGAGACATCGGGCAGCGAAGCGATCCCTTTGGGCAATGGCGTGGGGAAGCTGAAGGCCTGGACGTCATAGCCGTACCGGGCGAGAAAACGCGGGAAGGCCGCCGCGGTGCGCCGCCCGGCCGCGACAGCACCGAGCACCGTCCCGCCCACCAGCGTCACAAGGATCGTGAGGGCAAGCCACGACCGCCACCGGTGCTGGAGCTCGGAGCGAAACACGACCCGAACGGCCCGCATGAGATCCCCCTCTTCGCAACAGAGTCTGCATCGCGAAGCACCGGCCCTAGGAGGGGGCCACCCACTGACGCCGCAGTCGTGCTAGCACCAATGGCGCTTAGGGGGCGGCGCTAGGCCCGGCCGAGCTCCTCGGCTATCGAGGACGCCCACATGTGCACCTGGTCCGGGTCGCGCCAGTCGCCTGACCGCGACTTGGCCATGGCCCTGGCGGGGAAGCCCTTCGCCGTGGGTTCGAGACGGCCGCCGAAGGTGATCTGACCGCGGGCGCCGATGCTCGACATCGCCGCCGCAACTTGCTTGACGGGTGGAATCTCGCGCTCGGCCGCGGACGCGTCGAGGGGGCCGCTGCTCACCAGCCAGACCGGCCGAGCGCGCAACGTCTTGGCGTGCCGGCGGGCGAACCGGCGGGCATCTCGGTGCCAGCGGTTGGCGTAAAGAGCGCCTGCGATCACGACGGCGTCGAATCCGTCCAGGCGCTTCACGTCGTGAGCAGGCTGCACAGTTGTCCTCAGCCCGGCCGCCGCCAGCTCGTCGCCGATCATCTTCGCCAACCCCGCGGTGCCTCCACGCTTTGTTCCATAAGCGATGAGAACTTGCACAAGGCCTCCTTTCGTGCCCCGTGTTCATTAGACAACCGGCGGGTCTCAGTCGCCAGAGGCGAATGACTTTTCATCGCCCGCAACCTGGGTGGGATGATGGGCGCCGTGGACCTGGACACGTCGCGTGCGATCGAGTTGGCCCCGCGCATCTGGTGGGTCGGTGCCCTGCTCCCCGGAGACCCGTTCCAGTGCCACGTCTACCTGGTCGAGCAGGGCGACAAATCGGTTCTGATCGACCCTGGCTCGGCTCTCACCGCCGGCGAAGTCGTGGCCAAGGTCGACGACGTGGTCGGTGTCGAGAACCTGCGCTGGCTCGTGTGCTCGCACTCGGACCCTGACATCATCTCGGCGCTTCCGGCGCTGGTCGCGCGAGGGCTTAGTCCCGAGGCGGCGATCGTGACGCACTGGCGCGACAAGGCCCTCATCCGCCACCTTGGCGTCGACCTCCCGTACTGGTTGGTCGAGGAGAACGGTTGGAGGCTCGAGCTCGAGGACCGGGCGCTTCAGTTCCTGTTCACGCCCTATGCGCACTTCGCCGGCGCCTTCTGCACCTTCGACGAGACCTCCGGCACGCTGTTCTCCTCCGACCTGTTCGGCGGGTTCGCCGACGATCAGTCACTTTTCGCCACGTCCATGGCGTACTTCGAGCAGATGCGCGCCTTCCACGAGCACTACATGCCCAGCGGCGAAGTCCTCGCTCACGCGCTCGCGCAGATCCGCCAGCTCCCCGTGCGAACGATCGCGCCTCAACACGGGCTGGTGATCCCCGAGGAGCTCGTCGCGCCACTGACAGAAGAGCTCGGTCAGCTGGAATGCGGCATCTACTTGCTCGCCCGCGACGATCCCGACTTGAGGTTCCTGCTGTCCGCCAACCGGACTGTGCGCGAGCTCGTCGAGACCCTAGTCCGGCAGCCGGAATTCTCCGTCGTCGTCGCTCAACTGGCCGAGACGGCCGAGCGGCTCATCGGGGCCGAGCGCCTGGAGTTGTGGGCCCGCACGGGCAGCACGACACTGCAGTTCGACCGGGCGAACGGGTTCGCGGGACGGCCCGCCGACCCGCCTGCCGATGTTCTCGCTGCGCTCGCGGGGGCCACCCCTGCGCTGGGACCACGTCTGATGGTGCCGTTGCTGTCGCCCTCTTCAGCGTCGGCGAGCGGGGTGGCCGTGTTGGAGTTCGGTGACACACCCGCACTGAACGGGCCCACCCGCGCACTGCTGGACGAGATCTGCGGCCTCGTGGAGGTCGGGCTCGAGCGCGAGCTGTTCCGGCGCGCCGCGGACATCGACCGGGACGCCTTCTACGACCAAGCCATCCACGACCCGCTCACGGGCCTGTACAACCGGCAGTACCTGGCCGATGCCGCGCGAAGACTGTGCGCCCTCGACGATCGCACCCTGACGCCGACGGTCGCCGCGCTCATGATCGACCTCGACCACTTCAAAGCCGTGAACGACGGCTTCGGCCATTCCGTCGGCGACCAGGTGCTGCGCCACGTCGCCCGGTCGATACTCGAGGGTTCGCGCCGAGGCGACATCGTCGTGCGGTATGGGGGTGAGGAGTTCCTCGTGCTTCTCGCCGGAGTCGACCTGAAGATTGCCCAGTCGGTGGCCGAGCGCATCCGGGACTCGGTGGCCGAGCCCGACGAGGCGCTCCCAGGTGTCACTGCCAGCGTGGGAGTGGCCCTACGCCACCAGGGGGAGCCTTTCGACCGGCTGGTGGAGCGCGCCGACGAGGCGATGTACCTGGCCAAGGAGGCCGGACGCAACAGAGTCGGCGTCGCCGAGTGACGGCGCCGGAGCATTACTGTCAGGTGAGCCGACGATGACGACTTACGAGGTGGAGAGCGAAGACGACGGTCACCACTTGCTCGCTTCCTGGCCCGACCTGCCGGAGCGGGCGAGCCATCCGGTTGCGACGTTCCAGGAGTTGAAGCTCGCCACGGTGGCCAAGAGCGTGCTCAATGCCGCCTCGCGCTACAGATGGCGCCGATGGGTCGATCTCGCGAACAACGGCGTCCTGACAATTCAGAACCAGGCGCCAGAAGGGGCGAGCCTGCCGACGTTGCCCACGAGCGCGGTCCTCGGTGACTCTCCCATGGGCGCGGAGCTCGAGCAACGGCTCGAGGCCCTGATCCCTGCTCCGGGCCAGCAGCCCGAGCCGGTCAGCGTCGACTCCAGCGGCTTCGCCGAGCGCGTTCGGTTCGGGAACCTGCGACCACTGTTGTGGAGGGACTGGTGCAGTCACCTCGATGCCGACGAACACGACGCCTTGAGCGCCGAGCTCGACGCGGACCTGGCTTCGACTACGGGTCCCCTCACCGGTCGGGCGCGCCAGGCGGCATGGTACCTGAGCGCCGAGCTGCTCATCGACGAGGACCACTCCAAGCTCGCCCCCAAGCCCAAGGGCGGGCAAGACGAGGAGAGCACGAAAGCCTTTCAAGAGTCCTTGGTTCGACTGCTGAGCGATCTGACAGGACTTCGCGTCGAGTCGACGGCGGTCGACTGGGACCCCGATAACGAGGAGCTGCTACGAGTTCACTCGCCGGTGGCGGTTGTCGGGTTCTGGCTGGACCAGGAGTGCTGGTACTACGGCTGGCCGGACCTGAGCTCGCAGGAGGGCCAACCCGCCGTGTGGCAGCATGCCGGCACCTTGCCCACCGACACGAGCATCGGGGACCTCGCCGGCTTCATCACCGAGAGAACCGCCGCCAGAACCTGGCCATTCGGCGGCAGGCCTCCGAGCGAGAAACGCGGCCTGTTCGGCGGGCTTCGCTGACTCATGCGCCAAGCTCGCGGTCGGCTCTACGGGTCGGCCGCGAACGGACAGGAACAGCGGCGAGACCGCCTATCATGACGAGACCATGGTGAACCTCTCCGACAAGGCGCGCGCCGCCCAGCAGGCCCTCAAGGACGCGTCGGCCACATATCAAGCGGTCGTCGACCGAGTGATCGAGGACCCGACGGGCCCGTTCCTCAAAGAGCTTCGCGACGCCGAGGAGCGGGTCGCCGAAGCCGCGGCGAGCTGGGCGCTCGATTACGCCGAGGGGGTCGAGCCGCCTTCGGTCGGCTAGCTCGCCGTCCTTCCGCCGGCTAGCCCGCCATCCACCGGGCAGCTCACGATCCTCGAGTTGCAACCACAACGCGCGAGAAACGGCCGGACTCGCAGGACCCAGAACGCTCAGGCGAGCCCGGCCAAGTGGCGCTCGACGCTTTCGACCTTTCCACGGAGCGCCCCCGTGACGCCGGGCCGGTAGTCGACCTTGATCACCACCGATATGCGGGGGGAGTCCTCGGCCAGGCGCAGCACGCAAGACTTGACGAGAGCCATCACCTCGTCCCACTCGCCTTCCACGTTGGTGAACATGGCATTGGTCTCGTTCGGCAACCCGCTCTCACGGACGAGCCTCACTGCCTCCGCCACCGCCGCAGCGACGTCTTCGGGACCAGCAGGGCTCACTGAGAACGCCGCGATCATCTGTCCTCCCGTTGCGCCTTAGGTTGCGCCCGAGTGGCGCAGCACCGGGCGCCAGCCTTGCGCGAATCGGAAGGTGCCGGTTGGCACCTTTGCGGCGGCCTCGCTAGCCGTGAGGGAACGACGTCGTGGAGATGTTGGCGGCGCTCGGCGAGACCGATTGCGCGTTGCACGTGGAGACGCTCGAGTTGGGTACCACGAAGAAATACGTACCGGACGCCTTCTCGTTGTAGACAGCCGTGGTGAGCGCCGTCTTTATGTCCAAAATCCCCCAGCAGTCCAAGGAGCCGTGAGCCAAGGCGGTGAGGACGAGGGCGTTGCCTCCAGCGGTGCTGGGCAGCCAGATGCTTATCGTCTGCGGCCCGGACGAAGAGCCGGCGGCGGCGCTGGCCGACAGGTACGACAGCCCGGACCCGACCGTAGAGATGGTCGAGGTCCCGCCGGCGGCGTCGATGTACGAGTAGGACTGCGAGCCCGAGGTCGTGAAGTACGTGTCCGCCGCGGTGAGCGCTGTCTTGAGGTTCGCCTGCGCAGCGGTGTTGTTGGCGTTCTTCGTGGTCGATAGGAAGGTCGGGATCGCGATGGCGAGCAGGATCCCGATGATTAGCAGGACGACGAGGAGCTCGATCAGGGTAAAGCCTTCGTCGCCGACGTCCGTGACGCCATGGCGTTTTTCCAACGTCCGGCCCCCTTTATTGGTAGGCACCAGGAGATTCATCAATGGAATTTGTGCAGCGCGCCCATGATAGCCGCTCAGTGTGCTCACCTGCTCACTACTAGTGGTAGGCTGCGGGCTCGGGTCGCGACCCGTCCGCTTTTTGGGCGCGCCGGCTCAGACAGGCCCCGCGGCCGCCGGTGCCGCCTCAGGCAGGCCCAGCGCCTGCCGCTGCCGCCTCAGGCAGGCCCAGCGGCTGCCGGTGCCGCCTCAGCGCCTGCCGGTGCTGGCCCGGCCGTGGCCGGCGCAGGCCCAGCGCCTGGCGCTGCCGGCCTCGAGGCGGTCGTCTGGCGCACGATCTCCAGGAGCTCGTCGCCGCTCAG
>JBKQMT010000153.1:0-56113 GCA_052146595.1 Acidimicrobiales bacterium
CGGACCTGGTTCCACGACCAGGGCCTGCACCCGCTGATGGGCACCATCAGATACCCAAAGGCCGCGTCACCATGTTCAGAAGACTGTCGTTAAGCCGTGTGCGGGAGAACCGCACGCACGGATTGAAAGGGGAATGGGGAACCGGACTCGCTAGTCGAGCACCGCGCCCCTGACTACCAATGGCCGATGCCGAACTGGAACAGCTGTGTGTCAATGTCATCCGCGGGCTCGCCATGGACGCTCCCCAGCGCGCCAACAGCGGCCACCCGGGCACGGCCATGGCTCTCGCCCCTCTCGCTCACGTCTTGTACTCGAGGGTGCTGCGCCACGACCCGAGCCAGCCCGAGTGGCCCGACCGGGACCGGTTCATATTGTCCAACGGGCACGCCTCGATCCTCTTGTACTCGATGCTGTTCCTCAACGGCTACGGGCTCGAGCTGGACGATCTGCGCCAGTTCCGCCAGTGGGGGTCCCGCACGCCCGGCCACCCGGAGGTCCACGCCCTGCCCGGAGTGGAGGTCACGACCGGGCCCTTAGGGCAGGGATTCGCCAACGGGGTGGGCATGGCTATCGCGGAACGTTTCCTGCGCGCCCATTTCGGCCCGGAGGTGGTCGATCACCACGTCTTCGCGACCTGCGGCGACGGTGATCTGATGGAGGGCGTGAGCCACGAGGCCGCCTCCCTGGCGGGCCACCTCGGTCTGGGCCGCCTCGTGTATGTCTACGACGACAACCACATCACCATCGACGGGGCGACCGAGCTCACCTACACAGACGACGTCCTCAAGCGCTTCGAGGCATACGGCTGGCACGTCGAGTACCTGGGCGAAGTGGCGAACGACCTCGATGCCCTCGAGGCGGGCCTGCGCCGCGGCATGGCGGAGGCGGACCGCCCGTCGCTGCTCGTGCTCCGCAGCCACATCGGCTGGCCCTCGCCGCACCGGACCGACACCAAGGAGGCGCACGGCGATCCCCTCGGCGCGGACGAGATCCGGATCACCAAGGCCCTCCTCGACCTGCCGGTGGACCAGGATTTCTACGTCCCAGAGGAAGTGCCCGCCTTCTACGGCGAATGCGCCCGTCGCGGCCGGGCGGCGCGGGAGGCCTGGGAACACCGCCGGGCCGTCTCGGTCACCGACAAGGACCGCTTCGAGGCCTGCCTGCGGGGGGCGGGCCTGCCGGGGTGGGCAGAAACCCTTCCCAGCTTCGAGGCCGGCACCAAGATGGCCACTCGCAAGGCCATCAACAAATGCCTGACGGCGACCGCTGCCGCCATCCCGGGCCTCGTCGCTGGCGCCGGCGACCTCACCGGGAACACGGGCGTCGACCTTGGCGCCGGCGCCGAGGTCCAGTCCCACGAGCATCCCGGGGGGATCCAGCTCCACTACGGCATCCGCGAGCACGCCATGGCCGCGGCTATGAACGGGATGGCGCTGCACGGGGGTCTGCTCCCGGTGGGCGGCACCTTCTTCGTCTTCAGCGACTACGCCCGCCCTGCGATTCGCTTGGCGGCGCTCTCTGAAGCCCATGTCGTCTACTCCTTCACCCATGACTCGGTCGGCCTCGGCCAGGACGGCCCCACGCATCAGCCGGTCGAACAGCTCGCTTCGCTGCGAGCCATGCCCGGTCTTCGCGTGATACGCCCCGCCGACGCCAACGAGACCGCGGCCGCTTGGCGCATCGCCGTCGACTACGAGGGGCCGACGGCGTTGGTGCTGACCCGCCAGGACGTCCCCGTGCTCGCGGAGACGGGCGCGCTCGCCGGCCAGGGTGTCGCTCGCGGCGCCTACGTCCTTGCGCCTGGGCGGGAGAGCGGTGAGGCCCCCGACATCGTGCTCATCGGGACAGGGAGCGAGGTCCAGCACTGCCTGGGGGCGGCGAGGCTCCTCGAGCCCGAAGGCATCGTCGCCCGCGTCGTCTCGTTTCCCAGCTGGGACCTGTTTGCCCAGCAGGATGCCGGCTATCGCGAGGACGTCCTGCCGCGCGCCGTCGCCCGTCTCGCCGTCGAGGCGGGCGCCTCCTTCGGCTGGGAGCGCTACGCCGACGCCACGGTCGCCATCGACCGCTTCGGCGCCTCGGCGCCCGGGTCGGTGAACATGGAGAAGTTCGGCTTCACCGCCGATAACGTCGCCGCCCGGGCCCGCGAGTTGCTGCGGACCCGGGCTCAACAGCAGGGAGTCACATGACAAGACTGCAAGACCTTTACCGCCTCGGAGGCCAGAGCCCCTGGCTCGACAATCTGAAGCGCTCCTATCTGACCTCGGGCCGTCTCGCGAAGCTCGTCGCTTCAGGAGTGCGGGGTCTCACCTCTAACCCGACCATCATGGCCAAGGCGATCGCGGTCGGAGCGGACTACGACGAGGAGTTCGCACAGGCCCTTGGCAGCGGCCAGAGCGTCGAGGAAGCGTACTGGGACCTCGTGATATCCGACGTCACGGGGGCGCTCGGCTTGCTGCGGCCCGTCTTCGACAACAGCGCCGGTGGGGACGGTTTCGTCTCGATCGAGGTCTCGCCAGGCCTCGCCCATGACACCGAGGGCACGATCGAGTCCGCGAGGGACCTGCACGAGCGGATCGCGCAGCCCAACCTGTTGGTGAAGATCCCCGCCACCCGCGAGGGCCTCCCCGCCATTGAGGCCATGATCGCCGAGGGCCGCAGTATCAATGTGACGTTGATCTTCTCCCTCGAGCGCTACCGCGAGGTCGTCGAGGCCTATGTCACGGGACTGGAGAAGCTGGTCTCGGAGGGAGGCGACGCCTCCAAGGTCGCCTCGGTGGCCTCGTTCTTCGTGAGTCGCGTGGACACCGAGGTCGACCGCCGCCTCGAGGAGACGGCCAAGCAGCACCCGGGCTCCCCCACCGCCACGCGCTGCCTCGAGATGCGAGGGACGGCCGCGGTCGCCCAGGCGCGCCTTGCCTACCAGAGCTTCCTCGAGCTGTTCTCGGGCCCGCGCTGGGACGCACTGGAGAAGGCGGGTGCCCGGCGCCAGCGACCCCTGTGGGCCTCCACCTCAACGAAGAACCCGGCTTATCCTGATCTCGCCTACGTCGACTCCCTCGTGGCGCCCAACACCGTCAACACCATGCCCGAGGAGACGCTCGAGCTGTACCTAGATCACGGAAAGGTCCTGCCGATCACCGGGTCCGATCTCGCCGCAGCCGAGTCGAGCTTCGAGCGCCTGGCAGAGTGCGGAATCGACCTCACCACCGTTGCCGAGGTGTTGGAAGCAGAGGGCGTCGCCGCCTTCGCAGCCTCCTTCGACGACCTCCTCGGCAAGCTGCAGGAGAAGGCCGACGCCATCAGGTCGGCGCAGTGAGCTCAGAGCTCCTGCGGCGGCTGGAAGGGCGCGACCGTAGCTTGTGGCCCGAGGGCAACGTCGCCCCGAACCGTCTCGGCTGGCTGGACACGCCCCGGCTGATGCTGGACCAGGCGCGCAGACTGAAGGCCTTCTCCGACAGCATCGACCAGGACACGGTCGTGCTTCTCGGCATGGGCGGCTCCTCGCTCGGCCCAGCGGTGCTCGCCTCTGTCCGGGACGCTTTCGTTGCCCACCCGGGCCGCCGTGTCGTCGTGTGCGACACCACGGACCCGGCGACGGTCGCGGCCCTGCCCTTGGAGGACGCCTTCGTCATCGTCTCGTCGAAGTCCGGCACGACGCTCGAGCCGAACGTGCTCTTCTCCTACGCCCGCGGCCGGGTCTCCGATCCGGCCAGGTACGCGGTGATCACCGACCCCGGGACCCCCCTTGCCGCTCAAGCAGGCGAGCTCGGCATCCGGCACCTGTTCGAGAACCAGCCCGACATCGGCGGGCGGTACTCGGTGCTTTCCTTCTTCGGGCTCGTCCCGGCGGCCCTGATGGGCTACGAGGTGGCCGAGCTGTGCGAGCGTGCCCTCGACGTCGACCGGGAGGAGGCCGTCGCGCTCGGAGAGGCCATGGGCCGCGCCGCCCTGGAGGGGCGCGACAAGACGACCGTCGTCGTCAGTGGACAGATCCGCTCCTTCGGCCTGTGGGTCGAGCAGCTCATCGCCGAATCGACGGGCAAGCAGGGCCGCGGCTGCGTGCCCGTGCCGACGACCGAGGACGAGCGTGGTGACGACCGCCACGTCATCGGCGTCGAGCTGGACGGGCCAGGAGCGCTCGGGGCGGAGTTCTTCCGTTTCGAGCTCGCCGTCGCCGTCACCGGCCACGTCCTCGAGGTAGACCCTTTCGACGAGCCCAACGTCGCCGAGTCAAAGGCGAACACCTTGCGCGTCCTCTCTGCTCTGCCGCTCCCGACGCTTGCCTCATCGGCCCCCGAGGACATGATGTCGCTCATCTCGGCCCAGGTGCGACCACACGACTACGTGTCCTTGCAGGCCTACTTGCCCTACGGCCAGGACGACCAGCTCGAGGCGCTGCGCCGCAGGGTGCGCGACGCGAATGATCAGATGGCCGTCACGGCCGGCTACGGGCCGAGATTCCTGCACTCGACGGGCCAGCTCCACAAGGGAGGGCCGAACAGCGTCATCGCGGTGCAGCTAGTTCGCTCCAGAGCGTCGGCGCAGCTTGCCATCCCCGGTGAGCTCTATGACTTCCCGACCTTGATTAGTGCCCAGTCGATCGGGGACCACGACAGCCTCGTGGCCCACGACAGGCGTGTCATCCGCATCGAGCTAGACGAGCTGAGTGAGATCCGGTAACCGGTACATGCGGCGCACCTGACGGCGAGGGAGGAGCACAACGATGAGGATCGGGATGGTCGGGCTGGGAAAGATGGGCGCCAACATGACCCGCCGGCTGATCGGGAAAGGTCACGAAGTGGTCGGCTTCGACCTCGGAGCCGAAGCGCGAGCAGCCGTGGCGAGCTACGGGGCCGACACCGCCTCCAGCTTGCAAGAGCTGGCCGGGAAGCTGTCGGCGCCCCGCGTGGCCTGGGTGATGGTGCCCGCCGGCAAGCCGACCGATGAGACGGTGGCGACCCTCGGCCAGTGCTTCGAGTCCGGCGACGTCGTGATCGACGGGGGCAATTCGAACTACAAAGAGGCCGCTCCTTATGCCGCCCGGTTGGCCAAGAGCGGCGTGCACTTCATCGACGCCGGTACCTCCGGAGGGGTCTGGGGCCTGGAGAACGGCTACTGCCTCATGGTGGGCGGCACCCCCGAGGCGATAGCCATCGCCGAGCCGATCTTCCTGGCCCTCGCACCTGAGGGCGGCTACGCGCACGTAGGGCCCGTCGGCGCGGGCCACTTCGTCAAGATGGTGCACAACGGCATCGAGTACGGGCTCATGGAGGCTTACGCCGAAGGCTTCGAGCTCCTCTCCAAGGCCGACGAGTACCACCTCGACCTGCACGAGATCGCCGCCATCTGGCGCTATGGCTCGGTTGTGAGGTCCTGGCTGCTCGAGCTGACGGAGCTTGCCCTGCGGCCCGGGGCCGGTTTCGAGAGCATCGAGCCGTACGTCGTCGACTCCGGGGAGGGCCGCTGGACCCTCGAGGAGGCTCTCGGGCGAGAGGTACCGGTGCCCGTCATCGCCGCCTCGCTCTTCAGGCGCTTCGAGAGCCGCGACGAGAACTCCTACGGACTGAGGCTGCTTGCCGCCTTGCGCAACCAGTTCGGCGGCCATGCGGTCGTCCGCGCAGACGAGAAGGGGTCCTCGTGACAATGCAACGTTCTCAGACCAGGGTCCCGTCCGTTGCGCTCGTGATATTCGGGGCGTCGGGCGATCTCACCGCGCGAAAGCTCCTTCCGGCGCTCGCCTCGCTGGCGGGTGAGGGGTCCCTGCCCGAGGGCTTCGGCCTCGTCGGGGTCGCGAGGACCCTGTGGTCCGACGACGAGTTCCGCGATCACTGTCTCGCGGCCGTCCCCGACGCCAAAGCGCCCTGGGCCGATCTGGTCAAGCGGTTCCGGTATGTGATCGGCGACTACGACGACGATGCCACCTTCTCGAGGGTCGCCGAGATTGTGACCGAGCTCGACGTCCCCAACGAAGGTGGTGGCACGGGCGGCAACCGCATTTTCTATCTCGCCACTGTCCCGTCTCTGTTCGGGGAGGTGGCACGTGGCCTCGCCCGCCACGGACTGAACAAGCCCGGGACTGGGGGCAAGTTCGCCCGGCTCGTGATCGAGAAGCCCTTCGGTCGGGACCTCGAGACCGCCATGGCGCTCGACGAGACCTTGCATGCATGCTTCGACGAGCCCCAGATCTACCGGATCGACCACTACATGGGCAAAGAGACCGTGCAGAACGTGCTCGCGCTCCGTTTCGCCAATTCGATCTTCGAGCCCGTCTGGAACCGACGCTATGTGGGCCACGTGCACGTCACGGTTGCGGAGTCGATAGGCGTCGAGCACCGGGGCTCGTTCTACGAGCATGCCGGCGCCCTGCGAGACATCGTCCAGAACCACGTGATGCAGGTCCTCGCCCTCACTTTGATGGAGCCCTCGGCGACGATGGACCCGACCTCGATCCGAGACGAGAAGGTCAAGCTGTTGCGCTCGGTCGTCGCCCCCCGCGTCGACGAGGCGGAGGCCGCCGTCGTGCGTGGCCAGTACCAAGCCGGCATGATCGACGGCCAGCGCGTCCCGGGCTACCGGAGCGAGGACGGCGTCGACCCCCAGTCGATGACAGAGACGTTCGTCGCCATGCGCCTCACGGTCGACAACTGGCGTTGGGCGGGTGTACCGGTCTTCATCCGCACCGGCAAGCGCCTCGCCAAGCGCTCGACCGAAGTCGTGATGGTGTTCCAGCGTCCCCCGCACCTTCCCTTTGCCGGCAAGCTCGTGCGGGGACTTCAACCCAACGCGCTCATCTTGCGCATTCAGCCAGACGAGGGCATCACGCTTCGTTTCGGCGCCAAAGTGCCCGGTCAGGACTACCGCGTGCGCACGGTGGGGATGGACTTCTCCTACAAGGAGGCCTTCGGGTCCGACCCGCCCGACGCCTACGAGCGCCTCCTGCTCGACGCCATGATCGGCGACCCCACCTTGTTCATCCGCACCGATGAGGTCGAACAAGCCTGGCGGCTGCTGGAGCCGGTGCAGGAGGCCTTCGCCGAGGGCTACCCGCACCTGGCGAGCTACCACGCCGGCACCTGGGGGCCGCTGGAAGCTGCGCGGTTGTTGGAGCCCTCGGGCTATGAGTGGGTGAACCCCTAGGTGCCAGCCGAGGTCCCGCCGAGGGTCCCCAGCGGGGAGCTGAGTGTCGTCGACGATGTGCCGGCGGCCTTCGCCGGCCTCGTCGCTGAACGAGTCCGCCTTGTCGCCGCCGGTCCCGGCCGGGGCGAGGAAGGGTCGTTTCGGCTCGTCCTGTCCGGCGGCTCGACGGCCCGCTCGTGCTACGAGCACCTGGCCGCGAAGGGCGGCCTCGACTGGAGCCGGATCGAGTGCCTCGTGGGCGACGAGCGCTGCGTGCCGGCGGGTGACCCGGACGCGAACCAGCGCATGATCCGCGAAGCGCTCATCGATCGCGTCGAGCCGCGCCCGCGCTTTTTCCCGATGGACTGCAATGCCCCCCTTGCGACCTATGAGGAAGTGATCGCGGCCCAGCCGCAGCTCGATCTGGTTCATCTCGGGATGGGTCCCGACGGGCACACGGCCTCCCTTTTCCCGGACTCGGCCGCTCTCGAGGCGCCTCCTGAGCGCCTCGTCGAGCGCAACGTTGACCCCTCGGGGCGGAATCGCTACCCGCGGCTCACCTTGACCCTGTCCGCCATCGCCCGTGCCCGCCTCGTCGTGTTCACCGTCGCCGGGGCGGACAAGCACCAGGCCATGACCCGCGTCCTGCACCAGGACGATCTCCCTGCGACGCGGGTGCGTGCCGAGAGAGTGATCTGGCTGTGCGACCGGGAGGCGATCGGCTCCGGGGCGCCTGGCCTAGGGTGAGCCCATGACTGAAGACCGAAGGCCGAGCGGCAGCGTCGCCCGAGCGCGAGACGGCGACATGTCGACGGGCGAGTCGTGTCTCACCGACGCCGAGATCCTGGCGGCACCGCTGTCGGACCTCCTCTCCGAGGCCTGCCGTGTTCGCGACCGCCGCTACGGGAGGCGTGTCACCTACTCCCCGAAGGTCTTCATCCCTCTCACAATGCTGTGCCAGGACCGCTGCGGCTACTGCACATTCGCCAAGCCGCCGGCGCGCCTTTCTGAGGCCTACCTCAGCCCCGAGCAGGTCCTTGCCATCGCCCGGGCCGGGGCGAAGGCCGGCTGCCACGAGGCCCTGTTCACCCTCGGGGAGCGCCCGGAACTGAGGTACCCGACCGCAGCCGCGTGGCTCGACGAGCACGGTTTCGCGTCCACCATCGACTATCTGGCAGAGTGCTGCCGGCTCGTCACGGCCGAGACCGGGCTGCTCGCCCATTCCAACGCAGGGGCGCTTCTCACCGACGAGCTCGCCCAACTACGCAACCTCGCCGTCAGCCAGGGCATGATGCTCGAGTCGCTCGTGGCGTCATTGGCCTGCCACCGCGTCTCGCCGGACAAGGTCCCTGCCCGCCGGCTCGCCACCCTCGAAGCCGCCGGAGCCCTGGAGATCGCCTTCACGACGGGCATCCTCGTCGGCATCGGCGAGACCCGGGCCGATCGTCTCGTGGCCTTGCGGGCGATCGCGGCCAGCCATGCCCGGCACGGTCACGTCCAGGAGGTGATCGTTCAGAACTTCCTGCCCAAGAGCGGCACCGCCATGCAAGCCTCGTCACCGTGCCCGGCCGAGGAGCACCTCTGGTCGATCGCCGCCGCCCGGCTCGTGCTGCCTGCCGAGATCCACCTCCAGGCGCCCCCGAATCTCACCGAGGATTTCTCGACGCTGCTCGGCGCGGGCATCGACGACTGGGGCGGCGTGTCGCCTGTGACGGCAGACCACGTGAATCCAGAACGCGCCTGGCCGGCACTCGAGCGCCTCCGCGAGGTGACCGAGATGGGCGGCCACGTGCTCGCTCCCCGCCTGGCCGTACATCCCGAATGGGCCGGCACGAGATTTGTCGCCGAGGACCTGCGTCACGCCGTCCTGGACCGTTCCGATGCCGAGGGCCTGGCGCGCGACAGCGATTGGTGCTCGGGAGGGGGCATGCTCCCGCCGCGCCTGCTGCCCGAGAGCTGGCTCGGCCCGGCGGGTCGCCCGAGCCGTCCGGACCGTCCCGCCTTCTCGAGCCTCGTGATCGCCTCCGGGCAGGCCGGTGCCGGCGACGACGTGGGCGAGGTCCTGGCCGGGGTGCTCGCCGGGCAAGAAGTCGGCGAGGACGAGATCGCCACCCTCTTTCGAGCCCGCGGGCCCCAGGTCCTGGCGGTGGCCGAGGTCGCCGACGAGCTGCGGAGAAAAGCCGTGGGCGACGTCGTCACCTTCGTGGCCAACCGGAACATCAACTACACCAACATCTGCACGTTCAAGTGCAGGTTCTGTGCGTTCTCGAAAGGACCGCTCTCGCTGAACCTGCGCGGCAACCCCTACCTGCTCGGGCTGGACGAGATCACCCGCCGTGTCCTCGAGGCGGAGGCAGCCGGGGCCACGGAGGTCTGCCTGCAAGGCGGGATCCATCCGGACTTCGACGGCAACTACTACCTCGAGGTGCTGAAGGCGGTGCGCGCGGCCTCCGAGCGGATACACATCCATGCCTTCACCGCCCTCGAGGTGAGCGAAGGGGCGCGCCGGCTCGGCGAGCCTCTGGAGCTCTATCTGCAACGGCTCCGTGACGCCGGGCTGCGCACCTTGCCGGGCACCGCCGCCGAGATCCTCGACGACGAGATCCGGGCGATCTTGTGCCCGGACAAGGTGGACACCGAGCAGTGGCTCGAGGTGCACCGGGTCGCGCACGGCGTCGGCCTGCGGTCGAACGTCACGATCATGTTCGGTGCCGTCGAGCAGCCCCGCCACTGGGCCCGGCACATCGTGCGCACGCGGGCGCTGCAGAAGCAGACGGGCGGCTTCACCGAGTTCGTGCCGCTGCCGTTCGTGCACATGGCCAGCCCGATCTATCTCCAGAAGAAGGCGCGCCGGGGCCCGACGTTCCGCGAGACGCTCCTCATGCACGCCGTGGCCCGCATCGCCTACGACGGCTGGATCCCCAACATCCAGGCGAGCTGGGTGAAGATCGGCCTCGAGGGCGCCAGGCAGCTGCTCGTCTCGGGATGCAACGACATGGGCGGCACCCTCATGGACGAGAACATCTCCCGTGCCGCCGGTGGGCAGCACGGACAGCTGATGGAGGAGGCGGACTTCCGCGATCTGGCCGAGTCAGTCGGGCGCCGCCTCGAGCAGCGCACGACGCTGTACGGGCGAGTCGTGCCCGCCGGGGGCTGAACCGTGACCCCTGTGATTCCCACCGAGAGGGACGAACGGGCCTCGGCCCTCATCTCCGAACTGCTGGACCTCTCCGGCGCTCAGGCGAATCGCGACCTGCTCCGCGACATCCTCCTCACGGGCCTCGACCTCGCCTATATCGACGCCAGTCGTCTCGACCTCAAGATCGCCGCCTCGGCGCTCGCCGAGATGGGACGGGCGTTCGATCTCTTCTCACGCTATCGGGGCATCCCGAAACTGACGATGTTCGGCTCGGCCCGCACCTTGGTCTCCGATCCCCTCTATGCCCAGGCCGTGGACCTGGCTGGCCGCATGGCGCGCGAGAACTGGCTCGTGGTCACCGGCGCCGGCCCTGGCATCATGGCTGCCGGAGCGGACGGTGCCGGCCCGGAAAAGTCGCTCGGCGTCGAGATCCGCCTGCCTTTCGAGACCATCTCCCACCCCCAGCTCGCCGCCGAGGGCCGCGTCGTCGAGATGAAGTACTTCTTCACGCGAAAGCTCATGCTCATGAAGGAGTCCTCGGCCTTCGCGGTCCTGCCCGGCGGATTCGGGACACTCGACGAGTGCTTCGAGCTGTTCACCCTGTTGCAGACGGGCAAGGCCGAGCCCGCGCCGATCGTGTTGCTCGACCTTCCCGGCGACCCTTACTGGGAAGGGCTCGAGAGGTTCATCCAAGAGGTCATGCGCCGGGGGCTGGTCGACCGCGAGGACGGGGCCCTCTATCGCATCACCGACGATGTCGGCGTGGCCGTCGAAGAGATCCTCGGCTTCTACCGCAACTACCACTCGAGGCGGTTTGTCGGCTCGACCATGGTCATACGCTGCCGGTACGCACCGACCGACGAAGAATTGGCCGCACTCAACTACGAGTTCGCAGACATCTGCACCGCAAAGGGCATCTGGCGGACCGGGCCGCTGCCGCCTGAACGCGCCGGCCGTGACCACCTCGAGCTGAAGCGGATCGCGCTCGAGTTCGACCGGCGTTCGCACGGCCGTCTGCGCATGTTGATCAACGCCATCAACCGCTGGCCCCGTCCGGACTGAGGGCTCAGGGCGCCCCGGCGGCGCGCTCGGCCTGAGCCACGAGCGACGAGGCGCGTTCGACGGCGTTGCGGGCCCGGGACAACAACTTCTCGCGGACGAGGTCCGGGTCGCTCTTCGCAGGCTTGCCCCCGCGGTGAAGCTGCTCCCGCAGGGAGTCGTAGGCCGCGTCACCGAGCCGTTCGGCCAAGGTGTCGAGCTCGGCTCTGATGGCCTGCAAGGTCTCGTCGCTCACCGTGTCTCCCCTCGCCCAGAGGCCCTAGTGCCCGGCCCGCTCGACCGTGACGATCTCGAGCTCGCCCTTTGACTGCCCGGCGCGCAGGAGCTTCTTGTCGAACTTGCCCACGCTCGTCTTGGGGATCTCGCTCACGAAGGACCAGCGCTCGGGGACCCACCAGGCCGGCACCTTGTCACTCAGCCAAGCGGCGAGCTCGGGCGCGCCCCGGTGTTGGTCCTCGGCCAGCACCACACAGGCGAGCGGCCTCTCCCCCCAGCGCGGGTCGGGCACGGCCACTACGGCCGCCTCCAGCACCGCCGGATGCCCCATGAGGACGTTCTCCAGCTCGACCGAGGAGATCCACTCCCCTCCGGTCTTGATCACGTCCTTGGTCCGGTCGGTTATCTGCATGAAGCCTTCGGGGTCCAACGTGCCGACGTCACCGGTCCGCAGCCATCCGTCCCGGAACCGCGCCGGAGTCGGGTCGTCGTAGTACTCGCCGGTGACCCACGGGCCCCTGACCTCGAACTCGCCGACCGAGGTGCCGTCGCGTGGGCACGGGTTGCCCTCGGCGTCGACGACCCGGATCTCGACACCGAAGCTGACCCGGCCGGTCTTGGAGCGGTAGTCGATCTCCCGCTCGGGCAGGAGGTTCTTCGGGGGGAGGGCGATAGCCCCGAGTGGGCTCGTCTCGGTCATTCCCCAGCCCTGCACGATCGGGACGTGGAAGAGCTCGTCGAACCTCTCGATCATGGAACGAGGCACGGCGGAGCCCCCGCAGAGGATGGAGCGGAACGACGACAGGTCCGAGCCGTGTTCATGGGCATATCTCAGCACCTCGTTCCAGATCGTCGGCACTGCGCAGGCGAAGGTCGGCCGCTCGCTCTCGATGATGCGCACCAGCGGCTCACCCTGGAGGAATTGCTTGGGCATGATCAGGTCCGCACCGCTCAGCCAGGCCGCGTAGGGGACGCCCCAGGCGTTCGCATGGAACTGGGGCACGATGACCAGGATCCGGTCGTAGCCCGAGATACCGAGATTCGAGGCCGAGGTGCACGCCAGCGAATGCAGGTACGTCGAGCGATGGCTGTAGACGACGCCCTTGGGATGGCCCGTCGTCCCGCTCGTGTAGCACATGGCGGCGGCGTCCGTCTCGTCGAGATCGGGCCACTCGAAGCCCGGCGTCTCTGCGCCGAGGAGATCCTCGTACCCGAGCGTCTCGCCGAGCGAGGACGTGTCGCCGTCGCCGACCACGACGACATGCTCGACCGTCCGCCGTTCGCGAAGCACCCGTGCCAGCGCGGGTGCCAAGAGGGCGTCGGCGACGATCACCTTGTCCTCTGCGTGATCGATCACGTAGGCGAGCTGGTCCGGGAAGAGGCGGACGTTCAAGGTGTGCAGCACCGCCCCCATGCTCGGCACCGCCAGATAGGCCTCGAGATGCTCCTGATGGTTCAGGCAGAAGGTCGCGACGCGCTCTCCTTCGGTGACGCCGAGGCGCGCGAGCGCCGACGCCAGCTGTTCTGTGCGGCTCGCGACCTGCGCGAAGCTCGTGCGCCGGAAGCCGTCGCCCTCGAAGGTGACGACTTCGCTCGAGCCATGCACCTGCTGGCCGTGACGGAGGATGTCGCGTACCAGAAGGGGCCTCTCCTGCATGGTGCTGCGCATCGGCGTGCCCCTCTTTCGCGGGTGACTTGCGGTTGCCTGCTCTCGGCGGCCGGTGCTTTGCCCGCCTCAGGCGGCTGTCACGCGATCTCCCATGTTAGGGTCGGCCGCCCAGGCGGAGAAGCGCCTGTTGCGGGCACCTGCTGGCTAGTCTTGTCCGACGACAGGCGATTTCTCGAGGAGGTTCGAGGTGCCGCACCAGGAGGGGCAGTCCTCGCCTCCCTTGCAACCCGAGCACGACGAGAGCCCCCTGATGGCCGTTCTCGCCTCGATCGCCGTGGCCCTTGCCGCGCCCGCCGGGGACGGATCGAGGCCCGGTTCGAGCGACGAGCTCGGCGCCTTCGCGACGCGCATCATCGCTGAGGCACTCGCGGGATCGGCGGTTCTCTGGCTCGAGGATCAAGCCGGAGATCTCCGTGTGGCCGCCATTGCCGACCAAGATCCCATCAGCGAAGCCCTGCTGGCCCGGGTGCTCGTCGCGGCCCGGCCGCTCACGGCACTCGGCCTTGTCGGCCGCGTGCTCACCACGGGCGGACCGCTCGAGTCTCCGCAGGTCGCCTGGAGCCAGCTCGGCGAGTGGGACGACGCCGAGGCCTCTCGCCTTCTCGAGCCTTTGGGCCCGATCGCGTTGTGCATAGTGCCCGTCCGTGCCCGCTCCGAGGTCCACGGGGCGCTGCTTCTCGCCCGCCCCAGCTCGCACGGCCTCCCTTCTCTGGCGGAGCGGACGGTTCTTCAAGACGTCGCCGATCAGATCGGCCTCGCCGCCGCGTACGTGTCACAGGTCTCGGCCCGCGCGAGTGCGGAAAGATCCGTGCGCGAAAGCGCGGAGCGCCTCCGCTCGAACGCCGGGCGCCAGGCGGCGATCGCCGACCTCGGCAGGTGGGCGCTGGTCGGGCTGGCTTACCCCAACCTCGTCGAGGACGCCGTCAGCTTGCTCGCCGAGCAGCTGGAAGTGGACTTCGTGCACGTCTTCGAGGCGATGACGGACACGGCGTTCCTGACCTTGATCGCCAGCCGCGGGCATGGCCAGACGGGACCGGAGCTGCTCTCGACCGACCCGACCTCTTCGCCGGTCAGCTTCGCGCTCGTCACCCAGGAAACGGTGATCTGTGACGACCTCGCCCGCGAGGCCCGTTTCGAGATACCGGACTTCTGGGCCCGCTCGCAGGCCATGAGCGTGATCGAGGCGCCGATCCAGGGCCAGGACTCCCCCACCGGCGTGCTCGGCGTCGGGTGCCGGAGCCCACGCCGTTTCGCCGAGGAAGACGTGAACTTCGTCGTCGCCGTCGCGAACGTCCTCGCCGCCGCCGCCGCCCGCAACCGCGCCGAGGACGCGATCCGTGACCAGGCTCTGCACGACCCTCTCACGGGCCTGCCCAACCGGCTCGTGCTCGCCGACCACGGCCACACCATGGCCGTGCCGAAGCAGTCCGAGCTGAGCGGTGTGAAGCGCACCGTGCTCGTCTTGGACATCGACCGCTTCAAGGAAGTCAACGACACCTTGGGCCACGCCCTCGGCGACCTTGTCCTCCTCGAGGTGGCGAGGCGCCTCCACCAGCTCGGAGATCCCGTCGAGATCGTCGCCCGCCTCGGCGCGGACGAGTTCGCCGTCGTCGCCTCGAGCGCCACCGATACCGCGGACGCCGACGCCCTGGCTGCCCGACTGCTGGCTGCGATCTCGGAGGCGATCGACGTCGGTGGAGTCCGGCTGCGCCTTCGCGGGAGCGTCGGGGTCGCCGAGGCGGCCGTCGACGAGAACGGTGCCAACCTCGGCGTGCCCGCCCTCCTGCAGCGGGCGGAGGTCGCCATGTACCAGGCTAAGGCGGATCGCCGGGGCATCCGCCGCTACAGCGAGGATCTCGAGCGCTCGAGCCTGTCCCGCCTCGAGCTCGCGGGCGAGCTCGCCGACGCGGTGGACAAAGGTGAGTTCCGACTCGACTACCAGCCCAAGGTCGACGCCCTGACGAAGGTGGTCACAGGCGTCGAGGCGCTCGTGCGCTGGCGCCACCCGACCCGCGGGCTGCTCGTCCCGGACGCCTTCATTCCTCTGGCCGAGCAGACGGGAATGATCCGCGAGCTCACCAACTGGGTGCTCGCCAAGGCGCTGTCGGAGTGCGCGGCGTGGCATCGGGCGGGATATCTGATACCTGTTGCTGTAAACCTGTCTGCCGCCACCGTGCACGACCCGGAGCTCATGGACGCCGTCACGACGGCCGTCAGCCGTTCCGGGCTCCCCCCGAAGTCCATCGAGCTCGAGATCACCGAGAGCGCGATCATGTTCGACCCGGAAGGGGCCCTCCGCAGCCTCGAGTCACTCGTCGACTACGGCGTGAGGCTCTCCCTCGACGACTTCGGCACCGGCTACTCCTCACTCTCCTACCTGCAGCGCCTCCCCGTGACGGCGGTCAAGATCGACAAGTCCTTCGTCGAGCCGCTCTTGAGCGACGACACGGCGCGGGCCATCGTCCGCTCCGTTGTCGAGCTTGCCCACAGCTTGCGCCTGTCGGTCATCGCCGAGGGGGTCGACTCCGCCCCGGTCATGGAGCAATTGACTGCGATCGGATGCGACGCCCTGCAGGGCTTCTATATCGCCAACCCCATGAGCCCAGCCCGACTCGAGGAATGGATCGCGACCAATTCCGCTCTGGCGGTCGGGCGAGCCATATAGGGTGGGCCTCTTGCCGGCCCCAGGCTTCCCGGCGGCCGGCCGGAGCGCTCAGGCGAGAGCCAGTTGCCCCGCCACAACGGGCGCCGGCAGGTCGCTGCGACCCGTGAGATAGCGGTCGACGCTCGCCGCGGCGGAACGGCCCTCGGCTATCGCCCAGACGATCAGGCTCTGACCGCGCGCCATGTCACCGCAGGCGAACACACCCGGTGCCGTCGTCGCGAAGGATTCGTCGACGGCGACGTTGCCACGGGCGTTGAGCCCGAGCTCGAGCTCGGCCACGCAACCGCTCGTCTCGGGCCCGGCAAAGCCCATGGCTATCAGCACGAGCTCGACCTCGAGCTCGAAACCAGACCCAGGCATGGGCACGAACGAGGGGCGCCCGTCGAGGCTGCCCGCCTCGACGGTCTCGGCGCGAAGCGCCCCCACGGCGCCGGAGCCGTCGTCGACCAAGCCCGTCGTGCTCACCGAGAAGAGCCGCTCGCCTCCCTCCTCGTGTGCCGAGGTCGTGCGGAGTATCAGCGGCCACGTCGGCCATGGATTGTCCGCCGCGCGGGCCGAGCCGGGCATCGGCAGGATCTCGAGCTGGGTGACCGAGGCGGCACCTTGGCGGTGGACCGTCCCCAGGCAGTCGGCACCCGTGTCGCCGCCGCCGATGATCGCCACCCGCTTGCCGCCGGCGTCGATCGGCGAGGACTGGAACCTGCCCTCGCACACGAGGTTCGCCGACTTGAGATAGTCCATGGCGAAATGCACGCCCCGCAGCTCACGGCCGGGGACGGCGAGATCGCGGGGCCGGGTGGCGCCGCCGGCCAGCACGACGGCGTCGTACTCGCTGCGAAGCCGGGCGGCACTGACCACCGACGCGTCCGGCGCAGCCGCCCCAGGGATACCCGCCGGGGGCGGCTGGCCCAGGTCCCCGACCGCGACCCGGGGGCGGAACTGCGTCCCTTCCTCTTCCATCTGGGCAAGGCGGCGTTCGAGCACCGACTTCTCGAGCTTGAACTCGGGGATGCCGTAACGCAGCAGGCCGCCGATGCGCTCGGCACGTTCGAAGACGACGACCTCGTGGCCCGCCCGGGTGAGCTGCTGAGCGGCGGCGAGGCCTGCAGGGCCCGAGCCGACCACAGCCACCTTCTTGCCGCTGCGTCGCCTCACGTGCCCGGGCGCGAGCACGCCCGAGCCTGCCGCCCACTCGGCGGTCTCCAGCTCGACCTGCTTGATGAGCACCGGCTGGGAGACGAGCCCGAGCACGCACGATCCCTCGCACGGCGCTGGGCAGAGCCGCCCCGTCAGCTCGGGGAAGTTGTTCGTGGCGTGCAGGCGGTCGCTCGCCTCCGCGAAGCGACCTGCCCGGACGAGGTCGTTCCACTCCGGGATCAGGTTGCCCAGAGGGCAGCCCTCGTGGCAAAAGGCGATGCCGCAACTCATGCACCTCGCGGCCTGCTCGGCGAGCTCCTCGCGCCCGAAGGGGAGGTACACCTCCCGCCAGTCCTTGACACGGGTCTCGACAGGACGGCGCCGCGGGCCCGTCCGCTCGTAGCGCAGGAATCCCCTGGGGTCAGCCATGCGCCGCCGCCATTATCTCGTCGTCGACCGATCCGCCGGCTTCCACGGCCCGCCTGGTCGCCTCGAGCACGCGGCGGTAGTCGCGGGGCATGACCTTGACGATCTCGCCGAGCGTCTCATCCCAGCGGGCGAGAAGCCGGGCGGCCCGGGCCGAGCCCGTCCGGGCCAGATGGGCCTCGCAGAGCTCTTGGACGCAACGCCGGTCCTCCTCGTCTAGCGACTCGAGCTCGACCATCTCGGGGTTCAGGCGCCTGGGCAAGATGGCCTCGGGGTCGTGCACGAAGGCGATGCCGCCGGACATCCCGGCCGCGAAGTTGCGCCCCGTGGGGCCAAGGACGAGCACGGTGCCCCCGGTCATGTACTCACAGGCGTGGTCGCCCACGCCTTCGACGACCGCGGTCGCCCCTGAATTGCGCACGCAGAACCGCTCCCCGACCTGTCCCCGGATGTACGCCGCCCCCGCCGTCGCCCCGTAGAGCACGACGTTGCCGGCGATGATCTGGTCCTCGGCCTGGAACGGCGACGCCTCCGGCGGCCTGACCACGATTATCCCGCCCGAGAGGCCCTTGGCGAGGTAGTCGTTGGCATCGCCGACCAGTGTCATGGTGATGCCGCGGGGCACGAAGGCGCCAAAGCTCTGCCCAGCCGAGCCTTGGAACCTGAGACCGATCGTGCCCTCGGGCAGGCCCGCCCCGCCGTAGCGCCTCGTTATCTCCGAGCCGAGCATCGTACCGACGGCGCGATGGACGTTGCGGATGGGCCGCTCCAGCTCTACCGGGCGGCCTTGGGAGATGGCCGCCCCGCACGCCTCGATGAGCTCGCGGTCGAGGGCGACCTCGAGGCCGTGGTCCTGGTCTCTGGTGCGGTGCAGCGTTGCCCCCGGCCCTGCGACAGGCTCGAGGATGGGTCGCAGGTCGAGTTTGGCCGCCTTCCAGTAATGGTCGACGGCGGCGGCGATGTCGAGGCTCTCGACATGTCCCACTGCCTCGGCCATCGTCCGGAAACCGAGTGCGCCGAGGAGCTCGCGGCACTCTTCGGCGATGTAGTGGAAGAAGGTCTCGACGAACTCGGGGCGCCCGGTGAAGTTCTTGCGCAGCTCGGGGTTCTGGGTGGCGATGCCCACAGGACAGGTGTCGAGGTGGCACACGCGCATCATCACGCAACCGGAGACGACGAGGGGCGCGGTCGCGAGGCCGAACTCCTCGGCCCCGAGGAGCGCCGCCACGATCACGTCCCGGCCGGTCTTGATCTGACCGTCCACCTGGACGGTGATGCGGTCCCTGAGCCCGTTGCGCAGCAGCGTCTGCTGGGTCTCTGCCAGGCCGAGCTCCCAGGGAGCGCCCGCGTGCTTGAGAGAGGTGAGCGGGGCGGCACCGGTCCCCCCATCGTGGCCGGAGATGAGCACGACGTCCGCGTGAGCCTTGGCGACGCCGGCCGCGACGGTGCCGACTCCGACCTCGGCCACGAGCTTGACATGGACACGGGCGCGCGGGTTGGCGTTCTTCAGGTCGTAGATCAGCTGGGCGAGATCCTCGATCGAGTAGATGTCGTGATGGGGCGGCGGGGAGATGAGCCCGACACCCGGGGTCGAGTACCTGGTCCTCGCTATCCACGGGTAGACCTTGTGCCCCGGCAGCTGGCCGCCTTCGCCCGGCTTTGCGCCCTGGGCGATCTTGATCTGGAGGTCGTCGGCGTTCACGAGGTATTCGCTCGTGACGCCGAAACGGCCCGAAGCCACCTGCTTGACGGCGCTCCGGCGCAGGTCCCCGTTGGGATCGGGCACGTAGCGCTCCGGGTCCTCGCCCCCCTCCCCGGTGTTGGAGCGGCCCCCGAGACGGTTCATCGCGATCGCCAGCGTCTCGTGCGCCTCGGCCGAGATGGATCCGTACGACATGGCGCCGGTCGCGAAGCGCTTCAGGATCGCCTCGACCGGTTCGACCTCCTCGAGCGGGACCGGGGGCCGCAGCGCACGCTCGCCGGTGCGCAGGCGGAGAAGGCCGCGAAGCGTGGCCAGCCGCTCCGATTGCTCGTCGACGAGCTGGGTGTACTCCTTGAACACGTCGAAGCGCCGGGCGCGCGTCGCGTGCTGCAGCTTGAACACTGTTCTGGGGTTGAACAGGTGGTACTCGCCCCCGCGGCGCCACTGGTACTCGCCGCCGACCTCGATCTCGAGCTCTCCCGGGCTCGCCTCGGGTCCCTCGTAGGCGTAACGGTGGCGACGGGCCACCTCTTCGGCCAGCTCGGCCAACCCGATGCCGCCGAGGCGACTCGGTGTCGCACCGAAGTACCGGTCCACCAGGCCCCGTTCGAGCCCTATCGCCTCGAACACCTGGGCGCCGGTGTAGGAGGCGACGGTGGAGATGCCCATCTTCGACATCACTTTCAGGACACCCTTGCTGGCTGCCTTCAGGTACCGCCGCAACGCTTCGCGCTCGGACACCTCGCCCAAGACCCCGTCGCGCACCATCTCGGCGATCGACTCGAGGGCGAGGTACGGGTTGACAGCCGCGGCGCCGTAGCCGATGAGCAGGGCGAAGTGGTGCACCTCCCGGGCATCGCCACTCTCGACGACGAGCCCGACCCGGGTGCGCTCCTTCTCCCTCACGAGATGGTTGTGCACCGCTGCTGTCAGCAAGAGCGTCGGGATCGGGGCATTGCTGGCGTTGGCATTGCGGTCCGAGAGCACGATGATGTTGGCGCCGAGGGCGATCGCCTCCGACACTTGCCGGCAGACCTTGTCGACGGCGGCTTCGAGGCCCCGTCCACCGTCGCCCACCGGGAACAAGCCGTCGACGGCGAAGCTGGAGAAGCCCGGGGTCTCTCCGTGCTCGTTGACGTAGAGCAGCTTGGCCAGGTCGTCGTTGTCGATGACCGGGTATGGGAGCGAGATCTGCCGGCACGAGTCCGGTTCGGGCCTGAGCAGGTTCCGCTCCGGCCCGACGGTTGCCTCGAGGGAGGTCACGAGCTCCTCTCTGATGGCGTCCAGGGGCGGGTTCGTGACCTGGGCGAACAGCTGGGTGAAGTAGTCGTAGAGAAGCCTGGGCCGCTCGGAGAGCACGGCGAGGGGCGTGTCGGAGCCCATCGAGCCGATCGGCTCGCTCCCGGTTCGGGCCATGGGCTCGACGATCAGGCGCAGCTCCTCGCTCGTCACCCCGAAGAGCCGCTGATGGCGCACGACCGAGGCGTGCTGGGGCGTCAGCATCATCCTCGGGGGGAGGTCGTGGAGATGGACGAGCCCGTTGGCGAGCCACTGTGCATACGGGTGCTCGGCGGCCAGGGAGGACTTGATCTCGTCGTCCTCCACGACGCGGCCGGCGGCGGTGTCGACGAGGAACATCCGTCCTGGCTGCAGGCGGCCCTTGACGATCACCGACGCCGGGTCGAGGTCCAAGACGCCCACCTCCGAGGCGAGGACCACGAGCCCGTCGTCGGTCAACCAGTAGCGGGCGGGACGAAGCCCGTTGCGGTCCAGCACGGCGCCCACGACGGTGCCGTCTGTGAAGGCGACGGCCGCCGGCCCGTCCCAGGGCTCCATGAGCGAGGCATGGAAGGCGTAGAACGCCCGCCGGGCGGGGTCCATCTCGGTGTGGTTCTGCCAGGCCTCGGGGATCATCATGAGCACCGCATGGGCAAGCGGCCGCCCTGCGAGGTGGAGCAGTTCCAGGACCTCGTCGAAGGTGGCCGAGTCGCTCCCCCCCGGCGTCACGACGGGGAAGATCCGTCCCAGGTCGCCTTCGAAGCTCTCGCTCGCCAGGAACGCCTCCCGGGCGCGCATCCAGTTCCGGTTGCCTTGCAGGGTGTTGATCTCGCCGTTGTGGGCGATGAGGCGGTAGGGATGAGCGAGCGGCCAGGAGGGGAAGGTGTTGGTCGAGAATCTCGAGTGCACGAGCGCGATCCGGCTCTCGAGCCGCTCGTCTCTAAGGTCGGGGAAGAAGGCCCGCAGCTGTTGAGGGGCCAGCATCCCCTTGTAGACCATGGTGCGGGTCGACAACGAGGGGAAATAGACGCCCAGGTCGGAGTGCTCCACACGCTTGCGCAGCACGAAGCACTGGCGCTCGAGGGCGTCGCCGGTGCGGGCGCTGTTGCCCCGGCTCCCGCCTACCGGCTCGGGCGCGACGAAGACCTGGGCGAACCTGGGGGCGCTGGCCCTCGCGGACTCACCGGCCGCGGAGATCTCGACCGGCATGTCCCGCCAGCCGAGAACTCGCAGGCCCTCCTCGCAGGCAAGACGGCTGACGAGATCCACCGCGTTCTGGGCGGCGCGGCGATCTTGGGGGAGGAAGGCCATCCCCGAGGCATAGCCGCCGGGTTCGGGAAGGTCGAAGCCGGCAACCTCCGAATAGAGCCGGTGCGGCAGCTGGACGAGCGCCCCGGCTCCGTCACCTGTAGCCGGGTCGGCCCCGAAGGCACCCCTGTGGGCGAGGTTCTCGAGCGCGGTCAACCCGAGGCTGACGACACGGTGGCTGGCAGGGTGGTTCAGGTCGGCCACGAACGCGACCCCACAGGCATCGTGCTCGAACGCGGGGTCGTAGCAACCCGCCACGTTGTCCTTGCTGGTCATTCGCGTCCTCGTAGCGTTCACAGGCGACCAGCGACCCTGTGGGACCTGGTCGGGTTCACATCCGGCTCAGCCGTTCGGCCTTCACCATCGGCTAATGGCCGGGACGCCCTTGGCCCAGCAGGTAAGGCCAGACAATACACGCGACAGACCGCGGCCTTTTCGCCTGTCTCCGGCAAGCCTGCCAGGCGGCCGGAGGCACCGCCTCAGAGTGGGTCTACGCTGATCTGCCCGGCGTCGGCGACGTGCTCGGTGTACTTCGTCCCGTCCCAGTAGCGAAGCTCGTGACGCCCGGAGGGGTCCGTGAGCCACGACCGCGGAGTGGACGGCGGAGGGGGCGCAACTGGCGCCGAGCCGGGAGCGGCTCCCGCCGACCCCGGTGCTGCCAAGCCCGGGAACGCCGTCCCAGGTGGCGGAGGAGCCTCCCACCCTCCGGGGGGCGGTGCCCCTCCGTATCCGGAGGGGGGCGCGCCCCACCCTCCGGGAGCCGGAGCATCCCAGCCTTGAGGGGGGCGCGTCCCCCACTGGCCCGTCCCAGAGGTGTTCCAACCCTGCGGGGGTGGGCCAGAGGCACCTGAGCCTGGGCCCCAGCCCTCCGTGCGCCCGTCCCAGTGCGTGCGCCCTGTCCTCGGCCGCGTGGTGATGTACGCGATCAGGTAGAGCAGGGCGCCGACGACTGTCAAGAAGAACAGCAGCACAGCCCAAAGCGCCGACGGCATGTTCCACGGCGTCACGCCGCGGGTGCGCTTGCAGCGCTCCGAGAGGACATAGCCGAGGATCGCCAAGACGGTACCGAGGACGAGATCCTCGATGAGTTCTGCCCTGGTGTAGGCGACGGTCATGGTCAAGCCGATGAGCCGTTCGAAATGCACGACAATGAGCGTATCCGCCTGCCGGAGCGCTCCTGCGAACAGCACGGTCCCGGCCGCAGGCGCCGGGCGTCTTCGTGCCCCTTCGGGGCCGAACTGGCCCAAAGGCGCAGCTGGCGGGGCGGCCGGGGCGGCCGGGGCGGTCCTAGGATCGCCGCCGTGACCGACCACGACCCCGAAAGCGCAGAATTGACGAGCCGGACCCCCAAAGTGGCCGTCACCATTGCCGGTACCGACTCGGGCGGCGGAGCCGGCGTCGCGGCCGACCTCCGCACGTTCGCGGCACTGGGGGTGTTCGGGACCCTCGTCGTGACCGCTGTAACCGCTCAGAACACCCTTGGGGTGCGCGAGTTCCTCCCGGTACCGCCGACCATGGTGGCCGCACAACTGGACGCCGTCTTGGACGACCTGCCCGTACGAGCCGCGAAGACGGGGATGCTGGCCAGCCCCGCCGTGGTCGAGCTGCTGGCGAGCCGTGCCGCAGCCGGGTTGCTCCCGCCGCTCGTGGTCGACCCGGTGCTGGTCGCCTCGAGCGGCAAGCCGATGTTCGAGGAAGACGACGTCGCAGGCGCCTACCGGGACCTGTTCGCCTGGAGCGTCGTCGTCACGCCGAACCTGCCGGAAGCCGAGCTGTTGACCGGGCGCCAGATCGCCGACCTGGAAGCGATGGAGGTCGCGGCCCGCGAGCTGCAGGGCCTCGGCCCGAGGCTCGTGATCGTAAAAGGCGGCCGCCGGCGCGACACCGAGGCCGTCGACGTCGCCTTCGACGGACGCTCGGTGACGCTGCTTCGTGCGCCCTGGGTCGACACACCCAACGTGCACGGCACCGGGTGCACTTTTTCGGCCGCCATCGCCGCCAACCTCGCCCTCGGCCTCGAACCGCTCGAGGCCGCCCTCTTGGCCAAGGGGTTCGTCACCCGGGCGATACGGGGAGGCTCGAAGTGGCACCTCGGTGCCGGCCACGGGCCGCTCGACCAGCTCGGAGCGGCGGCTCGCGACCCTAGGGCCTAGAGACAACGGCGGGAGGGGCGCGCCTAGACCAGCCCAGAGGCGCCCCAGGTCAGCCCAGAAGCGCCCAGGGGCTCTCAGAGGCGCTCGGGAGCCCCGTAGGGGACGAGCACCTCAGGGATGGCGACGTGGCCCTCCTCGTCCTGATTCGCCTCGAGAAGGGCGATCAGGAAACGGGCCGTCATGGCGGTCCCGTTCAGGGTGTGGACGAAGCGAAGTGACCCGTCCCCGTCCCTGAAGCGGATGTTCAAGCGCCGCGCCTGATAGTCGGTCGTGTTCGAGCAGGACGTGATCTCCCGGTACCTCTCCTGGCTCGGGATCCAAGCCTCGACGTCGTACTTCTTGGCCGCGGACGGCCCGAGGTCGCCGGCGGCGGTGACCACGACCCGGTAGGCGATCCCGAGGTCTCTGACGAGGTCCTCTTCGATGGCGAGGATCTCCTCGTGGTGAACGCGGGAACCTTCGGGATGGGCGAAGAAGAACATCTCCACCTTGTCGAACTGGTGCACCCTGAAGATGCCCCGCGTGTCCCGGCCGGCTGCGCCCGCCTCGCGCCTGAAGCAGGTCGAGTAGCCCGCGTAACGCAACGGCAGCTCGTCGGCGGGCAAGGTCTCGTTCTGGTGAAGGCCGGCCAGGGCCACCTCGGAGGTGCCGGTGAGGTAGAGGCCGTCGCCGGGGAGCTGGTAGAGGTTCACCTCATCGGTCGGCAGGAAGCCTGTGCCGTACATCGCCGACTCCCGTACCAGCACCGGCGGGAGAACGGGCTCGAAGCCCAGCCTTACCAGCCGGTCGAGGGCGTATCGGTACAAAGCGAGCTCCACGAGGGCCACCGCGCCCCGGCGATAGACGAAACGGGATCCCGCCACCTGCGCTCCCCGCTCCAGGTCGAAGCCCGGTCTGGAGAGGCCGTCGGCACGGGAGCTGCCCCAGAGCGAGCTCAAGGCCAGGTGGTCGCGTGGCTCGAATGAGAACTCGGGCACAGTCCCGACCCTGCGCAGCTCCACAGCGTCCTCGTCGCTGAAACCGTCGGGGGCACCGTCGTCGGGTGGGTTCGGGACAGCGGCAAGCAGCTCCGCCCGCCGCCGCTCGATCTCTTCGAGCTCGCTCTGGGCCTCTCGCAGCTCCTTGCCCACGGCCACGAGGGCCGCCCGTTGCTCTTCGGTCGGTTTGTCCCGCGGTCGGGTCCTGGCACGCAGCTCGTCGACCCTGGCGGACAGCTCCCGCCAGAGGGCGTCGGCCTGCATCAGGGCTTCGAAATCGGCGGCGGCCCCCTTTCGGGCAAGGGCGCGGCGGAACTCGTCGGGGTGCTCGCGGGCCAGGCGGATGTCGATCATCGCCGCGTAGCCTACGGGGCGCGACCGGCCCGGCCCGGAATCCGGCTGCTGGGAGCGATGGGGCGAGGCACCGGCGTTACCGGCGCCGGCCCTTCTTGCGGGGCCGCGGAGGTGGGCGGTGTGTCGGCGTGCCGGCACGGGGCGCAGGTGCGGGGCGCTTCGGTGTCCCGCGGGGTCCTGGGAGCTTGCCCTCCCCGTTGCCGGTGGCGGCGGCGCCGTCGTCCCCGAAGCCCGCCTCCGGGCGGCCCTCATCGGTCTCCTCGTCGGCGACGGCGACAGCCGCCCCGCGGGCCGAGCCAGGGCGCAGCGTCGAAGGTCGAGGAGCCGCCACACCCCCGCCGCGGCGGCGCTTCACGCCGGTTGCCGGCTCAGGCCCGCTCAGGGCACCGGCGGCAAGGGCCGCCGGCGAGATCAGCTGTGTCGCGGTTCCGCGCGACTCGAGGCGCTCGCGGATCCGCCGGTAGCGCTCCTCGTGCTCCTTCAGCACGGCGAGGAGGGGTGAGGCGATGAATATCGACGAGTAGGCCCCGCTTGTGAGCCCGATGAGCAGGGCAAGTCCGAAGTACTCGAGCGTGACCGCACCGAGGATCTCGGCCCCGAGGACGAGCACGGCGAGGATAGGGAGGATCGCGACGAGGGAGGTGTTGATGGACCGGGCGAGCGTCTGGTTCATCGAGAGGTTGACGACGTCGCTGTACGACAGCTTCCCGGTCGCGCCGAGACCGCGGGAATTATCTCGCACACGGTCGAACACGACGATGGTGTCATAGAGCGAATATCCGAGCACGGTCAGGAAGGCGACGACGGTGTCCGGCGTGACCAGGAAAGACGCCAACGAGTAGATCCCGACCGTGACGAGGATGTCGTGCGCGACGGCGACGATGGCCGCGAGCGCCATCTTCCACTCGAAAAAGAGCGAGATATAGGCGGAGATCACGATGAGGAACACGATGAGCGCCTCGACGGCCTTATGGGTGATATCGCTCCCCCAGGTCGGCCCGACGTTCTCGACCGACACCGACGATGCGGGCTTGTGCGCCAGGGCGGCGAGGACCGTCGCCACTCTTGTCGCCTCGGCCGTGCTGACACCGGGCTTGCCGTTGGCAAGTTTGGCCTCTACGTTCAGGCTTTCCTTGCTGCCGCTGGCGAGCTGAGTGATCGTCGCCCCGCCGAAGCCGAGCGGTGTGAGCGCGCTCTGGGCCTGGGCCACGGTCACGCCTGGTGCCGAGACCTCCCAGGACGTGCCACCCACGAACTCGATGCTGTAGTTCAGGCCCCTTACGCCGAGGGAGATGAGCCCGGCGATAATCACGAGCGAGGAAGCCGCGAACCACCACTTCCGCCTGCGGACGAAGTCGAAACGGGTCTGTCCCCGATAGAGCCGGAGGAGCGCATTGGGCCTGTGCTCCTCGGCGCTGCCGAGCGCGATCGAGGCGGTGCTCATACTCCGGCCGCCGTGGGTGCGGCCAGGCCTCTCGCGACACCGAAGACCTTGGCGTCGGTGAAGAACCGGTTGCGGCCGAGGAGGATCACGAGGGGACGGGTGAAGGTGTAGGCCGTGATGACATCGATGATGGTGGACAGCCCGAGCATGAAGGCGAAGCCCCGCACCGCGCCGATGGACAGGATCCACAGCACGAGCGCCCCGAGGAAGGACACTGCGTCAGCGGACAGGATCGTGCGGTAGGCACTCTTGAAGCCCCTGTCCACCGAGGACCGTACCGACCGGCCGGAGCGCACTTCGTCCTTTAATCGCTCGAAATAGACGACATAGGAGTCGACAGTGATGCCGACCGAGACGATGAGGCCCGTCATGCCCGATAGGTCCAGCGTAAGGCCGGCCGATGTCTCCCCGAGGAGGGAGATGATCGCGTATATGAGAGCGCCCGTGCTCACAAGGCCGAGCACCACCACGACCCCGAGTGACCGGTAGTAGAAGATCGTGTAGCACATCACCAACAGCAGCCCGAGGAGGCCGGCGAGGAGACCGGCCTGCAGCGATTTCTTCCCGAGCGTCGGCGACACCGTCTGGTAGGTCTGCGTCGAGAGCGCGATCGGGATCTGGCCGTACTTGAGGACGAGCGCGAGCGCGCTCGCCTGGTCCTGGGTGAAGTCGCCGGTGATCTGACCGGAACCGCCGAAGGCGGTCGCGTTTATCGTCGGCGCCGATTCCACCTTGCCACCGAGGTCGATGGCGAGAGGGAGGTGGTAATTCTCCTTCGCGATCGAGTCGAAGAAGGCCGAGTACTGAGACTTGAGGGTGAAGTTCACCACCCAGCCCTGTCCCGAGGTCGCCTCGAACTCTGTCGTGGCCGAGGCGAGGATCTCGCCGGTCGCCGGAGTCGTACCGTCATAAGGGGTCGGGCCGAGCTCGTAACGGGGCACGCCGCCGGTGGCTGCCGTGTTGGCTGCCGGGATGAGGACGGTTCGCGACGCCGTGTCCTCGAGCGCGGGCGTGCTCGGCACCGAGGTCAGAGCCGGGTCCGGCCCGGGGCCGGGGTTGTAGGCACCGCCCGTCCCACTGGCGCCGATGTAGGTCGAGGTGGTGTAGACGTAGGTCGAACCGCACGCCGGTGGCTTGACGTAGCCGGACGAGGCGGCCTTTTTCTTCTTCTTCGCCGTCGATTTCGTGGTGGTGCTCTTCTTGCTGGCCGGCGGGACCGAGGTCGTCGTCGAGGTGGAGGTCGAGCTTGTCGATTTGGACTTCGGCACCGTCGTCGATGTCGTGGTCGTCGAGGAGCTTGCCGGTGTGTAGGCGTCAGCCGCGCAGAGCACCGGGCGGAAGAAAAGCTGGGACGTGCTGCCGATCTCCCCGATGACCTTTGAGAAGTTCTTCACCCCGGGGAGCTGGACGACGATGTTGCCGCCCTGGGTCCCGATGTTGGGGCTGGCGAGGCCGAGGCCGTTGGCCCGCTGCTGCATGATGCTGACCACGGTCTGAAGCTGTGCCGGGGACGCCTTGTGGACCGGTTGGAACACCACCGAGAGGCCTCCCTCGAGGTCCAAGCCGAGCTTGGGAGACCAGCCCGCGGCTAGGACGCCGCCGAGTGCTCCAAAGCAGACAAGGCAGACGAGCACGACGCTGGCAACCAGGCCCCTTCTCAACGGATGCCGCCTCCGCTCGCGTTGCCGCCCGGACGGTGCCCGTCATGGTCGTCGGCCGATTCGGTCGTCTCGCCCGGTTCGAGCGGTGCCACCGAGTACGGGTCGCGGCCGGCGTCGTCCACAAGGTCGTCATGACCATGCCCGTCGTAGGCGGGGGCGTCAACCCCGTGATCGCCGCCGACCGACTCGTCGACACGCTGCGACACAGCTTGACGTACGACCTCGATGACCGTGCCGGGAGCGATCTCGACCCTCACCCGATCGCCCACGAAGCCCTCGACGCGCCCGATGATGCCCGAGGTGAGCATCACCTTGTCCCCGACCGAGATCTGCTTGCCGGCTTGGACCTGGCGCTGTCGGCGCTGGCGCTGCGGCCGGATCAAGAACATGTACCCGACTGCGAACAGCAGGAGGAAGAAGATCAGCGTGGTAGCCCCGCTGCTGGACTTCTTGGTCGCAGCGACCATGAGTGGGCCTGTGAAGGTCGCGAGGGTATGGATGCTGGAGACGGCGGTGACGTGGACAGGGGACATGCTAGGCCTATCGCTCAAGGAATGATGCGACCCGTCACCTTAGTCGCCCAGATCGAGGTCCTTCATGCGAGGACCTTCGTCGGGCTCGGTGGCGAACAGCACATCTTGCACCCCGCCGCTCCCCGACGCTTGACGCGACGGTGAAAGGTCCGAATTATCGGGCTCCCCGGCAGACAGGATGCTGAAGAGCTGCCCCGGGACCTCCAGGCCGAGATGGACGTATGCGCCCGGTGCGGCCAGTCTCCCCCGCGGCGTGCGCATGATGAGGCCGGCCTGCAAGAGGAACGGTTCGTAGACGTCCTCGACCGTCTCCGGCTCCTCGCCCACGCTCACCGCGAGGGTGGAAAGGCCCACCGGCCGGCCGGCAAAGCGCAGGCACAACGTCTCGAGGATCCTCCGGTCGAGACTGTCCAGCCCGAGCTCGTCCACACCGAACACGCTCAGCCCCTCGCGAGCCGCCTCCTCGGTTATCACACCCTCGCCCCGGACCTCCACGAAGTCGCGCACGCGCCGAAGCAGGCGGATGGCGAGGCGAGGCGTGCCGCGGGAACGGCGGGCGATCTCGCCCGCCCCCGCGTCTGTCAGCTCGACCCCGAAGAGCACGCCGGTGCGGCGCACGATGGTCTCGAGCTCGGCTTGGCTGTAGAGCTCGAGCCGCGCCACGATTCCGAACCGGTCGCGGAGGGGGCCGGTGATGAGGCCGGTACGTGTCGTCGCCCCCACGAGGGTGAACCTCGGCAGGTCGAGCCGGATCGAGCGGGCGGTCGGGCCCCGCCCGAGGACGATATCGAGCTGGAAGTCCTCCATCGCCGGGTAGAGCAGCTCCTCGACGGCGCGGCCCATACGGTGGATCTCGTCGATGAAGAGCACGTCACCGGGCTGGAGGTCGGTCAAGATGGCCGCGACGTCGCCGCTTCGCACCAGCGCCGGCCCGGATGTGATCCGCAGGCCAGCTCCCATCTCGCAGGCCATGATCCCCGCCAGGGTCGTCTTGCCGAGCCCGGGCGGCCCCGCGAAGAGCACGTGGTCGACCGGTTGCTCGCGACGCCGGGCGGCCTCGACGATGATCTCGAGCTTCTCCCGCAACAGCTGCTGGCCCACGAAGTCGGCAAGGCGCTTCGGGCGTATCCCGACCTCGAACGCGCTCTCACCGTCGAAAGGAGTCGGCTCGCGCCGCGGCTCGTCGGAGCCGTCTTGGACGGTGCCCTGACCGGCACCGGCGAGGATCTCCCGCCTGGGGCTCATGGCCTTTTCACCGACGCGGCGCCAGGTTGCGCAGCGCCAGGCGCAGCAGCTCCTCCACGGTCCCCTCTCCAGGCAGGGCGCGGATGGTGGCTCTCACCTCCTCGGGTGAGTAACCGAGCTGCGCCAGTGCCTCGCCTACCTCGGCCACCACCGAAGGTGGGCGCTGCGGCTGGCGGGAGCCGTTCAGCGACGCGCCCTCGGGGCTCAGATAGTCAAAGCGCGCCTGCAGCTCGAGAAGCAGCCTCGCCGCCGTCTTCTGCCCGACGCCGGGGACGAGCTTCAAAGCTTCGACGTCGCCGTTGGCGACCACCTGGGCTAGCTCACCCGGCCCGTGGGTGCTGAGGATGGCCAGAGCGAGACCCGGACCTACACCATGGGCCCCGAGGAGCAGCTCGAAGGCGTTGCGCTCCTCGGCCGAGGCGAACCCGTACAGGGTGATGGCGCTCTCGCGAACGTGGGTGTGCACCGAGAGGGCGGCCTCCTCGCCGAGCTGCAAGGAGGCGGCCGTCCTCGGGGCGACGAGCAGGCGGTAGCCGACGCCGCCGACTTCGACGACGAGGTCGACCGAGGCGTCACCCACCGGCCGGCGCTCGGTCACCACGCCGCGCAAGGAGGCGATCACGGTCGTGCCAGCTGGGTCGCGGGGCCGCCGGGCACCGGACGTGCCAGGCGCGCCCACGGCGCCGTGCTCAGATGGCACAGGGCGAGGGCGAGGGCGTCGGCCGCGTCGGCGGGCTCTGGCACGGCATCGAGACCGAGAAGGCGCGCCACCATGCGCTGCACCTGGTCCTTCGTGGCGCCGCCGAAGCCGGTGACCGCCAGCTTGACCTCGTTCGAGGTGTACTCCACCACCTCGCAGCCGAGCTCCACGGCGGTCAACATCGCCACGCCGCTCGCCTGGCCGACCGACATCGCGGTACGGGCGTTGGTCTGGAAGAAGACGCGCTCGACGACGACGACGCCAGGGTGGAACTCGCGCACGAGGCTGTGCAGCTCGGAACGCAGCACCGCCAGCCGCGAGGGCACGGCCTCGTCCAGGGCTGTGGTGATCACACCCGCAGCGACGGCAGAGGTCCGGCCGGCCTCAGAGCGCACGCAGCCGTAGCCGCACCTGGACAGGCCTGGATCGATGCCGAGGACAAACACTCGTTCGATGGTAACCTGCGCGACCGGCGAGCCGGGGGACCGTGTCGAGAAGGCTCAGACCTCGACGCGCTCGAGGATCTCGTCGGGGATGTCGAAGTTCGCCCATACGGCCTGCACGTCGTCGTGCTCGTCCAGGAGCTCGATGAGCTTCAGGACGCGCTTGGCCGTCGACTCGTCCGTGACCTCGACGCGCGTGCTCGGCACCATCTCGAGATCGGCTGAGTCGACGGCGAGCTCGGCCGCGTCGAGGGCACTGCGCAGCCCGCTCAGATCTGTGGGCGCGCTCGTGAGCATCCACTCGTCACCCTCGTCGCGCAGGTCCTCTCCGCCCGCGTCGAGGGCGGCAGCCATGAGCTCGTCCTCCCCGACCGACTTCGGGACCATGACGACTCCCTTGCGTTCGAATTGCCAGGAGACCGCTCCCGGCTCCGCCATGGAGCCACCGTTGCGGGAGAACAGCGACCGGATCTCGGACCCGGTGCGGTTGCGGTTGTCAGTCAGGCACTCGACGATGAGGGCGACGCCCGAGGGCGCGTAGCCCTCGTAGGAGATCGCTTCGTAGCGCACCCCTTCGAGCTCGCCGGTGCCGCGCTTTATTGCCCGCTCGATCGTGTCGAGGGGGACGGAGGCGTCCCGGGCCTTGGTGAACATCGTGCGGAGGGTGGCGTTGGAGGCCACGTCTCCGCCGCCCTCGCGCGCCGCGACCTCGACCTGGCGGATCAGCTTGGCGAACAGCTTTCCCCGGGCCGCGTCGACGGCGCCCTTCCGATGCTTGGTTGTTGCCCACTTGGAATGGCCCGACATCGCCTCAGCCTCCCTCGATGCCCAACTGATGATTCGACCACGCTTGCGATGCCCCTGCCAGTCCGAGCTCGGGACGCCCGCACATTTGCCGGTCGCTCACAACTCGCGAAGAACCGCGACACGCTCGTCGAGATCGAGGGTCCCGAACCGTTCCCGGTCGTTCCTGGGCCGGTCGAAGGGCGCCAGCCATAGTCGCGAGGTCGACTCTGTCACGCTGCGAGAGAGGCACTCGGGTCGGCGGCTCGGGAACGCGGCGATCTTTTCGAGCGCCGAGATCAGCCCTGGCGGGTAGCGCGTCACTCCGACGGCGGCAAGGTCGGCGATCGTCTCACGGGCGTTCCCGGCGACCTTGTCGCCAAACCTGGCGAAGAGGGGGACGTGACGCCCGATCGGGTCGAAAGCGAGGACGGCGATCGCGCCCGAGACCGTGTCGCCGCGCTTTATGTGAGCGAGCTCGTGTGCGAGCACGGCCTCGAGTTCGATCCGGTCCAAGGCCAGCACGAGCCCGCTCGTCACGAAGACCACGCCCCGCTGCGGGGGGCTGCCGACCGAGATGGAGTTCGGAGCGGGGTCGTCGAGCACGCGTATCTCTGCACCCGGCAGACCGAAGACTGCGAACAGTCCCTCGGCGACATCGACGAGTCGAGCGGCCTCCGCCGCGCCGAGAGCGGAGGGCCGGCGCTCGGCGGTGACCACCGTGCCTCCGAGCTGGCGCGCCAGCACACCGGCCGAGCGCACCCAAACGACCGAGGACACGGCCGCGACGACACAGGCGATCGCAGCCCCGGCTATCAAAAAGGCCGTCGAGACGGCTCCGAGGGCCATGAGGACGATCGCGATCGAGAGCGGCGCCGCCAGGGCCGCCGCCGCCCGTCGCCGGTTCCCTCGAGCCGCGTGGCGCCAGGCCGCGTCCCTACGACGGGCGGCGACGGCGAGGACCGCCCTCGAGGCCTCGTAGGCGGCCTGCTGAGCCTCGGCCGCGCGGCGGGCCCTCCCGTCCCCCTCGGGGCTACGGCGCTGCCAGTGCGCTCGGTCCCTGGTGTTGGAAGGCATCACCCGAGGCTACCCCCGCCCAGGGCGCCCCAACCGGGCATAGACGTCTCGGTATGAGTCGGCAACCGCGCCCTTGTCACATTCCCCGGCGCGGGCGCGGCCGCGCCGGCACAGCGCCTCCCGCTCGGCGTCGTCGCCAAGCAGCCCGGCGACGGCTTCGGCGAGCGCCGTGCGGTCCCCCGCCGGCACGAGACGGGCTGCTCCTGCGGCAGCAAGGCGATAACCGGGCAGGTCCGAGGCGACGACAGCGGTCCCCGCCGCCATCGCCTCGAGCAGCACCATGCCGAAGGACTCCCCCCCGAGCGACGGCGCGACAAGGACATCCGCGCCCGCGAGGCGCCGGGCCCGCTCATCGTCGTCGACAGGTCCCGGCCACTCCATCCTGGGGTCCGAGCCGAACCTGGCCCGGAGCCGCCCGGTCTCAGGGCCGTCTCCGAGCACCCACAGGTGCGTGGACGCCGGCAAGAGGGCGAAGGCCTCCAGTAGCACCTCGAGTCCCTTCCGGCGCTCGTGTCGGCCGATGAAGACGACGGTGGGGCCGCTGGAAGGCCACGGATCTGTCGAGGCGAACCTGCGGACCTCCACGCCATTGGGGACGATCCGGATCGGTCCCGGCAGGCGCCCGAGACACGCCCGGGCGGTGCTGGCGGCCTCTTCGGACACGGCGAAGGCCGCATCGAGCCGGCGTGAGAACGGTCCGACGAGGTGCCCGTAGACCCGGTAGGCGAGGTCGACCCCGGAACGGTGGAAGGTGGCGACAATGGGGCGAGGCCCGGTCAGGACGGCCGCCAATGTCGGGCCGGGGACGAAGGGCTCGTGGACATGGACCACCTGGGGGGCGCACGAGCGCAAAGCCGCGAGAGTCCGCGACATCGTCGCCGGCCATGGCGAGACCGGGGCTCGCGAGCCGTTCACGGACACCGGGGTCCCGGTGCCCACCTTGATGAAGACGGCGCCGTCCAGTGCGGCCTCGTCGAGCCGACCGGCCATGCGTGCTGTCTCGGCGGGTGCGAGGACGGCCACCTCGTCCCCTCGTGATCGCAGCGCCCTCGCCAGGGCGAGCACCTGGGTCTGCACGCCGCCCGGCACTGTGCAGCTGTAGGGGCAGACGAGGGCGATCCGCATTCGCCCGAGGCTATCTGCGGCCCGCGGCCGACCTCGGCCGCCGACCAGGGCAGAAAAGCCGCGGAGGGCTCAGCCGGTGAGCATGCTCCCTGCGACCTTCTGGACAACCTGCTCGAGGTGTTGGATCTTGCGCATCCGCTCGGAGTGCTCGCCGTCGACGTCTGCGACGAGCTTGACGGCGAAGCGCAGCATTTCTTCGGCGTCGGCATCGCTCAAGATCGAAGGCAAGATCACTCGAACCGCGGAGGCGCCCCCCACCTCGGACGCGGAGAACAAGAGCGCGTAATCGCTCGGCTTCTCGAGCTTGCCCCTGAAGATCGACGCCCACATCGGGTCAGGACGTTCCGTGAGCCGCAGCAGCACGATCAGGGAGTTGATCCCCACTTCCGTCACAGGTTTCGCCTGAGAGTCGACCTGCACCATGCAAGCGCAGCCTACGTGCTCGCCCGGGCCCCCGCTCCCCCGGCTTCCCGAGCTGAAACCGCAGCTCAGCCGTAGCGTTCCCGGTCCGAGGGCCAGTTCGGCTGGAAGAGGTGCCACTGCTCGGGCGCCAGGCGGATGAGCTCCTCGAGCGCGTGCGCCATGTCCTGGGTGAGGCGATGGACGTCCTGGCGCATCCGCCCGCTGCGCCTCGAGTCGAGCGGGGGCTGGAGGACGGCGTGGTAGAGCCCGTGAGGCCGTTGATAGATCGCGCACGGCATCAAGGGAGCGCCCGAGCGCAGAGCCAGTAGCGCCGGCCCAGCCGGTAGGGTCGTCTTCTCGCCGAAGAACTCCACCTCCACCCCGTTTCCCGCCAGGTCGCGATCCGCGAGCAGGCCGACGACTCGACCTTCCCGGAGCGTGTCCAGGAGGCGGACGGTCGTGCCTGGCCCCGGGGGCAGCACCGTCAGCCCGAGGGCTCCTCTTTGGGAGGTGAACCATTCGAACAGCTCCGGCGGTTCCAGCAGCTCGCCGACCGTGGTCATCGGGTACCCCTGCTGGGCGAGCCAGCGGCCGCCGTACTCCCAGGAGCCGACATGGGGGAGCACGACCACGACGCCGCTACCCCTTGCCATCTCGACCCGCAACCGCTCGAAGCCGTCGATGCTGAAGGTCGACTCGATCTGGTCCGAGCGCAGCGCCCCCACCCGTGCCGACTCCACCCAGTAACGCGCGTAGGAGACGAAGGCACCCGTGACGAGCCCGTGCACGACCGCCTCGTCGGCATCGGGCCCGAGAACTCGGCGAAGGTTGGCCCGAACGAGAGGACGTTTCTCCCGCCAAAGGGCCGAGATCGTCAGGCCCGCGAAACTCGCGAGCGCCGCTGCAATCCGCGGGGGTATCAGCCGCAGCACGGCCGCCAAGCCCCGATAGACGAGGTAGAGCGCCCACTGACGCGCCCTGATCGTCACCGGCTGCCTGACAGGCGACAGGTCTCCTGTCAGCTATCGGTCCCCGTCTGCCGGCGACGCCCGGACCGCACCAGGCTGCGACGCTCTGTCTCGATTTGCGTGCGGCGCAGGCCGGAGCGCTCTGTGGCAAGCACGCGGCGCAACCTCACGCCGAGCGGCTCGTCCCGGCGCCGGGCACGCACACGGCTCGGCGTCGTCGCCCGGCGCCTCGTGCCCGCTGCTCGCGGCTCACGCCAAGCTTGCCAGCGCGACTCGACACGCCCACGGCGCCAGGTTCCGCGAGTGCCCTCGGAGCTCGCGAGCTCCGGGCTCGCCTGGCGCCAGACCTTCGCGAAACGCTGCACGGCAGTAAAGGCGGAAAGGGCCAGCAGCAGCCCGAGCAGCGGCACCAGGGTCACGTGGAACAGCAAGGCCACGCCAAGCAGGATGAGGCGCTCGGCACGTTCCATGAGACCGCCCTTGGCGTCGAAGCCGAGGGACTCCGCCTTGGCGCGCTCATAGGAGATGACGGCGCTGACGCCAAGGATGGCGAACGGCAGCAGCGCCATCCTTGGATCCGTACCCGAGGCCAGGTACCACGCGACCCCGCCGAAGATGAGGGCGTCGGCGACGCGGTCGGCCACCGAGTCGAAGAAAGCTCCCTTTTTCGAGGCCGTCCCCGCCGCCTTCGCGACGACGCCGTCAAGGGTGTCCATGAGGCCACCGACGGTAAGGAGGACGATGCCGATCCACATGTGCCCGAGTCCGATGCAGACACCGGTGGCAGCCGCCAAGACGATCCCGAGGCAGGTGACCTGGTTCGCGCTCACGCCGAGGCGAACCAGCCGCGCTCCGATCGCAAAGCCGTTGCGGATCCCGGGCTTTGCCGACTCTCCCGCGCCGGTGGCGAGCGGGGGCGCCTCGGTCGCGACGCTCACCCCAGGGTCGAGCGCGGCCGGTTCCTCGACGGGAGCGTCATCTTTGCCGTTCGCCGTTGGCTGGCCCCGATGGCCGTCTATCATGTCGCTCCTGTCTGGCAAGCATCGCCAGAAAACACGCGTCTCACCTACATCGCGCGACGCGCACTCTCTCCTTAGGAGGTTACCAGAGCAGGTCGCCCGTCCCCCAGCCTCTTGCCGGTGCGCACGCGCCCGGTAGGCTGCCAACCTGTCAAAACAGAGCTTGTCGACCAGCCACCCCGAGTGAAGCCGGTCGCGGGAAGTGAGGTACCGACGTGAACACCGTGCCGTCCGCGAAAATCCGCAACGTCGCCCTGATAGGCCATGGCGGGTCCGGCAAGACAACTCTCGCCGAGGCGCTGCTGGTGGCCGGCGGCGTGCTGTCCCGAGCGGGAAGGACAGAGGATGGGACGACGGTCTGCGATTTCGAGCCCGAAGAGCTCAAGAGGCAGATCTCGGTCTCGCTGGCACTGGCTCCGTTTCTCTACGAGGAGTGCAAGATCAACGTGATCGACACCCCCGGCTACGCCGATTTCGTCGCCGAGGTCGAAGCTGGGCTCTCGGTCGCCGACCTCGCGGTGCTCGTCGTGAGCGCAGTCGAAGGCGTCGAGGTCCAATCCGAGGAGACCTGGCGTCTTGCGACCGAGCTCGGCCTTCCCCGGCTCGTGTTCATCAACAAGCTCGACCGCGAGCGAGCGGACTTCGAAAGGACCCTCGACCAGCTCCGCGGTCGCTTCGGGTCGGGCATCGCACCTTTGGAGCTGCCCATCGGCAGTGAGGCGGAGTTCAAGGGGATCGCCGATCTGCTCACGGACACGGCGATCACCTACAGCACCTCCAAGCCGACGACCGGGCCGATCCCAGAGGAGATGTCCGAGCTCGAGCACCGCGTCCGTGAGGCACTGATCGAAGGGATCGTGGTAGGCGACGACGAGATGATGGAGCGCTACCTCGAAGGCGAGGTGCCCTCCACCAAGGAGCTGGAGGCCACCCTCGCCCACGGCGTCGCCGCCGCCACGGTCTTCCCCGTCGTGTGCGGGTCGGCCCTGACCGGCGTCGGCATCGATCGCCTGGCTTCGCTGATCTGCGAGATCGGGCCGAGCCCGCTCGCGCGCGGGACGTTCAAGGTGCGTGCGGGCGACGAGACGATCGAGTTGCCACGCGACCCGGACGGTCCGCCCTTGGCCCGCGTCTTCAAGACGATCGCCGACCCGTTCGTGGGGCGGATCTCCTTGATGGAGGTGCTCTCGGGAACGCTCAGGCCCGACATGACCCTTTACGACAGCCGCAACCACACCGAGGAGAAGCTCCACGCCCTGCAGGTCATGCGCGGCAAGGAGACCCAGCCGACATCGGCGGCGCCGGCCGGCGACATCGTCGCCGTCGCCAAGCTCGCCGGCGTGCTGACCGGTGACACCCTGGCTCCGAAGAACCAACCAGTGGTCGCAGAAGGCCCGAGGCTGCGCACGCCCATCTTGTCCATCGCCGTCCACCCGAAGGCCAAAGGGGACGACGACAAGCTCATGACGGCGATCCACCGGCTGCAGGAGGAGGACACCGCTCTCCTCGTCCGGCGCGACGACGAGACGCACCAGACGGTGCTGTCCGGCATGGGCGACACCCACCTGCAGATCGTGTGCGAGAAGCTCAACCGGAAGTTCGGCGTCGCCGTGGAGACCGAGCCCGTCCTCGTCCCCTATCGCGAGACGATCACCAAGGCCGCCGAGGCGGAGGGCAAGTACAAGAAGCAGACCGGTGGGCACGGCCAGTTTGGCGTGGCCAACCTGCGCGTCGAGCCGTTGGAGCGCGGCGAGGGCTTCGAGTTCGTGGACGCGATCGTCGGCGGCGCCATCCCCCGCCAGTTCATCCCCGCGGTGGAAAAGGGCGTGCAAGAGGCGATGACCACGGGCGGGTTCTACGGCTACCCCGTCGTCGACGTCCGCGTGACCTGCTACGACGGCAAGTACCACTCGGTGGACTCCTCGGAGATGAGCTTCAAGATGGCCGCTTCCCTCGGCTTCAAGGAGGCCATCGCCGCCGCCGGTCCGGTGGTGCTCGAGCCCGTTTCCCGGCTCGAGGTCACGGTGCCTGCCGCCTACCAGGGCGACGTTCTCGGTGACTTGAACGCTCGCCGGGGCCGTGTGCTGGGCACCGAGGCCGGGGAGCACGGTGAGCGAGTCGTCATCGCCCTGGTGCCTGCCTCGGAGATCCAGCGCTACGCGACCGACCTCCGTTCCCTTACGGGCGGCCGCGGCCGCGTTGTGGTACGTCACGACCACCACGAAGTGGTGCCGGCACCACTCGCCGAACGGCTTGCGAAGCAGGCCGCCGACAGCTGACGGGCGGGCCCGGCCCGTCGAGCCGGGTCCGGAGGTCAGATCGGCAGCGAGGTCCAGGCGAGCGCGACCTCACGGCTGCCGGTCAACTCCAGCACCTCGAGAGGTCTGCGGTTCCAGCAGTACAGGTAGAGGTCCGAGGCCGAGCCGACGACGACGGCATCGGCAGGCCCTCTTCCTTCGCGCCAGCGCAACCGGCCCCCGGCAACCTCTACCGTCCACGCCGCCGGGTCGTCGGCGCACGCCAGGCAGAGCACGCCTCCAAGCGTCGCCTCCGGCGCCTCGGGCACGTCGGCGGCAAGGTGGACCGTTACCCACTCGTCGATCCCGTCAACGGCCAGCTCCCGATCGATCGAGGTCGGCGAGCCGATCGAGAGCTCGGTGTCGTAGCGGTGCACTGCTGATTCGAGCGCCATGCGCCTGCAGACCCAGGCGGCGGTCAAGTCGGCGCCCGACCAGTTCCAACAAGGCTCTTCCGGATCGCGATCGCGGAGGGCGACCTGCAGCTCGGCGCAGGTACCTTCGAACCACTCCATGAGGGCGCTCCCGGCGGGCACGCCTCGTCGCGACGGTTCCGCCGGAGCCTCCGGTGCCGCCGCCTCGAGCTGGGCGCGCCAGAAGATGAAGACGTCGCCGAGATGCTCGACCAGGTCCGAGAGGCGCCATTCCGGGCACGTCGGCACCAGCACCTCGAGATCCTCGTCGCCAGCGTCGAGGATCAGCTCGCACTCGCGCCCAAGCGCCTCGCGGTGCGATTCGTAGTCGAGGCAATGAACGGTCACTGACTCATTCTTCCCCGCCGGCGGTCTCGCCCGGCCCGCGGCGGGCACCTCGTTCCAGGCGCGCCCGCGGTGCCGGTGGGCCCGTTTCCAGGCCACCGGGCGCGGGGGGACTCAAGCGGGCCGCCGCCGCCCGGATCTCGCGCACTGTCCGCCCCGGATCGGCCACTTCGACGACCACGTAGCGGAAACGCTCTCCCGAGCACTCTATGAGCACCGCATTGCGACCGAGCCCGATCGACCAGAACGACCAGCCGTCGAAGCCGTGATAGACGCCGAGTCGCCAGAGCCCCTGGCCGTGGTGGCGCCAGTTGCGAAGGCTGCTCCTCACATGGGCGCGGGCCAACGGGTCGTGTTCGACGTGGATGACAGACGCCAGGTCGAAGCGGAGACTGGACTTGGTGGCAAGGAGGGAACGCCACCCTTTGAGCCGGACGACCACCTGTTCCCCTTCCACGTGGCACTCGGCCCACTCCCAGGGCGCCCGGCCCACTCCGGACTGGGAACTGCTCACTTCCAGACGGCCCGCAGCTTCGCCCAGCTGTCGCCCAAGGCTTCGGGGATCACACGGGCCGCCGCCAGCGAGGTCATGAAGTTCGTGTCCCCGATCCATCGCGGGACGACGTGGACGTGCAGATGGGCAGGGATGCCCGCTCCGGCCGCCCGCCCGAGGTTCAACCCGATGTTCATGCCGTCGGGCCCGTAGGCCGCCCTCACCGCCGCCTCGGCCCCGAGAACGCCACCGGACAGCTCGGTCGTCTCTTCGGGCTCCAGTTCGGGCAGGTCACCCACGTGCCGGATCGGCATCACCATCACATGGCCTGGGCTGTAGGGGTAGGCGTTCAGGATCGCGACGGTGAACTCGCCCGTCCACAGCACAAAACGCGCCTCGTCGGGCTCGCCGGAGGCCACGATGGCGCAGAAGACGCACTCCGGTCTTGTGTCCCCGCCCGTCGGGCCGCCGGTGCCGCTTTCGCCAGCAGCGACGTCGAACGAGCTCACGTAGCTCGACCGCCAACCTGCCCAGAGGTGGTCGAAGCTCACGGGGCTCCCTCGTCGAGAGAGCCGAGTCCGCCCGGGATGGGAGGGGCCGCCTCCACTCGCAGCCGCTCCACGAACGAGTCGAGGTCGATGCCGCGCTCGGGCGCGTCCGAGCCACGTGCGTTCACACCGACCGTCCCCTCGGCGAGGTCCAGGTCCCCGACCACGAGGATGTAGGGCAGCTTCTCCAACTTTGCGCGACGGATCCTCGCCCCTAAGGGCTCGTCGGCGTTGTCCGCCTCGGCGCGCACCTTGGCTGCGGCCAACCGCTCCCGCACCTGGTTCGCGTAAGAGGCGTGGTCGTCGCGCACTGGCAGCACACGGACCTGCACCGGTGCCAGCCAAGTCGGCAGCGCCCCTGCGTAATGCTCGAGGAGGATGGCAAAGAAGCGCTCGACCGATCCGAACAGTGCCCGGTGGATCATGATCGGCTGGTGCCGGGCGTTGTCCTGGCCGACATACTCCATGGCGAAGCGCTGGGGCATCTGGAAATCGACCTGGATCGTCGAGATCTGCCAGGTCCTCCCGATCGCGTCCCGCACCTGGACCGAGATCTTCGGGCCGTAGAAGGCGCCGCCGCCGGGATCGAGCGTGAGCTCGAGGCCCATGGCGAGCGCAGCCAGGCGGAGCGCCTCGGTCGCCTCCTCCCATTCGGAGTCGGTGCCGACCGCCTTTGCCTCAGGCTTGGTCGACAGCTCCAGATAGAAGTCCTCGAGGCCGAAGTCGCGCAGCAGCTCGAGCACGAAGCTCAACAACGAGTGCAGCTCGGCCGCCATCTGCTCACGGGCGCAGAAGATATGGGCGTCGTCCATGGTCAGGCCGCGCACACGGGTGAGCCCGTGCACGACACCGGACTTCTCGTAGCGGTAGACCGTCCCGAACTCGAAGCAGCGCAGCGGCAGCTCACGGTAGGAGCGCTGCCGGGCCTTGTAGATCAGGATGTGGAAGGGGCAGTTCATCGGCTTCAGGTAGTACTGCTGGCCCTCGTCGAGCTCCATGGGAGGGAACATCCCCTCCGCGAACCAGCCCAAGTGGCCCGAGGTCTCGAACAGCTCCGCCTTGGTGATGTGAGGCGTGTTCACGAACTCGTAGCCGGCCTGTTCGTGCCGGGCCCTCGAGTAGTCCTCCATCACCTTGCGAACGAGGCCACCTTTGGGGTGGAACACGGCCAGTCCCGAGCCGAGCTCGGGAGGGAAGGAGAACAGGTCCAGCTCGGCGCCGAGACGCCGGTGGTCACGCCGCTCGGCCTCCTCGATTCGCAGCAGGTAGGCCGCGAGCGCCTCCTCGGACTCCCATGCGGTGCCGTAAACCCTTTGCAGCTGGGGCCTGTGCTCGTCGCCGCGCCAATAGGCCCCGGCCACGCGGGTCAGCTTGAAATGGCCGAGGCGAGCGGTCGAGGGCACGTGCGGGCCACGGCACAAGTCGACGAAACCGGGGCCGTTCCTGTAGGCGCTGACCTCGCCGGGACTGCCACCGGCCTCGGCCGCGAGCTCTTCGTCGAGCCCTGTCGCAGCCTGTGCCACGCCCTCGATGATCTCGCGCTTGTACGGCTGGTCGGCGAAGATCTCGAGCCCTTCTGAGACCGTGTGCTCCTCGCGCACGAACGGCTGGGACTCGGCCATGATCGCCCGCATCTCGGTCTCGATCCGGGCGAGGTCCTCGTCGGAAAAGCGCTCCCCATGCGGCAGCTCGAAGTCGTAGTAGAAGCCGTCTGCAATGGCGGGGCCGATGGCGTAGCGCGCCCCCGGCCAGAGCCTGAGCACCGCTTGGGCCAAGACATGCGCGGTCGAGTGCCGGAGCACGCTGCGCCCCTCGTTGGTGTCTGCGGTGACGATGCGCACCTTGGCGCCGTCCCCGAGCGGCGTCGAGAGGTCGACCAGGGCACCATCGAGCTCCGCGGCGACGGCGGCCGAGGCAAGGCGCCGCCCTATCCGCGAAGCGAGATCCGCGATCGTCGTGCCGGCGGGGACGACGCGCGCTGACCCGTCGGGCAACAAGACCGCGATCTCGGTGGACATCTGAGACTCCTCGTGCTGGCAGCCGTGGGCCGGGCTGCTCGGAAGTCTCAGCCTACCGAACCGCTACCGATGGCTCGTTGAGGTAACCTCGCCCGTTGAGGCCCCTGGCTCACTTGGCCAGCGCGACCCCGAGCAGGAGGGCGGCCTGGCCTATCCCGCGCCCGGCCGCCGCCTCCTCGTCGATCGCGACGATGGCGCCGGGCGTGTCCAAGTCGTCGTCGAGCCTCGTCCGCACGACTTCGAGGGCGGCCTCCCCAGGGCCGGCCGCGCGCCATCGGGCGAGGCGATCTTCCGCGTCGACGAGCGTCGAGTCGCTCCATTCCCAGCCCGTGCGGTAGCTCTTTGCGAGCAGTGCCAACCTGACGGCGGCCGGGTCGTGGCCCTCCTCCAACAGCCGGTGTACGAAGACCAGGTTGCCGAGGGACTTGGACATCTTCTCGCCCCCCAGTCTCACCATGCCGACGTGCATCCAGTGCCGGACGAACAGCGAGCCCGTCGCCGCCTCCGACTGGGCGCACTCGCACTCGTGGTGCGGGAAGATGAGATCGCTGCCCCCGCCGTGAAGATCGATCGTCGTGCCGAGCTCGCGCATCGCGAGTGCCGAGCATTCGATGTGCCAACCCGGCCGGCCCGGGCCCCAAAGCGACTCCCAGGATGGCTCCCCGGGCGCAGAAGGCTGCCAGAGCACGAAGTCCAGGGGGTCGTCCTTGAAAGGGTCCTCCGGGTGCCCGCCCCGCGAGGCGGCCAGCTCGATCATCTCGTCGCGCTCGAGGTGGCTCACCTGCCCGAAGCGGGGAAACGACGACACGTCGAAATAGACCGCCCCGCCGGCCCGATAGGCATGGCCGGTGTCGAGCACCATGCCGATGAAGCCGAGGATGTCGGGGATGGCCGAGGTCGCTCGCGGTTCGGAGTACGCAGGGAGGAGCCCGAGCGCCTCCATGTCGGAGTCGAAGCGGGCGATCTCCCCCGCCGCCAGGTCCAGGTAGTGCACACCGAGCTCGCGAGCCTTGCGCAAGATGTCATCGTCGACGTCGGTGATGTTGCGCACGCACAAGGTCCGGTGCCCCAGGTCCCGCAGGCGCCGCTGCAAGACGTCATAGGTGACGTAGACGGCCGCATGGCCGATGTGAGCGGAGTCATAAGGGGTGATCCCGCAGGTGTACATCGTCACCACCTCGCCGGGCGTGAACGGGACCACCTCCCGGCGGGCAGTGTCGTATAGCTGCACGACAGCGGTTTACAGCCTTTTTGCGCGGGAGGCGTCGTACCCTAGACGCCCTCGGCCCTCAGGCCGGTCAGCCTGATGCTGGCGTGCGAGCGCCGCCGGATGTTGACGCCGATGAGCACGGCCGTGAACGCCTCGATCGCGGCCGCCGCCGACAAGCTGCCGGCGTCGATCCCGCGACAGCCCGGGATGCGGTCGACGAGCTCGATGGTGGTCTTGGTGGCCGCGACGTGGTCGGAGCAGACGAGGACGTCGGCGTCCAGTGGCTCCTCGAGGTTGGCGAGGCCGCGGGCAGGGAGGTGATGGAACGCACCCGAGACCAGCGCCCGCGGGGCCGCATCCTGGACCGCCACGCACAGCGAGCCGCGGGCGGGCACGACCGCCTCCATGTCGTCGCCGACCTTGAAGAGCGCGTTCGCCATGGAGATGACGACCTTGCCCTCGAGGCGGTCGGCCAGGGCGGCAACGGTATGGGGGGCGCCGTCCCACGGTGTCGCGACGACGACGATGTCCGCCTCGCAGGCCACCGCGTTCGAGGAACCGTGCAGATCCAAAGCGCGCCCCGCCCACTTGTCACGAAGCTCGGTAGCAGTCTCTTCCCCGCGCTCGGCCGAGCGCGAACCGATCGACACCGACATACCAACAGACGCCAGCCGGGCGGCAAGTGCCTTGCCTGCGGGGCCCGTCCCTCCGAGAATTCCTATGTCCATGCTCCTAGCCTTGCACACCTCGAGATGCAGGCCCGTGGCCCTCCGGCCCGCCGGTGTCGTAGCGGGCGAAGCGCGGCATCAGCCAGGTGACGAGGCCGACGCCGAGGAGGCAGCCGAGCCCTCCGGAGACGACCGAGATCTGCGGCGTCGACAGCGCCGCCACAGCGCCGGCCTCGAAGTCTCCCAGGCGCGGCCCGCCCGTCACGACAGCCGTATGGACAGACGAGAGCCTGCCACGCAGCGCCTCGGGCGCCTCGAGCTGCAAGATCGTGCCTCGGAAGACAGCCGAGACGACGTCGGCCCCGCCGGCGAGCGCCAGCAGGCCCAGGGCGGCGGCCAGCCACGGCACGAGACCGAAGGCGGCTATGGCTGCTCCCCAGACGGCGACGGCGACCAGGACTGCCCGACCTTGTCTTCGGACGGCGACCACCCAACCGGTGAGCAGGGCACCGATCAGCGCCCCAGCGCCCGGCGCCGCGTAGAGGAGCCCGACCGTGCCGGCGCCGCCGTGGAAACGAACAAGGGCCAGGGCCGGGAACAGCGCCCGCGGCATGCCGAGAACCATGGCGTTCAGGTCGATGACGAAGGTCCCCTGCAGCACGGGCCGGCCCCTCAGGTAACGGAGCCCCTCGGCGATCGAGCCGAAGCCGAAGCGGGTCCCGCCCCCGGGGGGCCGGAGAGCGGGAAGGCTCGCGACCGCCAGGAGGGAGACGGCGAAGGTGGCGGCGTCGATCCAGTACACCGAGGCGATGCCGACCTGGCCGAGAAGGAGCCCGGCGATCGCCGGCCCCCCCACCTGGCCCAGCTGGAAGAGAAGCTGCCAGAGAGCGTTCGCGCTCGCGAACATGGGCCGGCCCACCAAGGTGGCGAGCACCGCCGAGCGCGCCGGGCTGTCGACGCTGGCGACTCCGGCTCCGAGAGCGCTCAGGGCGTACAACGGCCAAAGGGCGGCGTGACCGCCAAGGCAGTTGAGGGCGAGCCCGAGGCTGCAGGTCGCCAACGAGAGCTGTGTGAGGAGAAGCAAGGCCCGCCGGTCGACGGCGTCGGCGATCGAGCCGCCGAAAAGCGAACCGGCGAGCACGGGCAGGATCTGGGCCAGCCCCACCAGGCCCACGTCCAGGGACGAGTGGGTGAGCTTGAACACCTGGTATGGGATCGCGACCACCGTCAACTGGGAGCCGAGAGTCGACACGAGGTAGCCGCCCCAAAGACGCCGGAACGGTTGTGAGTGGCGAAGCGGCCCGAGGTCGACGAGCAGCTTTCCTCGGGCCATGGCCGCCAAGCTAACTAGACCCACGCTGCGGGCGCCCGCAGCGCGAACCCGAGCGAGGCGTTTCGCGCCGTAACCTCGAGGTGAGACAGGAGAGAGCACGGGCATGGGTCGGTCATTTCGAATAGGGAGCATCAAAGGCGTACCGATCCGCCTCCACTGGAGCTTCCCGTTGCTCGCCCTCTTGGTGGTCATTCCCGCCGGTAGCAAGCTGACCGCGCTCTCATTCCTCGAGGGCCTGGCGTGGATCGCGGCGCTTTTCGTCTGCGTTGTGCTCCACGAGCTCTCCCATAGCTTCGTGGCCCGCCGCCGCGGCTTTGTCGTACGAGACATCGTCTTGTTGCCCATAGGCGGAGCCTCGGAGATCTCCGGCCTACCGGGCCCGCCCCCCGACGAGCTCGCCATCGCCATCGCCGGACCCCTGGCAAGCGTCGCCCTGGGTCTCCTCTTGGCCCTGGTCGGCTACATGGCAGGGGCGCACCTGTGGCCGCCGGCGCTTTTCTCCGGGGCACTTTTGAGTCGGCTCATGTGGGTCAACTTCCTGCTTGCAGGCTTCAACCTGCTTCCCGCGATCCCGATGGACGGCGGCCGGGTGCTGCGCGCCCTGCTGGCACGAAAGCGGGGCGATCTGCGGGCGACGGTGCTCGCTGTGCGGATCGGGCGGCTGATGGGCCTCGCCATGATCCTTTTCGGGCTCCGCTTCGACCTGTGGCTCTCCCTGATCGGGGTGTTCGTCGTGGTGGGGGCTGGCGGCGAGCAGCGCGCTGCCGCCGTTCGCTCGGCAACGGGAGGTCTGAAGGTCACCGATGTCATGGTGCACGACCCGGCGACCCTCGAGGTCAGCTTCCCGCTGTCGGTCGTGGCGCCGTTCCTGGAGGCGACGCCCGGCCGGGTGCTGCCCGTCGTGGACCACGGGCGGTACGTGGGCCTGATCGCAGCCGATCACCTCGCCGGCCGCGCCGGGGCGCTCCTGGTCGGGGACGCCACCGATCACCTCCCTCCCTCCCTCGCCCCGCAAGACCCCCTCTACCCGGTGGCGGTCGAGTCTCTTCTCGCCGGCCGGCGTCGTGCCGCCGCCGTGCTCGAGGACGGCCAGGTGGTGGGAGTGCTCTACGCAGCCCATCTCGAGGCGGCTTTGCGGCGAGCGACGGCCGGCTTGGGCGCTTCGAGCACCCAGCGCTGAGAGTCACCGCCCTCTCGCCGAGCGCAGGCGTCCGGTGAGCTCAGGCGCCCGGTGAGCTCGAGGACCCGGTGAGCTCGAGGACCCGGTGAGCTCGGGCGCCCGGTGAACTCGGGCGGATGTCGGCCTCCGAGCGTGACCGGGCTCAGCCGGCGTACCGATCCGCCTCCGCTTGGCGCGCTTCATCCTGGAAACGGGCGCGCTTGGATTGAGCGGTCCGCCGCCCACGTTCGGCCTGATCGAGCACGACCTTGCGCAGCCGCACGCTGAGCGGGGTCGCCTCGACGCACTCGTCCTCCCGGATGAACTCGAGCGCCTGCTCGAGGGAGAGCAACCTGGCCGGGATCAGGCGTACCAGCTCCTCGGAGGTCGAGGACCGCATGTTGGTGACCTTGCGCTCCTTGGTCGGGTTCACGTCCATGTCCTCGGAACGGGCGTTCTCGCCGACGATCATCCCCTCGTAGACCTCCACGCCCGGCCCGACGAACAGCGCCCCGCGATCTTGCAGGTTCAACAGGGCGTAATTGGTGGTAAGGCCCCGCCTGTCGGCAACGAGGGAACCGGACGAACGCGTCCGCAGCTCGCCGTGCCACGGCTCGAACCGGTCGAAGATGTGGTGCAGGACTCCGGTCCCGCGGGTCTCGGTCAAGAACTCGGTACGGAAGCCGATCAGGCCTCGAGAAGGCACCGAGTAGTCGAGCCGCGCCCAGCCCGTGCCGTGGTTGACCATCTGCACGAGGCGGCCCTTGCGCAACGACAGCAGCTGGGTGACGACGCCCAGGAACTCTTCGGGCACGTCGATCGAGACTGCTTCCACCGGCTCGTGCAGCTCGCCGTCGATCATCCGGGTCACGACCTGCGGCTTGCCCACGGTGAGCTCGAAGCCCTCCCGGCGCAGCATCTCGACGAGCACGGCGAGCTGCAGTTCGCCGCGGCCCTGCACCTCCCAGGTGTCCGGGCGCTCCGTCACCAGCAATCGGATCGAGACGTTGCCGACCAGCTCGGCGTCGAGGCGGTTCTTGAGCAGGCGGGCGGTGACCTTCGACCCCTCGGTGCCCGAGAGGGGCGAGGTGTTGATCCCGATCGTCATGCCGAGGCTCGGCTCGTCCACGATGAGGACCGGGAGCGGCCGCGGGTCGTCCGGGTCCGAGAGCGTCTCGCCGATGGTGACCTCGGACAGCCCTGCCACGGCGATGATCTCCCCGGGGCCGGCCTCGGCGGCCTCGACGCGATCGAGCCCTTCGGACACGTACAGCTCGGCGACCTTGAACCGCTCCACGACCCCGTCGGCCCGGCACCACGCCGCCTGCTGGCCACGCCGGATCGTGCCGTTCAGCACGCGGCAGATCGCGAGCCGGCCCACGTACGAAGAAGCGTCGAGGTTCGTGACAAGAGCTTGCAGCGGATGGCCGGGTTCGAAGGTGGGGGCAGGGATGTACTCGTTGATGACCTGGAACAAAGGCTCAAGGTCCGTGCCCGTCACGGCCGGATCGAGCGAGGCGCGCCCGGCCCTGGCGTTGCAGTAAACGATCGGGAACTCAATCTGCTCCTCGTCGGCGTCCAGGTCCAAGAAGAGCTCGTAGATCTCGTCTACGACCTCCTTCGGGCGGGCATCGGGCCGGTCGATCTTGTTGACGACGAGCACCACCGGCAGACGCCGCTCCAGCGCCTTGCGCAGCACGAATCGAGTCTGGGGCAACGGGCCTTCGCTCGCGTCGACAAGCAGGAGAACGCCGTCGACCATGGCGAGGGCTCTTTCGACCTCCCCGCCGAAATCGGCATGGCCGGGCGTGTCGACGATGTTGAGCTTCACACCTCCGTGTCGTACGGAAGTGTTCTTGGCCAAGATCGTGATGCCCTTCTCGCGCTCGAGGTCCATCGAGTCCATGACCCGCTCGTTGACCTCTTGGTTGGCGCGGAAGACTCCCGACTGCCAGAGCATCCCGTCGACGAGCGTGGTCTTGCCGTGGTCGACGTGGGCGACGATGGCGAGATTGCGAAAGTTGGCGCGCGAAAGCAACTTGGCAGGACCCCGGAGATGGGCACGGCTGGTCAGTACAGCAATTCCGCCAGTCGGTACAGTTCCTCAGGCACCAGGCGGGGTTCGGCGACCACTTCGGACAGCCGGACGCTCTCCACGTTGTCGCCGCGCTTTATGGCAATCTGACCGAAGCGCCCCTCGCGCACGAGCTTGTAAGCGGCAGCGCCGACCCGTGTCGCCCAGACCCGGTCATAAGCGGTCGGCGTGCCTCCCCTTTGGGTATGGCCCAGGACGGCGACTCTGGTCTCATGGCCGGTCACGTCCTCCAGTTGGCGTCCGAGACGCTCGGCGATGCCGCGGCGGCTGAGCTGGGGATGCCCGAAGGCGTCGAGAGGTGCCTCACTGTCCAACGGGGTGGGCAGGCCGGTGATCTCGGCTCCCTCCGCGACGGCGACGACGCTGTGGGTCCTGCCTTGCTGGCGGCGGGCGTGGAGATGGTCGACGACCTCCTCCACACTGACGGTGAACTCCGGGATGATGATCATGTCGGCACATCCGGCGACGCCCCCCATCAGCGTCACCCAGCCGGCCTCGCGTCCCATCACCTCGACCACCATCACTCGGTGGTGTGAGGCAGCAGTGGTATGCAGCCGGTCCATGGCCTCAGTGACCAGCGCGACCGCAGTGTCAAAGCCAATGCAGTACTCGGTGACCATGAGGTCGTTGTCCACCGTCTTGGGAACGCCGACCACCGGCAGTCCCCGATCCGCCAGTGCAGCGGCCACCGAGAGCGTGTCATCTCCCCCGATGGCCACCAGCGCGTCAAGGCCGAGGCGGCCGATGCTGGCAATGACGGCATCCATCTTGGCGGCGTCCGCCAGGGGGTTGACCCGCGAAGTGCCCAGGATCGTGCCACCACGATTCAGGATCTCGGCCACTTCCGCAGGGCGCAGCGGGCTGACTTCGCCGTCCTCGAGCAGGCCGGCCCAGCCGTTGTGCACCCCGAGAACCTCGACCCCGTCGCGGAAAGCCAATTTTGCCACGGCTCGGATGGCCGCATTGAGCCCGGGCGCGTCTCCTCCACCAGTGAGGATCCCAATCTGCACGAGTTCCTCCGTTCGAATGCTTGGGATGTTGAGCGAGTATAACCCGGCTGATTGCGGCTCATTTTTCCGAACCTTGCCACCCGGGCGCGACGCGCCCTGGGCTTTGGGCCATGGCCGGTGATGGTTGCCTGTCGCCGGTCGGCGGCTTGTGCCAAGCTGCTGCCTTGATGAGCACGGGTCCAGAACTCGGCGCGCGCCCTCAAGCGCCGCCTCTTGTCGGTGCCGAGGACCTGCAGGCGTCCTCTGTTGCAAGCGCCGAGCCGGTGTGGCGGGGAAGGATCGTCATCGCCGGCGTGATGGCCGTCTACCTGTGCCTCGGCGTCGTCTCGAACCTGCCTTCGTGGACGGGCGGGGTGACGCACACGATGCAGTGCGGCGGCTGTGGCGACAGCGGGCAAGAGGTGTGGTTCCTGGCCTGGGGAGCCCACGCCCTCACCCATCTGCAGAACCCTCTCCGCACGAACTGGCTCAACTATCCCTGGGGAGTTGACCTCGCCGACAACACCTCGATGCCGCTCGCAGGAGCCATCGGTACCCCGATCACCTTGCTCGCCGGACCGATCGCGACGTTCAACGTGCTGTTCTCCCTGGCTTTTGCCGGCTCGGCGGCGGCCATGTTCTTCGTCCTGCGCCGCTTCACGAGCTGGATCCCGGCCGCCTTCGTGGGCGGGCTCTTTTACGGGTTCTGCCCCTACATGATCGGCCAGGGGGAGGGACACCTCTTCCTTCTCCTGGCGATCGTGCCCCCGCTCATGGTCTTGCTGCTCGACGAGATAATCGTCCGCCAGAGGGGGCGCTGGTGGCTCTTGGGCATCGCCCTCGGGCTTGTCATGATCGTCCAGCTCGGCTGGTCGGCCGAGCTGCTCGCCTGCATCCTGACCGTGGCGGCAATGGGGATCGTCGTCCTCGCCATCGCCCGGCGACAGCTCATCGCAAGCCATTTCCCCTACGCCGCCAAGGCCATCGTCCTCGGGGTCGTGCTGCTCGTTCCTTTCGCGGCCTGGTTCGCCATCGTGGCCCGGACCGGTCCCGAGCACGTTCCAGGCGCCGTCCATTCCCCTCACGTCCTCGCCGGGCTCTCGACCGATCTCGCCGGGCTCATCATCCCCTCCCTGAACCAGCACTTCTCCTTCGGCCTGTCGAGCACCGGGAGCTCGTTCATGTACCTGACCTCCGCCCTCGGGGTCAGGCAGCCAGATGTTGCCGAGAACGGCTCGTATGTCGGCATCCCGATCCTGCTGCTCCTCATCTTGGGTGCGGCCCGCTTTCGTCGCGACGGACTCCTGCGCTTCTCGGTCGTGATGGCAGCGTTGTCGCTGCTCTTGTCGATGGGCTCACGCCTTCGTGTCTGGGGTCACGTGACCCCCATCCGCCTCCCCTTCGACATCTTCACGCACCTGCCCTTCGTGCAGAGCGAGGTGGCCGCCCGCTACTGCCTTTTCATGTGGCTCTTCATCGCCATGGCCGTGGCCGTCGTCTTGGACCGCGCCCGGTGGACCAGGCCACCGCGCAGCAGGCTGCAGGGGCAGCCGAGGTGGGCCCGCAGCATCGCCTACTCGCCTCTCCCGGTCTTCGTAGTGCTGGCGGTGGCCGGTGTCGTGTCGCTCGCGCCAGGCTGGCCCTACAACATCGGCCGGGTGTACATGCCGAACGCCTTCGTGCGGCCGATCGTCGTACCTGACATCGACGGTGGCACCCTGCTCACCTACCCGCTCGCCCGCAACATTCACGTTTCGGCGATGGTGTGGCAGTCCGTCGACGGCTTCGAGTACCGCATCCCGGCCGGTGAGGCGACCACGGCCAACGCCCACGCGGGCGCGACCGAAGCCGCCTTCAGCAGTTGCTGGCAGGTCACCACGACCGAGCACGTCCCCTCCCCGGCTCTCATACCGGCGGCGCGTGCCAACTTCGTCACCTGGCAGGTCCGCGCGGTCGTCATCCCTCTACGGAACTCGATCAACCCGATGTGTGCCGTGCGTTTCGTGCAAGAGGTGCTCGGTCGGCCACCTGTTTACGAACGCTTTGCCGCCGTCTGGCCCGACGTCGAGATGGGCCCGAAGCCCCTTTCGGCGTTCCCACTAGGCGGGCGCTGACCCGATCGGTCGGCCCGCCTAGGAGATCCGGGGGCTAATCGCCGTCCTGTGCACCGTTGTGAGCAAGATGGGACGAGCGGCTGGCGTCGGGCACTCGTACCTTGACGCCGATCTCCTCCAGGATCTTCGCCAGCGACGAACGGATCGCGAAGGGCGAACTGGCCCGGGCGATCGTGCGCCGGCCATTGCTGGCGAGGCGAGTCCACAGCTCGGCGTCGTGGTAGGCGCGGAGGATCTCCGCCGCGAAGGCCGGCGCCCCTTCCGCCACGAGCGCGTCGTACTCGTGCTCGAGGCCCATGCCCTCGGCTCCCAGCCGGCTGCTGACCACGGGCAGCCCATGAGCCATGCTCTCGCCCACCTTGCCCTTCACGCCCGCGCCATAACGCAACGGGGCGACCGAGAGGCGCGCGTGCTCGTAGAGATTGCCGAGATCGGGGACCCATCCCAGGATCCGGACGGTGTCGCTCTCGAGGGCGAGGATGTCGTCTGTCGGAGAGCTGCCGACGATGTAAGTGGGAATATCCGGATCCTCCAGGCGCACCAAGGGCATTATCTCCTCGACGAGCCAGTGGGCCGCGTCACGGTTCGGAAGGTGCGGGAAGCTTCCCACGAAGAGAACGCCTTTGCGCTCTTCGAAGCTGCGGCCCGTGTGCTCTTCCCCGTGGATGTTGGGCACGACGTGAACCTGGAGCTCTGGCTGTTCATCCAGCAGGACGTCACGCTCCGCCGCGGACACGACAAGGGTGGCATCGGCCATCCGAGCCAGGGCGAGCTCCATGTCGTGGTAGCGGGCGGCGGCTCGCGCGACTGCCGGGTCGGCTTCGATCTCGGCTCTTCGCGCCTCACGCAGGAAGTGGAGATCGACGGTGTCGTAGATGATCTTCGCCTCAGGGCAAAGTTCTCGGACCATGGGCTGCCACCGCCAGGTGGGCTCCGGTCGGGAGAGGATGGCGACGTCGAGCGCTGGGGCGAGCTCACGAAGGAGCTTCCTCTCGTCGATAGGCCCGTAGAGAACCTCGATGCCCGCCCGCTGCAAGGTTGTCGAATAGGCACCTTGCCTCTGGCCGTCGTTGGGGACGAAGGTCACCGAAAGCCCGAGGTCGCGCAGCGCCAGGAGCAACTCCGACATCCGCTTCGAGCCGGAGTCTTGGTCCGGCAGGGGAACCCGGTCGGACACGACGAGCACTTGGCCGGCGGCGCCGCGCCGGCTTGCGATCCGCTCGAGAGCAGGGTCGCTCTCGTGCTGGGCCAGCAGCTCGGTCTGCCACTTGAGACGGAACGCCTCGCGACTGACCTTCTGGTATCGCTTGATCCCTGATTCTTCGTCGGTCCCGTTGCTCGCGCCCTCGGCGTGGCGGATCTTGGCTTCCGGCTGGTACACGACGCGGTAGCCCAGCTTGCGGGCCGCGAAAGCCAGGTCGGTGTCTTCGTAGTACGCCGGTGAGTAACGGCGGTCCAGCCCCCCGAGAACGTCCAGGATCTCCTTGCGGACCAGGAGGCAGGCGCCAGAGCAGTAGTCCACGTCGCGAACGAAGTTGAACGCCGGGTCGTCGGCATCCCCGCCCCGGCCGTAGTTGAGGCCCGAGCCGTCTCTCCAGATGATCCCCCCCGCCTCCTGGAGCCGCCCGTCGGGATAGACGAGCTTGGCACCCACGATGCCCACGTTCTCTTCGACCTCTATGGTCCGCATGAGGGCATCGAGCCAGCCCGGCAGGACAACGGTGTCGTTGTTCAGCAGCACGATGAAACGGCCCCGAGCCACGTCGAGCCCTGCGTTCACCGCTCCGATGAAGCCCGCGTTCTGCTCCTGGCGCACCACGGTGATGCCCTCGACCTTCGGCAGGTACTCGTCGGTCTCGTCCGTGGAGGCGTCGTCGACTGCGATGAGCTCGTACTTCACCGCCGAGATGTCGAAGGCAAGCGAGCGCAGGCAGGCAACGGTGAGCTCCCAGTTGTTGTAGACCGGCAGGATGATGCTGACCTCGGGCTCGGCGACCGTCGGGAGGGGCGGGATCCCTCCCCCGGCCGATGAGCTAGCCGAACGCGGCAGCACCGAACGGGAGGCACGGGAGACAAGGCGCTGATAGCTCTCACGGCGGAGGCTCCCTGCGGGCGCGAAACGCTCCACCGAGCGTCTGTACTGCTCCAAGAGAGGGTAGATGGCCGAGCTCTTGAGCTCGTTCAGCTCGGCGGCGGCCTGACCGGGGATCGTCCTGATGTTCGCCAGCAGCGCCTCTTGGCGGCGCTCGAGGTGAGCCGCGCGACGGCGCAGATGCTGCAACGAACGCAGAGCGTCGTCGTGGTCGGCGGACAGCTCCCGATACAGGTCCCCTTGCTCCTCGAGAAGCCTGGCGCCCTCCGATCGCGCCTGTTCGAGCTCGGCCTCCCTCGTGCCCAGGAGGTCCGAGAGCCGGGTCAGCTCCGCCCGAGCCGCGTCCTGCTCGAGCTCCCTCGCCGCGACGAGCTCGGAGAGCCGGGTCGCTTCCGCCCGCGCCGTGTCCCGCTCGAGCTCCCTCGCCGCGACGAGCTCGGAGAGGCGGGTCGCTTCCGCCCGCGCCGTGTCCCGCTCGGCCTCCCTCGTGACGACGAGCTCCAGGCCGATGTCGACCAGGGTCGAATAGTCGGGCAGCTCCGGCAGCTGAGACCGCGAGGCGACGGCCAGGAGGTATGTCGAGGTGAGCTTCACGCCGGGGGTCCAGCCATCCTGCTCCCTGGCCAGCGTCAGGACTTCTCCAGAGCCGCGCTCGGACCCGGACGGGGCGATGATCGACCCGACGGCGACGTTCTGGCCCCAGACACGCACCTGGGGGAAATGCTCCGAGAGCAGTGCGACGAGTTCGTCCTGAGCCGCGTCATGGGTGTGGAACGGGTTGTAACGGCCCTCCTCCTCCGAGGAGACGAGCCGGTCCGGAGTAGACACCAGCAGGGCACCTCCGGGGGTCATCACCCGCAGCACCTCGGCGAGAAGCTGATCGTGCGCGGTGATGTGCTCGAGAGCTTCGAAACAGGTCACGAGGTCGAACGAACCGTCGGCCAGCTCGGAAAGATCCAGGACGTCGGCTTGGCTGAAAGTCAGGTTCGCCAGGCGGTAATTCGCCCGCGCGTGCTCGACGGCCGTCCCGTCGATGTCGATCGCCACCACTTCCTCGGCCTGAGTGGCGAGCAGGGCCGCGCCGTAGCCCTCTCCCGTGGCGAGGTCGAGCACACGCCGACCTGGAGCGAGGGCTGCGGCGAACAGGTACCGGTGATAGTGCTCGTAGAGCATCGCCAGGTCGTCGGTCCACGGGAGGCAGCGCTCACCCCTCCACTCGATCAGCCGTCGCGGCTCGCGCGGGATACTCGCAGGAAGCGCGCGAGCCAGCGCTATTCGCCGCTGTCCCTTCAGCTCCCCTTCATCCCTGCTAGCGCTGGTTGCCACGACACCTCCGTTCAGCCCGCTGCCCCTACTTACAGCTGCCAGGGCTTCCCGAACCACATCCCTCTTCGAGAGGGCTGACTAGCGGTCCCCGCCCACTCGCGGCACACCAAGATACCTCGGCTGCCACTTCGGCAAGAGGGATAGCTGTCCGGTGCGACGGACCGCACCGGCCTCGGCAAAGCTTTGGGTGTGCCGCCAAGCAGCTGATAATCCCCGACTGTAACGCGGATGACCACCCTTGGCCTTGTTACCCAGACCGAGGGCCGTGCGAAGGACCTGAGGACGATCAGCCACGCATGGAGAAAGGCGGTGCCCTTGTGCAGCACCGTCGTGCGGACGAGAAGGGGCTGGTAGCGCCCGAGGGCCACGAGGGCGCGGCCGAAGCCGGCGCCGGTGAGGCTCAAGAGGAGCAGC